>PMCP01000185.1:4127-5289 GCA_003155415.1 Gammaproteobacteria bacterium | reverse complement strand
GATCGCAGCAACGTGCAGGACACTGCCGTGCTGCACGTCGACGAAGACGCCGCGTGCACCGTCGGCAACGACGTCACGATCGGCCACGGCGCCACCGTGCACGGCTGCACAGTCGGCGACAACAGCCTGATCGGCATCGGCTCAGTGATCCTGAGTCACGCGGTGATCGGTAAGTATTGCCTGGTCGGCGCGGGTGCACTCATCACCGAGCGCAAGGTGTTCGCGGATCGGTCACTGATCATCGGCGCCCCCGCACGCCGCCTACGCGAACTGACCGACGAGGAGTGCCGTGCGCTAGAAGTGAGCGCCCAGCACTACGTCGATCGGGGCCAAGAGTACCGACGCAGCCTGAAGCCGCGCTAAATCTCGCGAAGCGGCCCGGTAAGTAGATTCCACACCTGTCGGCGGCGCCCGGCACGGCTACAGTGACGGCCATCTTTTGCATTCGAGACTCCGCATGGCCGCGAAACCCGCGAACGTCGACGACATCCCTGGCACTTACCCGTATGACGGCAAGCTCGCGCAGAAGGGTTATGCGTTAAACAAGATGTGTTACTCGTTTAACGACGCGGCGAATCGGACCGAGTTCGTGCGCGACGAGGATGCATACTGCGCGAAGTTCGGCTTGAGCCCAGCGCAACGCGACGCGGTCCGCGAACGTAACGTACTCGCGCTACTCTCCGCCGGCGGCAACGTCTACTACCTCGCGAAACTCGCGGGCATCTTCGGTCTCGGTGTGCAGGACATTGGCGCGCAGCAAACCGGCGTGACGCTCGAAGCCTTCAAAGCGAAACTCAAAGCGGCGGGAAATTGACATGGCACGCATCGTCGGCGGCATCTGCAGTTCGCATATCCCGGCCATCGGCAATGCGATCGCACGCGGATTGCAGGGCGACCCGTACTGGCAGCCGTTTTTCAACGGCTATCCGCCAGTGCGCGAGTGGCTCGAGCGTGTGCAGCCCGACGTGGCCATCATGGTCTACAACGATCACGGGCTGAACTTCTTCCTCGACAAGATGCCCACGTTCGCAATCGGCGCCGCACCCGAGTACCAGAACGCCGACGAGGGGTGGGGTCTGCCGACGCTGCCGCCCTACCCCGGTGATCCGGCGCTGTCGTGGCACATCATCGAGTCGCTCGTGAACGAAGAGTTCGACATCAC
>PMCP01000185.1:3521-4039 GCA_003155415.1 Gammaproteobacteria bacterium | reverse complement strand
CGCGTCGTGGTGATCGGCACCGGCGGCCTGTCGCATCAGCTCGACGGCGAGCGCGCGGGTTTCATCAACAAGGATTTCGATCTCGAGTGTCTCGAGAAGATCGTCAACGACCCACAAGCGCTGACCAAGTACACGATTCACGATCTCGTTCGGCTGGCAGGCACGCAAGGCGTGGAGCTCATCATGTGGCTCGTGATGCGAGGCGCGCTGTCGGCGCGCGTGCGCCAGGTACACCGGCACTATCACATTCCGGTGTCGAACACGGCGGCCGGACTGCTACTGCTCGAGAACGCGGCCTAGCGCCCGGACCAGACTCGAATCACACCTTCCTGCGCCGTCGATGCGACGAGTCGCCCGTCGCGCGTGAAGAATTTGCCGAGTGCGAGACCACGCCCGCCCGACGCGTTCGGACTCTCCATCACGTAGAGCAACCAGTCGTCCACGCGGAACGGCCGGTGGAACCACATCGCGTGGTCGAGACTCGCCATCTGCACGTTGCCTTCGGCGAAGTGGATGCC
>PMCP01000185.1:0-3481 GCA_003155415.1 Gammaproteobacteria bacterium | reverse complement strand
CGCATCTTCTCCGGCACCTTCAGCAGCATTTCCTCTGGCAACTCGCGCGCGTCCGCGAGCCCTTCGGGCCCCGGGACTTGCGGCATCGGCGCCGAATGCTCGAGCCCCTGCTCCGGCACCTGAAAGGACACCGTCATGTTGAAAATCGGTTGGCCGTGCTGGATCGCGACGACGCGGCGGTTGCTGAAGCTCCTGCCGTCGCGCGACATGTCCACTTCGTAGATGATCGGCGCGTTCACGTCCCCTGCGACGAGAAAGTACGCATGCAGCGAGTGCACCTCTCGCCCCTGCACAGTGTAGCTCGCGGCCGTCAGCGCCTGGCCCACCACCTGACCGCCGAATACGCGCGCGCCGCCGAGGTCGCGGCTCTCGCCGCGGAAGATGTGATCCTCGATACGCTCGAGCTTCAGCAGGTGGATCAGATCAGCGAGAATTGGCTCCATCGAGCGTCAGCGCTTATCGTTGCGATTCAGACGCGCGATCAGGCTCGACGTGTCCCAACGCTTGCCGCCCATGCCCGTGACGTCGGCGTAGAACTGATCGACGAGCGCGGCCACGGGCAACTCGGCGCCATTGTTGCGAGCTTCCTGCAAGCAAATGCGCAGATCCTTACGCATCCACTCGACGGCGAAGCCGAACTCGAACTTGCCCTCGCTCATCGTCTTCCAGCGATTCTCCATCTGCCAGGACTGCGCGGCGCCCTTCGAGATCGTTTCGACGACCGTCGCCACGTCGAGCCCGGCCTTGCGCGCGAAATTCAGCGCCTCGGCGAGACCCTGCACGACGCCCGCGATGGCAATCTGATTGACCATCTTCGTCAGCTGGCCGGAACCCGCCGGCCCGAGCAGCTTCACATTGTGCGCATACGATCGAATCACAGGCTCGGCCGTTGCGAACGCGGCGGCATCACCGCCCACCATGACGGTGAGCTTGCCGTTCTCGGCGCCGGCCTGGCCGCCGGATACCGGGGCGTCGAGGCACTGCACACCGCGCGCGCTCCCAGCCGTAGCGATCTCGCGCGCCACGCCGGCCGATGCCGTGGTGTGGTCGCAAAAAATAGCGCCGCGCTGCATCGCAGCGATCACGCCGCCTTCGCCGACCGCGATCGAGCGCAAATCGGGATCGTCGCCCAGGCAACTGAATACGATTTCCGCGCCTTGCGCGGCGGCAGCCGGCGTGGCGGCGGCGCGGCCACCATACTCCTTCACCCAACGCTCGGCCTTCGCGGCCGTGCGATTGAACACCGTCACGGTGTGGCCCTTCCGCGCCAGCCAGCCGGCCATCGGAAAACCCATCACGCCCAAGCCAAGAAACGCCACGTTCGCCATGTTCGACCCTACTTAAGTGTTGTACTCATTTCCGCTGCGAACCGCAGATACGCGCCGGTATCGGCCGCGCGTTGCGCGGCGAGGCGAGCCCAGAAGTACGCCAGCAACCGCACCATGCGAATCGCGTTGTCCAGTTCCCGCGCGAGCGATTGACCCACAGGCTCCCCGTAGTACTCCGCAAGCATCAGCCGCTGCTGGCTTTCTGTGAAGCCATTCATGCCGGCCAGGTTCGCGAGATCCAGCAACGGCGCGCCGCGCCCAGCATACTCGAAGTCCACGAGCCGCGCGGTGGCGCCGTCGGTCAGAATGTTCGACGCCACGAGGTCGTTGTGACAGAACGCCGTCGGCGCATGGTTCGCCTCATGATGACGAGCAAGTCGCAGCAACTCGTCGCCCCAGCGGCGATCGTCCGCCGTCAGCGGCGCTGCGTCCGAGTCGAGCTCATCGAGATACCGCATCGCAATTTCCCCCACGGCAATTACGGGTAGCTCGACAGGAAGAGAATGCAGCGCGCGTAGCAACTGCACAATCGTCGATACCGCGATCGGTTCGATAACCATCTCGTTGGTCCACGGCATTACTTGGTATTGCGTCAACAGCAGCCCTGCCTCGATATCGACCGCAACAACAGCTGGCGCAAGATCCGCGGCCGCGGCAACGCGCATGGCGTGCGCCTCCGTCGTGAGATCGAGCAGCGCCATCGAACTCGCGGTGGGCATGCGCAAAACGTATTGCTGGTTGCCGGCAACGGCAAGAAAGGTGCGCGGGCTGACGCCGCCACTGATGGCCCGAATCTGGGCTTTCTCCACGGTGGCAGGATCCGGCCACACGCGGCGCAGTGCTGCGCGCACGACGTCGTCGGTTTCGCGTTTCACGCGACGGCCTCGTGCTGCAAACGCCAATCACGCCGCCAGCGATACCAGCCGATCACCACGAGCACGAGATACAGCGCGAACAACGCGGCGTAGAGATTCAGGCCGCGCAGCAGGTACAGATAGAGACTTACGCTGTCGATGACGAGCCAATACGGCCAGTTTTCGATGATCTTGCGCGCCACCATGTAAGTAGTGACGATCGACGCCACCGTGACCCAGGAATCCGTGTACGGAAACGCCGCGGCCGTGTAGCGATGCAACAGCCAGCCGACGGCGGCGCCGCCAAGCGCGATGCCGCCGAGCGCCGCCACGTGCGTGCGCAGCGGCCACGTGCCGATCGGTAGCACCGCGGCAGCACCCCCGGGTTCGCGGCCGCCATAGCGCCATTGGTACCAGCCGTACACGGCGATCGCCGCGTAGAACACGTTCAGCGCGGACTCGCTGTACAGACGCGCTTCGAACAACACGACCACGGCCAGCGCGGAGGAAATGAACGCCGCGGGCCAGCACCAAATATCCTCGCGAATTGCGAGCACGAGATACGCGACGCTAAATAGAACACCGACGGCCTCGAGCGGCGGCAGCTCTGCAATCAACGCGACGATATCCAAGTAAGTCTCGGCGCTACCGCTGCTCGAGCACCGGCGGCTCGGCGATGGGCAGATCCGCGTTCAGGATCTTCAGCACCAACGCCTGCGAGCCACTGGCGCCGAACGAGCGTTCGATCGCCGTTGTCAGCGCCGCCATCACGTCTCGCAGCTCGCC
Organism: Gammaproteobacteria bacterium; assembly: GCA_003155415.1. Classification (GTDB taxonomy): domain Bacteria; phylum Pseudomonadota; class Gammaproteobacteria; order Steroidobacterales; family Rariloculaceae; genus FEN-1219. The sequence continues at coordinate 513 of PMCP01000185.1, read as the reverse complement.
GCGCACCTGCGTGCTGAGCTGATTCACGACGACTTCGAGCCGTGCGTCGCGCTGCACTGTGTCGATGAACGACAGAATCTTCGGAAGCGGCTGCCCCGCGAGCGGGTACAGACTCATTTCTGCGGTCACGCGCATGCTTTCACCTACCAGTGGTAGCTAAGAGTGAGCCCAAATTGACGCGGATCACCGAGCCGCGTGTACAACTTGCTCGGAAAGTCCGGCGGCTCGTTGCCGAAGTAGAACCCGCGCACGGCGTATTCCTTATCGAGCAGGTTCCGAATCCAAAGCTTCGCGGACCAGCCGCCCCAATCGCGGCCGACGGTCAGATTCGTGAGTCCGTACGGCTTCGACATCTGATCGTGCCCGTAGTCGAAAAAGAACTTGCCCATACCCGAAAGATCGAGCCGCCCCCACCAACCGGACGGCGCGCGATATGTGGCTCCGAGCGAATACGTGTACCGCGGCGCGTGCGCTTCTTCGCGACCTTCGATCAACGGGAACAGCGAGAACTCC
>PMCP01000010.1:1103-9042 GCA_003155415.1 Gammaproteobacteria bacterium | reverse complement strand
GGCTGGGCGAAGCTCACGGGCGGCCGGCAGATCGGCGCCGTCGGCGACGTGCACGTCGCGCCCGACGGCAAGCACATCTGGGCGATCCTGCGATGCGACGCCGGCGGCGACAAATTCAACTTCGAGTGCCTCGATTCGAATCTCGACGTCGTCATCGAGTTCGATGCGGACGGCAACCAAGTCGCAAGCTTCGGCGGCGGCCTATTCATCTGGCCGCACGGCTTGGACGTGGACCGCGACGGCAACGTGTGGGTGACGGACGCCGCCAACACGCAGTACACGGACGGACCGAGCGGTCGCGGTCGCGGTCACCAAGTCGTGAAGTTCAGCCCCACGGGCCAGGTGCTGCTGCGCCTCGGCACGCCGGGCAAGGCCGGCAACGACGACAAGCACTTCAACGCGCCGAGCGACGTGGCCGTGGCACCGAACGGCGACATCTTCGTCGCGGACGGCCACGGCGACGACACGAACAACCGCGTCGTGAANNTTCCGCACGCTGCACTCGATCGCCATCGACGGGCAGGGCCGCGTGTTCGTGGCGGACCGCTCGAACAACCGCATTCAGCTCTTCGACCAGGACGGCAAGTGGCTCTCGAGCTGGACGCAGTTCGGCCGGCCGAGCGGCATCACGTTCGACGACCACGGGCGCATCATCGTCGCGGACTCCGAGAGCGATAACGTGGAGAACCCGGGCTGGGAGATGGGCATCCGCATCGGCGATGCGGCCACGGGCTGGGTGACCGAGTTCATTTTGTATCCCTCGGGCGACCCGCGCGTCACGCGCGGCACCGGCGCCGAGTTCGCCGCCGTGGACGCGGCCGGCAACCTCTACGGCGGCGAACCGCGACCGCGCAAACTGCAGAAGTACGTGCGCGTGCGGCCGTGAGGCATTACGACGTCGTCATCGCTGCGTGCTGGCTCGTGTTCTTCATCGTGTGGGCGGTGCTCGCGCGCGTGGATGGAGGCCGGGGCGGGCGATCGTCGCCGGTCGCGGCGGCCGTACGGCTCGGGCTGGTGGTGTTGATCGCGCTCGCGGTCTACTTCGGCAATCGCCTTCCCGTAGGTGAGCTCGCGCGCACTACGACGCTTGCTGCTGCCGCCAGCGGCGCCGCGGCGGCAGGCGCCGTGCTGTGCGTGATCGGTCTCGCGTTTGCCATCTGGGCGCGAGTGACGCTCGGGCGTCACTGGGGAATGCCGATGACGTTGCGCGACACGCCGGCGCTCGTCACGTCGGGACCGTACGCGTACGTGCGCCATCCGATCTACACCGGCCTCGCGACGATGATGATCGGCACCACGCTCGTGTATCCGCTCGGCATGCTTTGGTGCCTGGTGATGATCCCGTACATGATCTTCGGCGCGCGTCGCGAAGAGCGCGACATGGAGCGGCTGTTTCCGGACGTGTGGCCGGAGTACAAGCAGCGCTCGAAGATGCTGGTCCCGTTCGTGTTCTGAGCTAGCGCGGCCGATAGACGTCTCGCCGATGACCGATCTTCACGACGAGCACTACAAGCTTGTGATCCAACACCTCGTACACGATGCGATACACGCCCTGGCGAATCCGATATCGCTCGAGGCCGGACAACTTCTCGCAACCTGACGGCCTTGGATCGTCGGCGAGCGCGCGAATGCGCTCAATGATGCGCGCTACATCCGCGTTCGGAACGCGGCGCAAATCTTTGGCAACGGACTTCTTGAAGACGAGCTCATAACTTGCCATGCGCCTTCAGGTCCTTGAGCAAGGCCTCATAAGAAAGGACCGGCTCTGCAACGCGATCCTCGAATGCCGCTAGATCCTCTTCGTCCTCCTGTAGCGCCATTCGCACGGCATCGTTGACGATCTCGGAGACGGAGCGGTGCGTGTGCGCCGCCTTCAGACGAATGGCGCGATGCAGGTCGGGCTCGAAGTAGACGGTGGCGCGCTTAGCAGCGTTGTCGCTCATGGTGCCTCCAGACGGGCTGGCACTATAACGTCATAACGTTATGACGTCAAAGCGACCGACGGCCTGCGCCACAACGGGGGCGACCCATGTGTAGCGCCTCCCCGCGAGATCGAAAAGGTGCATTTCAAACTCGATCAGATGCGTAAGTAGCTTTCCGTTCTCGCCGAGAGGGGTCACCAAGACCGTGCTTCGTGATCGGGTCGCTGGGGCGGCAAACCGCTCGCGCTGCATGCTGCCGCGCGTGGCCACCGTCAAAACCCTGAACACGATTGCACTCTGCGCCAGCGCGGCGCTGCTGCTCCTTTCGTTCTGGAACCGCAACGACCTGCCGCCCGCGAGCGCGCTGCTACCGCAGCTCGCCGCCGAGCCCGCGCAGAAGCCGACCGCGAAGCAGCCGTTCACCGTGGAGTATTCCGGCGTGCGCTACGCCGTGGAGCCGCAGTTCGAGTACGACTTGAGCGGCATGGTGGTGTCGTACCGGCAGCACGACGAGTACAGCAGCATGCACCGCCTCGCGAACGACCACTTGAACATGGAGGATCTGTGCGTGGTATGGGGCAGCACGGCCGCGAGCGAGTACTTGAGCGACATCTCGTTCTGGAACGGCATCTTCACGTGCAACTTCTCCACGCAGAGCCGCACGGCGTGGGACAGCATTCGGCTGAACCAGATCTCGAACAACCATCTGATCTCAAACGACGACCTCACGCGCCGCGAGGTGGCCAAGGTGAAGATCGGCGACCAGATTCACCTCCGCGGCTGGCTCGCGAGCTACGGCACCGGCGGCAACAAGCGCGGCACGAGCACCACGCGCGACGACACCGGCGACGGCGCGTGCGAGACGATCTTCGTCAACGACTTCGAGATCGTGAAGCCGGCGTTCGGCCTGTGGCGCGTCTCCTTATATGTGTCGCTCGCGCTCGTGGTGCTGACGCTGGTGGTGCACTTCCGGTTGCCGTACCGCCCGTACGCGTAACGCGGCGCGCTAGCGCATCTACACCCGTTCTTTGACCAACTTGATCTGCACGCGATATCCGAGGGCACGTGCATAGCGCTGCAACGTAGCTATCGATGGCGAGTGTTTACGCGCCCCCGATTCCAGGCGAGCGATGGCGGATTGTGTGGTCCCCACGCGCTCGGCGACCTCGGCCTGCGTGAGTCCGGCTTGCGCGCGGGCCTTCAACACCTCGTCGAGGAACGCGAATTCATCGCTAAGCCCGTCGTAGGCTTCGCGAACGGCTGGGCGGCGCAGCGCTTTGGTTCGGAATCGTTTCAGATCGGAGCTCATGGCAGCAGCTTCCTCATTCGCTCGCGGGCAACGAAAAGCTCGTTCAAAGGAGTTTTGGCGGACTTCTTCGCGAAGTGGTGCAAAACCATAACCTGCCGCCCGCTCAACACGCAGTAGAACACTCGGGCGGCGCCCTCGGGCCCCTTCAAACGCAGCTCAAAAAGACTGCCGCCCATAGATCGCGTGTGCGGCATACCGAGATCGGGTCCGTACACTTCCATGCGTTCCGCATACCGGATGAACCGAGCAACGAAGCTCGGCTGAAGCCTATGGAACGCCGCTTCGACACGAGCATCGAAAAATACGATCGTCCATCGCATCCTTCGACAATCGCATATTTGCTATGTTAGCCGGAGCATTGAATCTTGTCGAAATACTCGGTTTCGCCGGCGCGGTGTATGCTCGCCGCCATGCGTAACCCCACCCCGCTCCTCGCGGCTGCCGCCCTCCTCGCGATCGCAGCCGCCGCCCTGAACCCCGCCGCCGCGCAACTTCCGCCTTCGGCCGATTGGGCCGCGCGCGTGGCCACCGAGTACCAGATCACGTCGAACGTCACGTACCTCACCGCGAGCAACTACGAATCGAAGCTCGACGTGTACGCGCGCCGCGGCGCCACCACGCCGCAGCCCACCGTCGTGTACTTCCACGGCGGGTTCTGGGCCGCGGGCGCGAAGGAAAACTCGCTGATGTCGCTCGTGCCATGGCTCGAGATGGGCTGGAACGTGGTGAACGTGGAGTACCGGCTCGCGCGCGTGGCGCCGGCGCCGGCNNGTCACCGGCGAATCCGCGGGCGGCCACCTCACGCTCATGAGCGCGATGACGCCCGAGAGCGCGGGCCTCGATCGCCAGTGCGCCGGCAACACGCCCGTGCCGCGCGTGGCGGGCGCCATCAACTGGTACGGCATTACCGACGTGGCCGACGTGATCGACGGGCCGCACAAAGCGAACCTCGCCGTGACGTGGTTCGGCAGCCTGCCGAACAAGGACGAGATCGCGAAGCGCGTGTCGCCGCTGACTTACGTACGCGCGGATCTGCCGCCGATCCTTTCGATCCACGGCGACAAGGATCCGCTGGTGCCGTACGACGAAGCCACGCGCTTGCACGCGGCGCTGAAGAAAGCCGGCGCGCCGAACGAGCTCTTGACGATTCCCGGCGGCGGCCACGGCGGGTTCACGCCGGAGGAACGCGTGCGGATCTTCACGAGGATTCGCGCGTGGCTCGGCGAGCACGGGTTGCCCGCCGAGAACCCGTAGCGCGCGCGGCGAACCGCGTCGCTAGCGGCGAGGTCTGTCCAAAGGCTCATCCCGGGAGCGGCAACGGCCAAACGTCACCGGACCGACGGACCGCTTCGCGTACCTCGGCGCGGTGACGCTCCATTGTTTCGTCCATGCGGCTCAACCGCTCGAGCGCGGCCTCGACGGCGCGGTTTGTGCGCTCCATGCCCGCCACGAACTCCTTCAACAAGGGCTCCAGGTCCGGAGGCACAGCGCTTTCCATGAGGGTCTCCTTTCTGATGGCCAATCGCTACCGCCTTTGGCGAAGGCGCGACAGCCAATAACCCGGGACGCGACTGCCGTGCGCGACCGCCAGAATGTAGAGGAACTCTCCAACCACGACGTAGATCACTGAGAACGGAAACCGCCTCAAAACGAAGTGGCGAATGTCGCTGTCGACCGGTGCGCCGAGATCTGGACCGTCCAACAGAAGCTCGATGACCCGCTCGACTTCTTCGCCAAACTGGAGGCCCAAACCACGAACCTCGGCCTCGTAACGGGCCGCGACTTCTAAAACTTCGAGCTCTGCTTCCGGATGAAACTCGTACTTCATCCTCCCAAGCGCGACCGAAGGCGTTTGAACACCAGATGGCCCGGTACTGTTGCCACGGTCCCTTCGACGAGATCTCGATAGCGGCGCTGAACTTCTGCGAGCCAGGCTTTTTCGACGTTCTTGTCCGGGGGAGCATCGAGATCGGAGATCAGCGCACGAAGCAGCTGCCGCCTTTCATCCGGCGACAGGGCGCGAATGTCTCTCTCAATGTCTGCGATCGCACGGGCCATGAAGCGAATCTACTCCACGAGGTCGGACCCAACAACGGGGTCTTTTCGCACGTTATGTGCAGAAATGCAGTGCGCCGCGAAGCTCGTGCGCTAGCGGCGCCGCTTCGGNNTAGCCCGTGACCGCCGCCCACGCGGGCACGGGGATGATGCCCATGATCGCGAGCCGCTGGTGCGGGAAGTACATGGCGTACGCCAGCAGCAAACCGAACACGCCGCCCGACGCGCCGAGCGTGGGATACGGCGAGCCCAAGAGCGCGTTCACGCCGAGCTGCGCCAGCGCCGCCGTGAGCACGGAGACGAAATACAGCGAGATGTAGAAACGCTCACCGAAGAGCTGCTCGAGCGCGCTGCCGAACATCCACACAGCGAACATGTTGAAGAAGATGTGCTGCACGTTGCCGTGCAGGAAGCTGTACGTGATGAGCTGCCAGGGCTGGAAGTGGATGCCGATGCCGAACGCGTCGGCGTCGTTGATGGGCCACAGGGCGAACCAGATGGTGGCGTAGTCGCCCATCGACAGCTGCTGGAGCAGGAAGACGACGACGTTGGCGCCGATGATGGCTTGGGTTGCGCGGGGCATGCTTAAGTCTAGCTGACTCGGCCGCCGGCGAGCAGCACGCGGGCGGCGGCGCCGAGGCGTTCGTCGAAGGTGGCGAGGGGTGCGCCGAGCTCCGCTGCCAACCAGAGATAGGCCGCGTCGTACGCCGAGAGATCGTACTCGCGCGCGAGGCGCCACTGGCCGTGCACGTCGCAACGACAACGCGTGAGCTCGAGCTCCGTAAAGTCCACGAGCGCTTGCTGCACCAAGGACCCGGCGGCATGCCGCGATTTCTTCACGGCGACGCTGACGAGTTCGTCGGCCAACAGCTCCGGCGCAAACAGATCTTTGCCCGTGAGCGCCTGTGCCGCGGCCTCGCGGTTCGGCTCGTCGAACAGTACTGCCGCGACCACGCTGCAATCGACCACTAGCGGCGCGCGGGCGGCATAGCGGGCGCGGGGTTCCGCAATAATCAGCGCTGCCGCGCGCTCAGCGCGCATCGCGTTCGCTACGGATCAGGTCGACCGCCAGAGGTGCACGCTTCAGCGGCTTCTTCACGCGCTCACGATGCTCGGCCGCGATCTCCTCAATGCGCCGCGTGCCGCTGCGGCGCTGCTTCGGGGCCTCGTCCGCGGGCGGCTCTCCCCCGCTCGTCCGCGACTCGAGCGCCGCGGAGAGCAGCGCCATGAGCTCGCCTTGGATTGATCGATGGTGTCTCGACGCACGCTCGCGCAGCTTGTCGAGCACTTCGTGCGGGACGTTCTTGATCGAAAGGTTCGGCATCGGTATGGCTCCGTTACGGAACCATAATGGCGCCCGCTCCGATGTCGGTCAAGGCCGTGTCGGGCGAGCCGCCGAGCTACTGCACCTTCCGCACGAACTCCGACTTCAGCTTCATTGCGCCGATGCCGTCGATGCGGCAGTCGATGTTGTGATCGCCCTCGACCAGGCGGATGCCCTTCACTTTTGTCCCCACCTTCAGCACGGACGAGGAGCCTTTGACTTTGAGGTCCTTGATGACGGTGACGGTGTCGCCGTCCTTGAGCTCGTTGCCGTTCGAGTCGCGCACGAGCAGCTCGCCCTCAGCTGCGACTTCTGCCGCGCCCGCGCTGCGCGACCATTCGTGAGCGCACTCCGGGCAGATGTACAGAGACCCGTCCTCGTACGTGAGCGCGGATTTGCATTGTGGGCAGGGTGGTAAGGCACTCATTGGTCTTTCTCAGCGTAGCGAAGCGGGCCAGCGTACCACTCCGAACGCCGGCTATCGGTTCGACGCGTGGCCGAGGCGATGCGGAGAATAGAGCCGATAATCTCCGCACATCATGCGGAGAAGTCATCCTGCAGCGGCTAACTCGCTCGCCGTCGAGCCACTCGGTGTCGCTGCTATCGCCGCAGTCCCCGCGTCCCGCGGGCGGCAAGTACGCGTGGCCGCAGCCGACGCTCGCTGCGCATGACGTAAAGGATGACGACGCGACCGTTATCTTGCCGATAGAAGACTCGACATGGCGGCTCGATGATTTGCCGATACCGTCCACCGCGCAGCTCCGGTGGCTTCGAACCACTCTTTGGGTGAGCAGCGAGCTGCTCGACGTGAGAGAACACGCGTTGCACGAGATCGCGCGCCGCGTTCGGTTTGTCTAGGGCGATGTAGTCGGCAATCGCGTCGAGGTCGCTGAGCGCAGGTTCAGTCCAGATTACCTTAGCCATCGCGCCATGCGCTTCTTGGCGCTGGCATGCGATAGCGTCCGGCCCTCTTCCACCGCTTTCTCGCCACGCGCGATTCCCTCNNGAGCTCGGTCCGCATCGGGGAATACCACGGTGGCATTGCGACAACACCCAGTCTACGCAACAAACCGACGGAAATACCTAGTTTCTCCGTGCCGGGGACCACCGTGCGGTACGAGCACCAAGGGCTCAGCGTCTCCTCTCGAGAAGCGCTTCCGCGGAAGCGCGCACCAAAGAGGTGCCAAATCCCTCACGTGAGGGATCGCTCTAGCGCGCGTCGACCTGCCCCCACGTTCACGCGCTCGCCAACCGGAACGCCCATCCGCTCGAGCGGACAGGCGGCTGGCGAAAGGACGCGAACGGGCCCATGCAGGTGGTCTCGGGCCC
>PMCP01000010.1:0-1028 GCA_003155415.1 Gammaproteobacteria bacterium | reverse complement strand
CGTTTCTACAGCGTGTCTGGCCAGATCCGCCGTGAGCGATCCGAGTATTACCACATGCTCGAGCGAACACAGAAGGGCGACACCGACATCACGCGCTGGCAAACCTGGTTCCTCGAATGCCTGCTGCACGCGATCGAAGGCGCGCACGGCACTCTCTCGGCCGTGCTCAACAAAGCCCGCTTCTGGGAACGCTTTGCCAAAGCGCCACTCAACGAACGGCAGATCGAAGTCCTCAACCTCATGCTCGACGGCTTCGACGGCAAGCTGACGACGTCGAAGTGGGCGAAGCTCACCAAGAGCTCACAGGACACCGCCTACCGCGACATCCTCGATCTCGTTGAACGCGGCGCGCTGCGAAAAGACGAAGGTGGGGGACGGAGCACGAGTTATTCGGTCGTCACCAAGTGACTGAATGCTCTCTCGGCGCGTGACCGGTTTGCGGCGCTACTGCGCGTTGGGTTGGTCCAGGCGGCGGCGGGCCGCCGGCCGGGCGGCGGAGCCGCCGACTGCAGCAGGTGCGTCAGCGTGTGCACGTAGCGCAGCTTGCCGTTCTCAACGCGGAAGAGATGCGTGTCGGGCGAACCGCTGCCGCCGTTCGGGCCGCCGGCGCCAAACGTGCAGAACGCGACGACCGAGCCCGTCACCTCGTCCACCACGAAGCGGCGGTTCGCGATGTTCACGCCGCTCGGCACGCCCACCTCGCAGCTATCCGCGGGCGAGCCTTTGCCCGTGTACGCACCGCCTTCGATGCGCACACAGGGGAAACCCCACGGCACGCGGTCGATCTTGCCTTCGAGAAACGCATCGAGATACGCATTCGCGGCGGCGACAAGCGTGTCGCGAGAATCGCGCGCACCGGCCGGAATGGGGCTCCAGTCTTCCGCGGAGGAATACTTCAAGTACGCGTCGGCGTTGAACAGCCAATAGCCGGTCGTCGTCCACAGGATTTCGATCTCGGCGATCTTGTCGTGGTTCACCCGCAGGCGCGTGCCCAGCACATAGGGCGCCGCCTTGTCGGTGACGATCAC
>PMCP01000130.1 GCA_003155415.1 Gammaproteobacteria bacterium | reverse complement strand
ATGGCCATGCAGACCTGGCCGCTGTTCACGAACGAAGCGAAGAACACCTTCTTTGCAATCGCTTTCGGGTCGACGTCGTCCAAAATGATGGCGGGATCGTTACCGCCGAGCTCGAGCGTTACGCGTTTCATCGTGGCAGCTGCGCTTGCGAGCACCTTCTTGCCGGTGGCAACGGAGCCCGTGAACGAAATCTTGTCGATGTCGGCGTGTTCCGTCATCCACGCACCGAGCTCATCGCTTCCGGCGAGCACGTTGACCACGCCGGGCGGGAACACGTCCTTCAGAAGCTCCGCGACCTTGAGTGTCGTGAGCGGCGTGTAGGGCGACGGTTTCAGCACCACGGTGTTGCCGGTATACAGCGCGGACACGAGCGGGCCGAGCGCCAAGCTGATCGGTGCGTTCCACGGCGTGATGATGCCCACGACGCCGAGCGGCCGATAGCGCAACTCGATATGGCTCTGCTTGTCGTCGACGAGAACCTCCGTCGGGATTTCAATGCCGACCAACCCGTCCGATTGCGCTGTGCCGCGGTCGATCTCGGCGGTCGACTGCGAGAGCGGCTTGCCCTGTTCGCGCGTCAGTAGCTCGGCGAGCTCAGCCTGGTGGGCTCGCAGGACTTCGGAGCTCGTTCTCACGAGCGCGGCGCGTTCGGCGAACGACGTGCTACGCCATGCGCCAAACGCGGCGCGCGCGGCCTTCACGGCACGGTCGAGTTGCGACCGGTTAGCTGCGGGGCAGCGCGCGAAAACTTCGCCGAATGCCGGATTGATGACGTCGAGAGCGGCCTCGCTCTGCTCGAGCTTGCCGTCGATCAGCAGCGAAAAATCCGTTCGTAGCGTCATGCTCTCTGCGCGTTGCGCCATGGCGTGTGTGCCTCCTGCCAGTTCGTTTCGCTACGCTGCCGGCGGCAGCGAGCGGTGTCGGTCAGCGGGTTCGCGGCTCAAAGCCGCTGTGCTAACCTTGATCGCTCGAAATAATACACGAACGAGCTCGAAGCGAACTTCCCGGTTCTGGAACCACCACTGGCTCGATGCCGTTCGGCGCGGCCGGGTGGATCCGGTTTCGAGCCGGCCAAAACGGAGAGTGGCAATGAAGATCGTCATGGTCGGCCAGGGCGCTTTTGGCCGTAAACACCTCGATGGCCTCAAGAACATTTCCGGCGTCGAGGTGGCTAGCCTCGTCGGCGGTAGCAAGGACTCGACGGCCGAAGTCGCAAGACAGTACGGCATTCCCCACTCCACGACGAACCTGGCCGAGGCGCTGGCGTTGCCCGGCGTGGACGCTGCGATCCTGACGTCGCCGACACAGGTGCACGCTTCGCAAGCGGAGCAGGTCTTGAAGGCTGGCAAGCACGTCGAAATCGAGATTCCGATCGCCGATTCTCTTGCCGACGCGCGGCGAATCGATGCCGCGCAGAAGGCCGCGGGAAAGATCGCGATGGCGGGCCACACTCGGCGCTTCAACCCGTCGCATCAGTGGGTTCACAAGCGCATCAAAGCCGGTGAGCTCAAGCTTCAGCAGCTCGTGGTGCAGACATTCTTTTTTCGGCGCACGAACATCAACCTCGAGGGCAAGCCGCGCAGCTGGACCGATCATCTGCTGTGGCACCACGCGTGTCACACGGTCGACCTGTTTCAGCACCAGACTGGCGAGACGGCCTCCGTCGTGCACATGTTGCAGGGGCCGCTGCATCCCGAGCTGAAGATTGCGATGGACATGAGCATCAGCATGCGCACGCCGTCGGGTGCCGTGTGCGCGCTGTCGCTGTCGTTCAACAACGACGGGCCGCAGGGCACGTTCTTCCGTTACATCTGTGACAACGGCACGTACATCGCTCGCTACGACGACTTGTTCGACGGTAAGGAACAGAAGATCGATCTATCGAAGGTCGATGTTTCGATGAACGGCATCGAGCTCCAGGACCGCGAGTTCGTGGCCGCGATTCGCGAAGGGCGCGAGCCGCGCTCGAGCGTTGCGCAGGTGCTGCCGGCGATGGAGACGCTCGATCGGCTGGAGAAAAGCCTCAATGCGTGAGATTCCGGTTTGCATGGCGCCGGACGCGAATACCCGGACGCCGAAGTTCCGTCCGCCGCCTGGCGCGTGTGATGCGCATTGCCACATCTTCGGGCCGGGCGACAAATACCCGTATGCGGCCGATCGCAGTTACACGCCGCCCGATGCGCCGCTCGAGCGGTTCGTTCAGTTGCAGAAGACGTTGGGTCTAACGCGCGCCGTGCTCGTGAACGCGAGCTGCCACGGCGTGGACAACACCGTCATCCTGGACGCCATCGCTGCAAGCGGCGGCCGCTACCGCGGCGTCGCGAACGTCGACGAGAGCTTCACGGACAAGGACTTCGAGAATTTGCACGCGGGCGGCATCCGCGGTATTCGTTTCAACTTCGTGCGCCATCTCGGCGGCACGCCGGACATGGACGAGTTCCAACGGCTCGTGGCGCGTGCGGCCGACTTCGATTGGCACGTGGTGCTGCACTTCGACGCCATCGACTTGCTCGAGTTCGACGACATGCTGCGCACGCTGCCCGTGCCGTTCATCATCGACCACATGGGCCGCGTACCGACCAAGGACGGGCTCGATCAGGAACCGTTCAAGGTGCTGCTGAATGCCGCGCGCATGGACAATTGCTGGGTCAAGATCTGCGGCGCCGAGCGCATCTCGTCGCAAGGCCCGCCGTTCACCGATGCGGTGCCGTTCGGTCAGGCGCTACTCGAGGTCGCGCCGGATAGGATCCTGTGGGGCACGGATTGGCCGCATCCGAACATCAAAAAGTACATGCCCAACGACGGCGACCTCGTCGATCTGATTCCGCTGTTCATGCCGGATGCAAAACTGCAGCGCAAGGTGCTCGTCGATAACCCGCACCGGCTCTATGGCTTTACAGGCTGACGCTGCGCCGATCTACGTCGCTCACGCCGAGTAGGGTGCGGCGCCGGCCCACATCAATCTTGCCAGGCGCCCGAGGCGCAGTCGCTCCGCGTCGTCGCCCGCGAACCGTTGCAGCAGTTCTTGCGGATCGAGATCGCGTGCGACGGCAAAGCCGCTGTCGGCGAGCGCAGATAGAAGGTCGGCCGGTACGAAGTGCGAGAGCCAGGGTTCGCCCACTGCGCTGACGCGCGCGGCGAGCGCGTCGTAGGCCAACCGTTCGGGCGGGCTCAAGAGTTGCGGCGCGATCGAGTAATCGAACGTGATGCCGCCCGCCGCCGCAGTCACGCTTGCGACGTAGCGCAGCGTCGCGAAGACATCGTCCATCCTCATGTACTGAGTGACGCCGAGCCACGAGAAAACGCCTCCGGTGTGTGGTTCGAAACCGGCCGCGGCCAGCACGCCTTCGAGCGGCTCGCGCGTGAGGTCGGCCGCCACGAACTTCAGATGCGCGGGGGCGTCGATGCCTGCGTTGGCGAGCAGATCGCGTTTCCATGCTTGCGTCGCGGGATGGTCGACTTCCCAGATTGTCACGGACGGTGACCCGGCCGAGCGGTACGCGTATGTATCGAGGCCGGCGCCGAGGATGACGACTTGGCGCACGCCGGCGGCGCGCGCTTGCGCGATCTGCTCCTCCGCGAACCGCGCGCGCACGGCCATGAATGCGCGCATCTCCGGCGCAAAGCGGGTCTTGTCGTACTGGGTGGGGTCCGCGCGGAAGGCCGCTTCCACCTTCGGTCCCAAGATTCGGACCGCGAGCGGATCCGCGAACACCGTGGGCACGTCGAGTAGCTGATGTGCTGCGCGATGCAGCGCGACGCGCAGTGCGGTGCGGCTGGCTTGCGCCGCTATCACCGGCGATAAGACGCGGTCGCGCGCCCGCTCACGCGGTCTCGAGGATGATGTGGCCCACGCCGGTCGACGACGCCGGCACGTGGTAGAAGCGGTATAGCTCCCGCGCGTTTTCGCCGAGCGCGCCACGCATGATCAGCCACATCACGAGCTCGATTGCTTCGGCGCCAGCGTCGCGCAGGTACTCAATCGGCGGAATGCGCGAAAGCCGCTCCGGGTCGCGCGTAAGATCGTCCAGGAAAGCCTTGTCGAACGGTGTATTGATGAGCCCCGCGCGCGGACCCTGAATTTGGTGCGACATGCCGCCGGTGCCGAAGATCACCACGCGCAAGTTCTCGTCCCAGCTCTCTACGGCCTTTTTGATGGCTTTGCCGAGCATGTAGCAGCGATGACCCGTCGGCGCCGGATACTGAATCACGTTCACGGCCAGGGGGATCACACGCACGGGCCATGCTTTCGGCTGGCCGTACAGCAGCGACATCGGTACGGTGAGGCCGTGGTCGACCTGCATCTCGTTCACGATCGTCATGTCGAATTCGTCGAGCACGAGGGATTGCACCATGTGAGCGGCGAGCTCGGGGTATCCCTTCACCACGGGCACCGGGCGAGCGCCCCAGCCTTCATCAGCGATTGGGAATTCGGCTCCGCAGCCGAGCGCGAACGTAGGAATGATTTTGAAATCGAACGCGTTGACGTGATCGTTGTAGACGACGATCGCCACGTCCGGCGCCGTTTCGGCCATCCACTTCTTGGCGGGCTCATAGCCCTTGAACAACGGAGTCCAATACGGCTCCGCTGTCTTTCCATTGTCGAGTGCCGCGCCGATCGCGGGAGTATGGGACGTGCCGATGCCGGCAATGATCTTTGCCATCAGACTTTCCTCTCGGACTTGGATCGCCAACCGTCCGGAGAACGTCCGCCAGCGAGCATCATCTTGACGTAGTCGCTTTCGGCAACGCCAACCATCTGCGACGCCATGTACTGATACGACTTCTTGTCCGTGAACGCGAGCTTCGCGAGCGCGTACGAGACGCCGCCGAGCTGCAGCAGCGTATTCCAGGCGCGGCTCATGACCGCCTCGCGCTGGGCGTCGGTCATCGGGAACTTCTGCAGGTACGTGCGCTCGTCCGCAAGGAAGTCGGCGCGGTTCTGCGCGCTCATCAGCGAGTACAGGAACGCGTTCAGGTGATATCCCTGTCGCGCACGTTCCGCATCGAATACCCAGGTGCCGGGAATGTCTTCGTATTCTTCGGGTTGTTTGCTCATGTTCGCGATGAGACCTTTCCGCTCCAGCGGTGTCAACTCTTGGTCTTGATCGTGTCAGCCGACTGCACACCTTTGTACAGCAATGAGTCCGCCATGCCCTCGGCCAAACACCACTCGGCGAATACTTCTGGAGTCTGCTGGAACTGGCCCGGCACCCAACGTTCGTCGACCTGATCCGAATCGAAGTCGTATTCGGCGGCGCCGCCACACGGCGAGTGAAAGTACCAGAAGTAGCACGACGAGATCGGGTGACGGCCCGGCCCGAGCGCCGTGCGCCAGCCACGGCGCGTCATGTTCAGGCCGCCGCCGAACAACTCGTGAATGTTGCTGACTTCGAACGCGAGGTGGTGAAAGCCGCGCTTCTTGCCGATGTTCAGCAGGAACAGGTCGTGATGGTGATTCGATGCCCCGCCGCGCAGAAAGTAGCCGCGGCCGGGGTAACTATCGCTGGCGATGAAACCCAGGCGCTCCGTGTAGAACGGCACCACTTTGTCCGGCTCGTCGATCATGAACACCGTGTGCGTCATTTCGAGCGGCGCGGCCGCGGCGAAAAACTCGCCGCGCGTGTTGATGCGATCGGGCCGGCCCGGTGTGTTGAACTTGAGTTCCGGCGCCGTGATGGGCGTCGCGCGTGCTACGCGAAACGCGATCGCGAAGCCGAGCGGGTCGGTGGCGTGCACCGTGCCGTCGGCATCGACGCGAATTGGCCGGTCGCGCTCGAGCTCGTTTGCGATGGTGCGCAGATCGGCGGCCGAGCGAACGCCGAACGTCGCTTCGCGCTGCGTGGCGCCGGGCTCGATCGGCGCCGGTAACCCAGGGTCGTCGGCCGCGCGCAGCACGACGGTGCCACCGTTTTTGCAGCTGAATATCGTGGCGCCGTCGGCCTGGCTCTCGACGAGTCCGAAGTCGGTCCAGAAGCGCCGGCAGGTAGCAAGATCGGTGACGCCGAAAGTGGCGGAGTCGAGGTTCGTGACGTTCATGGCGGTCCTGTAGTTCTCAGCCGAGCAGTGTACTTTCGAGTGCGACGCTTTTGATCAGGGCAAATACGTACTGGCCCACCTTGAGCTCGAGCTCGTCGCATGCGTCGCGAGTGATTCGCGATCGCAGATGCTCGCCCTCGACATCGAGCAGCAGCTCGACGTTGCCTGTTGCAGAGGTTTCGATTCTAAGGATCTTCGCCGTGAGCACGTTGCGGATGCTCAAATTCCGTGGCCTCTCGGTCGCGATGGCGACATCGCGCGCGTGGATCCGGATCGGCCGGACGGTACCTACGGGCGCGTCGCCCATCGGTACACGGAGGCGTTCTTTGCCCACGACGAGCGTAGCCACGCCGTCGAGGTAGTCGGCCACGCGCGTGCATAGCACGGTGCCGGCCTCGAGACCGCCGGTGTATGGCTCGAGATCGATGCGCTCGAACACATCCGCCACGCTGCCGTACGCGGCCACTCGGCCGCCGGCGAGCAGCAGGACGTGGCTCGCGAGCCGCGCCACCTCGTCGACGTTGTGCGTGACATACAACACCGGCACGCCGAACTGCCGAGGCAGCTGCTCGATCAGCGGCAGGATCTCGCGTTTGCGTCCGATATCGAGAGACGACAACGGCTCGTCCATCAGAAGCAGCTGCGGGCTCGTCAACAGCGCCCGTGCGATGGCGACGCGTTGCTGCTCGCCGCCGGACAACGATCCTGGGCGGCGCTGGAGTAGTGCCGTGAGGTCGAACGCGGCGACGGCGGCGCCGAAGTCGATCGTGCTGCGCGTCGCTCGCTGGGCGGCGAACTCGAGATTCTTCTCCACGGTGAGGTGCGGGAACAATCGCCCGTCCTGGAATACGTAACCGACACCGCGGCGCTCCGCAGGCACCCAACGTTGCGCGCTCTGCCATGCGTTGCCGTCGAACGTTACGCTGCCGCGCGCTGAGCTTTCGAGACCGGCGATGACGCGAAGTAACGTGGTCTTGCCGGAACCGCTCGGGCCAAAAAGCGCAGTGATGCCTTCGAGCGCAAGCTCGCCCTGAACCTCGAGTGTGAAGTCGGCTCGCCGGAGCGTTACCTGGAGTGCGAGTGTGCTCACGCCAAAGCGCCCCTCACGTTCTCACGAGCGGCATGCGTCGGTTCAACATGTAAACGGACAGCAGCACAATGAACGAGAACGCCAGCAGGCACGCCGCTAGCACATGCGCCTGCGTGTATCGGAGCGTTTCGACGTGCTCGTAAATGGCGATGGAGATGACCTTGGTGCGATCGGGAATGTTTCCGCCGACCATCAGCACGACGCCGAACTCGCCGAGCGTGTGGGCGAAGGTGAGCACAATGGCCGAGACATACCCGCGAAGCGCCAGCGGCGAGGCTACGCGCAGGAACGCATCGAATGGGTTTGCGCCGAGCGTGGCCGCGGCCTCGAGCGGCGCTTTGCCGACGCCTTCGAACGCCGCTTGCAACGGCTGCACCGTGAATGGAAATGAGTAGATGACGGAGGCGACGACCAGGCCGATGAACGAGAACGTCAAGGTGCTGTCGGTCATCTGGACCCAAAACCGGCCGATCGCGCCTGCCGGACCGAGTAGCACCAGCAGGTAGAACCCGAGCACCGTCGGCGGTAGCACGAGCGGCAATGCCACGATGGCTTCGACGACGGTGCGTGTGCGACTGCGCGTGAACGCGAGCCACCACGCGAGTGGGGTCGCAAGCGCGAGCAGCACGATGACAGTCACGGTCGCGAGTTGCAGGCTGAGCCACACGGGTCCTAGCTCGAGCTCCGTCATCCGCTTCGTCCGCGATTGGGTACGGCCAGTGTAGCCGGGCGCCGAGCGGCGTTGTCAATTGCAGCGCCGGTCGTTCGCGAGGCACATGGTATTCTGCCGACATGAATCGCCGTGCGCCCAGAGCATGAGTAATGAGAGCAAGCGGCGCATCGTCGTCGCGATCACCGGTGCAACGGGCGCAATCTACGGCGTGCGGGTGCTCGAGGAGTTGCGCCGCCACGGCGGTATCGAGACGCACCTCGTGGTGTCGAAGGCGGGGTTCCTGAGTGCCGCGACGGAGATCGATCTCGGCCGCTCAGAGCTCCAAGCCTTTGGGGACGTCGTGCACTCGGACCGAGACGTCGGCGCGTCGATTGCCAGCGGCTCGTTTCGCACGGACGGCATGATCGTCGCGCCGTGCTCCATGCGCACGCTTGCGGCGATCGCGACCGGCGTGACGGACAATTTAGTCACGCGCGCGGCTGACGTCGCGTTGAAGGAGCGACGTCGCCTCGTGCTGCTCGCCCGCGAGACACCGCTCGGCCTCGTGCACCTTCGAAATATGGTGACGGTGACGGAGATGGGCGCCGTCGTGTTTCCGCCGGTGCCTGCGTTCTATGCGCGGCCCGAAAGCCTCGACGCGATGGTCGACCAAACCGTCGGCCGCGTGCTCGATCTGTTCGATCTCGACTCGCCGCTCGTGCGCCGGTGGTCCGGCGTCAAGGCACCCGCAGAGGACTAACCGGCATCAAGGCCGGCACGACGACGGCAAGTACTGTATGGGCACGGTCGGAGCGACGTAGGCGGCCACGTTGCCGCCACCCGCAGTACCCATCAGCTGCGATCCGGCTGGAGCGTTTGCCAAGCCGCAGCGCCACACCACGCCTAGGCCTGGCGTTTCGTAAGGCGTCATGGTGAAGGTTAGACCGGTAATGGCCGCGTTGGCTTCGTTACCGAACGTCACGATCAACACGCCGTTGCTCACGTCGACGGACGCAACGTACTTGCCGGAAGTGTCGGTGGCGTTGGTCGACAGCCCGGCCGTCACGCGGTCGGCGGGAGCCTGCCCGCGGTTCAAGAACGATTCCTGCACACGCGTCTTTGCGTGTGCCCCCATGTTGATGCCTTCGGTCACCTGCGCTCTGACCGTGTAGTTCTGGTAGGCGGGGATCGCAATCGCGGCCAGGATGCCGATGATCGCCACGACGATCATCAGCTCGATCAGCGTAAAGCCGCTCGCGCGCAAAGCGTTGCAGTGTGTCGGCGTGCTCCTGGCGGGCACGGCATGTAGCACTCGCACTTCCATTCGCTTCCCGCCAATCGATGTGGGCAATTACGAGTAGGAGAGCAAGACATGTGCCACACACTGGCATCGCCGCGGCGACGCTAGGGTGTGGGCTTTTATGTTCACTCTGAAGTGACGGAACGGGTCAGGCGTTGACCCTGCCTCCCCCCGGAGACTGGCGGCATTATGTCCGAATCGTGACGTGAGCGGCAGCCCCCAATCTAGGAGTGCAACGCGGTTATGCCGCTGGCATATTGGGCCGCCCTTGTGGGTGGGGCCCAGGAATCATGAGCGCTCGACAGATCTTGCAGTCCTTCGAAGCTTGGCAGGCCGCCGGCGAGCCTCTGGTGCTCGCCACGGTCTATGACACGCTCGGTTCCACCTATAGCAAGGCCGGCCACCGGATCCTGATTGCGGGCACCGGTGACTACCGCGGCCTCGTGAGCGGCGGGTGCCTTGAGGGAGATCTCGCCGAGCGCGCTCGCCAGGTCATCGCCGCCGACCGTCCGACGGCCGTCACCTATGATCTGCGCGACGCGGCCGACGAGCTCTGGGGCTTGGCGGTCGGCTGCAACGGGTTGCTGCGCGTGTTTCTTCAGCCGCTTACGCCGACGCGCGCCTACGAACCCTTCAAGTCGATCGCGGCCGTGCAGAACGGCACCGGCGGCGCGGGGCTCGCCACGGTGATCGAGGGCCCGGATGCCGGGGCTACGGTGATCGCCACTGCGACCGGTCACGACGCACGCGGCTTCCAGGCTGCGGTGCCCGCGACAATCGTGACCGGTGCACGAACCGCGGCGGCGGAGGGGGTCGCTCGCCTGGTTAAGAGCGCGGGTACCACCGTGCTGTACGCGCCGTTGCGTGCTATTCCAAAATTACTCGTGCTCGGCGCTGGTCTCGATGCAGTGCCGCTGGTCGGCATGGCGCTGGAGCTCGGCTGGTTCGTGACGGTCGCAGATCACCGTCCGGCGTATCTCGCGCGACCAGGTTTCGAGCGTGCGGATCGCAACGTGCTGGTTGAACCGGGGCAGCTTGGGCGGGCGCTGTCGCTCACGGAATTCGACGCGGTCATCGTCATGAGCCATCACTTGCCGACGGATCGCAAATACCTGGCCGAACTCGCGTCGTTCGCTCATCGCTACGTCGGCGTGCTGGGTCCACGCGCGCGCCGCGAACGTTTGCTTGCCGACCTCGGCGATGGCGCGGCACGGCTTCACGGGCGTCTCAAGGGCCCGGTCGGCCTCGACATCGGCGCGGATTCGCCCGAGTCGATCGCGCTCTCCATCCTCGCCGAGCTCCAGTCCACCCTGCATTCGCGCTGATCGCGGGCTGTGCGCGCGACCGATCAAACTGATCGCTTTGTTCGAGGGCGAAAAAAAACGGTTACCCGACCGTCCTTGGCCGGGTAACCGTTGTCGCACGCTTAGAGGAACCGAAACTCCGTTTCCGGAAACCGCTGCGCTAGATCGGATTCGTGATCACGTTGTTCACGATCGGCGCGAGCCCGATCAAACGATCGATGTTCGAGCCGAGACCGTTGTTCGGGAACACGTTCGCGAACTGGCCCTGCTGTCCGTGCAGCGCCATATAGTTCAGCAGGATCTGCTCGACGAGCAGGTTCACGTTGTTGGCGCCGGGCGTACCCGAGCGCACGACATCGCCGCTGGCCGCGAACGCGCCGAGTTGCTGGTGAATCGCCGGGGCGCCACCATCGCCCGTGAAGATCGTCGGGCGGCCGCCGGGCTTGTACACCAGGAAGAACGGCGAAGCCGTGTCCTGGTTGTCGCTGGTCCACTGGCCTTTGCCGCGACCGTTGACCGAGTTGTCGACCATGCCGTTGCTCGAGATGGCGCCGTCGCTGAACACATACATCATCAGCGGCACGCCCTTGCGCGCGGCAAACTCGAGCACCGCACCCATGCACTTGCCGGCGCGCTCATCGCGCACCTCGCCGTCCATGCGGTTACCGTTGTGGTAGTCGTAGCCACCCATCGTGATGCAACCAGCGCCGGCGAAGCCTTCGACCACGAGCTTCATGATGGAAGCGGTTTTGCGGAACTCCGCGCTGTCGGGCCCCGTGTCGAATTCCGCCTGGCTGAAGATTCCGGAGGCCCCGACAATGAGCGGGTCCTTGCTGGGGTCGATGATCGTGTGACCGAAGCGGTCGGCGACGTCCGCCGCCTTCAGGTAGCCGCACTTCACGAGGTCTTTGACCACCGCATCCTGGTTGATCGGCGCCATCGGTAGCCCGGTGCTGACCGCGTTGTTCATTCGCTCGCGACTGATGCGGTAGATCGATTCGAGCACCGCCGTGGCGTCCTCTGCACTCAGGAGGCCGACGAGCTGGCCGGTGTCGACGAGGCCTGCTACGTCGCTCGGACGATCGACCTTCGTCGGCTGGAACGCCGGATTGATCATCGCCAGCGGCGCCATCGAGTTGCCGCCCGACACCGAGTTCTGCGAGCCGGCCAGCGTCAGGATAGAGCCGTCCGCGCCCGCCTTCTGGATGCCGTACAGAGGGTTATGCGGATTGTTGCTAGTGTCGTTCTCTGACCGCGCCGGAATCACGACGCCGTTGACGTTCGCGCGCGTGGCGATGCTCATGCGGGTCAACATGCCGCGCAGATAGGCGCTGTCGCTGTGGAACGCGAGGCCGAGCGACGTGTCCGTATGGTCGCCGTTGCTCGTGGTCGTGCGCGTAGCTTCCACGACGCCCGGCACCTGATCGCCCGGAATGCCGAGTTTGCTGTAGCCCGCCGTGCCGAGCAGATCCATCTGACCGCCGGCTTTGCCGACCAGCACGTTGGAGCCGGCGATGTTGCCGCCGCCCGCGAGGTCGAAGCAGATGAACGGGATCTTGCCCGCGCCATTGCTGATACCGCACGCATTGGTAAGCGGGCTCAAGTCATTCGCGAGCGCGGCGTAGGCGGCTCGCGGATTCGAGAAGAGGCTCAGGAACCCGCCCGTCAGCAGCGTAGCGCCGCCGGCCAACAGACCCTGACCGATCAGCTGACGGCGAGTCAGCAACCCGCCATGCAGAGGGTGGTTCGGGTTACGCGGCTTGTTCTTTACTCGGATCAACATGGGTGTACCTCTATCTCAAGCTCAAGGCGCTAGTTAACAAGCATCGCGGCGCTGCCGATCACCGCCGAGCACACGGCTTTGGCGATGTTGCGCGTGCGCGCCGCATCGTTGACAACGCCGGGGCTGTTCAACAGGCCGGGGCGGGTGCCGTCACCCGGAATGCCATTCACTAGCTGATGCAATTCGGTGCGCACGGCGTTCTTGTCCGGCTGGCTCGCGAGCTGGGTGTTGCCGAGCACGCGGTTCAGCAGCGGATCGAACAGCAGGTTTTCGCTCGCGAACGCTGTAGCCGGAGCCGCGCCGAAGTTGAAGCCCACGAACATCGTGTCACGCGGGATCGTCGTGTTGCGGTTCTCCATCAAAGCATCGCAGTAACCGATCGCGAGCTGCGCAATCGCCACCTGGTGCGACGCCAGCACCGCCTTGATGTCCGAATCCGCCGGCAGCGACTGGCGCACCGTGGCCACCGTGTTCGCGACGGACGAGTCGAGCTGGCTGACGCCCGTGAGCGCGGCCAGTGAGGCGCTGATCTCGTCGAACGTGTGCACGCCGATCGCCGATGCCGGCGGCAAGTCCACCGCTGTCGGGGGCGGCGGTGTGACCGGCGCCGGCCGGTTGAAGGTGTGCGTGGCGAGCTTGTCGAAGGTCAGGAAGAACTCATCGGAGTCCGGACCCTTCTCGAGTGGCACGATCGTGCCGAGGTCGAGCAGTGTCTGGCCCGTGTCGGAGCTGTACAGCGCCGTCGTGATCTGAGTGTTCAGATTCGCGTACGCCTGGCCCACAGGCGCTTCACCACCGTTCTCACCGATGCGCAGGCCGCGAACATCGATCATGTCCGGGTGCTGCGTGGCGTCCAGGCTGATGAAGAACGGTTTGCGGAAGAGGTAGCTGTAGCTATCGAACTGCGAGCCTTCGAACACGACGAAGCTCTCCGGGATGTTCGTCAGGTGCTCGACGCTGAACATCAGGAAGTACTTCTCGCCGACGCCGGCCTGGAAGTTCTGCTGAATCTGACTGAGCGACAGCGCGCGGTTGTGGATCGCGACCAGGCGAATCACACCTGCCCAGTTGCGGTTGCCGGACACTTCGTTGCCAAGCACGAACGCGAAGGTGTCATCCCAGTCGTTCAGCAAGCCGCCCGGCGCCGGGTCGTTGGACGCGACGAGCACACCGTTCACGTAGATCTTGCGACCCGTCGCAGGATCGAACGTGGCGACGACATGCTGTAGCGAGGCCTGCAACACCTCGGCGGCGTTAGGCGTCGACAACTGCGGGTTGCCGTTGCCGTCCGTCTTGTCCGAGCGGTTGAAGAAGTCGTAGTTGTACATCGTCTGGCCGAGGTTGAAGTTGCGCGATGTGAGGCCAGCCGAGTAGCTGACGATGCGCATGTCTTCCTGCACCACGTTGCCCGGTGTGACCCACGCTTCGATCGAGTATTCGCCGGTAGCGTTGATCAGGGTCTTCAGTTTCTTGCTGGCAGCGGTGGAGGCCTGCGCCTTGCCGGCCGTGAAATTCAAGCCCCAGCCGCCGAACCACTGCACGCCGCCCGATAGTGTGAGGTCCATGGCCGGATCGACGCCGCTCGTGTCGTACGCCGTCGCGCACGCGCCGGTGATCGACTGACCGCAGGTCTGGCCCGTCTTGAACTCGTACATCGCGATCACGGTCGAATCATCCCGATGACCGCCGGACGCGATAGTGCCTTCATACAAAGTCGTGGCCTTGCTCGTGACGAGGTTCGGATCGACCTGCGTCGGCGAAATACCGGCTGCGAAGTTCGTGATCGCGGTTTGCATCGCGTTCGCGTCGTTCGTGCAGCTCGCCGTCCAGCAGTTGTGGGACTCGTTGCGCAAGCGCAGCACGAACCGCGAGTTCGCGGGGTCGTCGAGATCCATCTTCGGCTTGGCCGCCTCATATGCGGCCAGCACCGCCATTGCGTTGGTGCCAGGCCCCTCGGCGAAGAACGGCTGCTGCTTCACCGACGAACTAGAGCTGTGGCAGCGCGAGCAGAACTGCGACACGATCGGGTACACCGTCGTCGAATACAGCAGGCCCTGGTCATTCGGGAAGTTCTTGCTCGTTCCCGGATCGCGAATCACAGGCGGCTCGAGCTGAATCTTCTTGTCGCCGCCGGCGGCAGTGGAACCGGCCCAGTTCGTGATCCACGTCGTCAGAATGCTGGCGCACGCCGCGTTGCTGGCGAGCCAGCAATTGTGGCCGCCGCCGACCTTCACCACCATCATGGAGTCTTTCGGTGAAGCGAGATCGACGACCAGATTGGCCGCCGCATACGCGAGGTTCACGTCGTCGCTGCGGGCGAACATCGGCGTTTGACCGCCCGACACGCTATGACACGTACCGCAACGGTTGTCCGCGTGGATGTTGTCCCACAGATTGATCTTGAACGCCTGCACGTCAGCCGTGGAGGGCGCGGGACCCGTGTAAGCCTGCGCGGCGGGGCCGCTGCCAGCACCGGGAACGACCTCGACGGGCGCGCCGCTGCCACCGCTGCAACCTGCGAGCAGGGTTGCGACGAGCGCCACGCCAGCTGCGAGCAGACGCGCGCGGGGCGCGAGGAGACGATTCGTCACGTCCACGAGCGACGTGCCGCTGAAAGAAGTTACGTACTGCATTTGTCCTGACTCCCTGGCCCCGGCTTAGTTGCCCATGCAATACCCTGCGGAGTCGGCAAACACTTGCCGCAGGTTGAAGTTGTTGTTACGGAACGTGGTGGTCATTGTGGCGACCTGGTCTCGATCGGCCTGGTTGACCGCATCGTGGAAGCAGACCGTCTTGAAGACCTTCTGGACCTGGCATTGCGCGAACGCAGTCGTGCCGGCGAGCTCTTGGCCGAGCGACTTGGCGCCCTGACCCTGGCCCGGCAGACCCGAGCTCCAACCGATCAGCGCGTTCTGTCCCTGGCGCCAATGGTTGTTCCAGGAGTCATCAGGCGTGATGAAACCGTCCGGAAACGTCTTGTTGTTATTGAAGTACTTCGGCTGGACGACGCCCGGCGTATAGACGAGACGCGTGCTGGTCTCGTCGTAGTTGTAGTACGCGAACGCGCGCGCCAGCGGATCCATGCCCGAATGGCAGCCGATGCAGCCGTTCAGGAACACGCGGCTGTCACCACCCGGGCTGCGCGAAACGTCCTGACGAATGTTGTCCGGTGTGATGCTCGTGTCGTGCACCTGTTCCATGTCCATGCACAGGTGGTTGACCAGCGTGAAACGGAACATCGCGCGGTTCGTGCCGGCGATGAAGAACGCTTCGGAAGCCGCGCGCGTCGTCATCGCACCCGCGGTTGCCGCGGGCGGGAGGCCGTAAGTGGCCGACTGTGTCGTGCGCGAGAGCTCGCTCTGGTTGAATGCCGGGTTGCGCATTCGCGTCTCGAGCGCCACATAGTGGTCGTTCGTGCTCGCGGCAGGGCCCGGCGAAACTCCGGGCGCCATATATAGAATGTCGCCGGACAGGATCTGATCGAACGGCACGTCGTCGCGCACCATCCCCATCACGAGAGTGACGTAGTCATTCAGTGGCACGAACGGATCGTGGTTTCGGTTGGTCCAAGGCGCTGCGAAGTTCTTCAGCGTCACGGAGTAGAAGTTCGGATTCTGCATCGCGATGTTGGCCGCGGCCGTCGGATTGCCGGGGAGCACCGCCGCCATCGAGGTGATGACGGCATCGCTCGCAGGCACACCCGCAAGGCGGTCATGAATTCGCGCCGCTTGCTCACGCGGCCCGGCCAGTGCGACCGAGATTCCGCAGAGCAGTAAAGCTACCGCGACGAACAGTCGCCACGTCGAACGGTGGCTGCCGAACATGTCGAGCATCGACATCCAATGCATCCTGCTAATCATCACGACCGTCCCGTTGGTTGATGCCACTTGCCTCGCAATGCGGGGCGAATAAAAACACAAAAAAAACCGACGCGTAATGTGGGAAATCACAGACGTCTCGAATTGGCGACGGTTTCAAGTGAACCCTACCCCGCGTGTAAGCTCCGCGCGGTGATCGAGTGCACGCGAGGAGTGTGTGATGCGACAACACACGGATGTTTAGTGAAGTCGTTCGGCATGTTCTGCGTCGTAGTTCGATCGTTCGGAGAGGTGGGTCACATTTTTTTAGAGGTTCGATCCGGAATGGTTCTGTGACTACGTTAACGGTAGGAGTTGGTGTCGATGCCCATGATGACGGGGCGCCGACATTAAGTCGCATGGTGGGCCGGCGGCCCACAGGATTATGCAAACGCACGACACGCGCTGGACGCGCGTTTCGCGCATGCGCGGAGTTAGCCGTTGATGTACGTACAGAGCTTAAGGGTAGACCCTCGCCTCGGATTCACGAATGGAGAGGGACTTTCCATGAGCCAGCACACAAGGATCGTCGTGATTGAGCAGCTGCGCGTCTGCGCACAACTCGCGCTCGTTGGAGTCGCGGCGGTGTTTCTCGCCGCGTGCGGCTCGAGCGACGGCAGCGTCGGCGTCGGCAGCGGTCAGCAGCCCGACCCGGTCGCGCCGGACTTTGCGATCGCCTATACGAAAGGCCCGCTGTTCGATAAGGACATGAAGCTGCAAACGCCGACAGACGTGCGGGAGATCCTGCGCTTCAACGTCGGCACCGATCTCTATGTGCGCGATCGCGCGTCGCCGACGGCGGTGGAGCGCAATGTCACGATCAGCGAGACGCAAGGGCAAGGCGACGTCATGGGCGTCGAGATATCGACCGATGGCAAGAAAGTGCTGTTCGCCATGCGTGGCCCGTTCGATCCAAACAAGAACGACGACGAGCAGCCCACGTGGAAGATCTGGGAGTACACCTTCGCGACGGACACGCTGCATCGCGTCATCGCGTCGGACATCACGGCGGAAGCGGGCCAGGACATCTCGCCGCACTACTTGCCGGACGGCCGCATCTTGTTCGTCTCGACTCGTCAACGACAGGCCAAGGCTGTCCTGCTCGACGAAGGCAAGCCGCAATTCGACGCACGTGACGAGAATCGGAAGAGGCCCGCGTTCGTACTGCACGTCATGGGCAACGATGGCAGCAACGTGCACCAGGTTTCCTTCAACCAAAGCAGTGACTACGATCCGATCGTGCTCGCGAACGGCAAAGTGCTGTTCAGCCGCTGGGATCACGCTGGCAGCGTCAATGGCATCAATCTCTATCAGATGAATCCGGACGGCACGCAGCTCGAGCTCGTATACGGAGCGCGCAGTCACCTGACCGGCACGAACAACACAGCGGTGCAGTTCATGGATCCGCGCGAGATGTCGGACGGCAAGATCATGGCGATCGTGCGGCAATTCGACCATCCGGAGCTCGGCGGCGCCGTGACGGTCATCGACACGAAGACGTACGTCGAGAACACGCAGCCCGTGGCCGCGTTCCCCGGCATGGCGGGGCCGGCACAGACGCCTGCCACACCGAATCAAGTGACTACGGATCTCCCGCCGTCGAAGGGCGGGCGGTTCAGCTCGGCGTTCCCGCTGTGGGATGGCACGGGCCGAGTGCTCGTGAGCTGGGAAATCTGCCGGCTCGCGGAACCCGATCCGGCCGACGCGACCAAGACGATTTTCGTACCCTGCACGGACGACAAGCTCGCGGTAACGACTCCGGCTCCCGTCGTGGCGCCGCCGCTGTACGGCATTTGGATGTACGACCCGAAGTCGCAGACGCAGCTGCCGATCGTGACCGGTGAAGAGGGCGTGCTGATCGGCGATGTCGTGGCTGCGCAGCCGCGCACGAATCCGCAGTCGATCGCGGACAAGATCGCGGGCGTCGATTTCGACGCGAAGCTCGTCAACGAGGGCGTTGGCGTTCTGAACATTCGCAGCGTCTACGACATGGACGGAGCCGCATCGGTGAACATCGGCAACGTCGCCGATCCCGTCGTGACACCGGTTGCCAACCGGCCGGCGCGTTTCCTGCGCGTCGAGAAAGCCGTGGCGATTCCGGATCCCAAGGATGTAAATATCAAGAACACTGCGTTCGGCCCGAACATCCAGCAGGGTATGCGCGAGATTTTGGGTTATGCGCCGATCGAGCCGGATGGTTCGGTGCGCGTGAAGGTGCCGGCCAACGTGGCGATCGCCATCAGTGTGCTCGATGCGAACGGCCGACGCATTACGGCGCGGCATCAGAACTGGCTGCAGGTCATCCCGGGCCAGGAGCTGAAGTGCAATGGCTGCCACGCGCCCGCGGTGGCGCCGGCGGTCACTCTGTCACACGGCCGTAGCGATGCGTTCAACGCCGTATACGCGGGCGCGCCGAGCACCGGCGTGTCGTTCAAGAACTCGGTCTCGACGTTCTCGCCGGACGCCGGTGAAACGATGGCCGAGACGCGCACGCGCGTGAGCTGCCAAACGAATTGCGCCGCGCTCATCCCGAGCGTCGACGTAAAATTCGATGACGTGTGGACCGATTCGGTCGCGGCCACACCTGCTGCATCGTTCTCGTATCTCTACACGAACCTGACTACGCCGGCTCCGGTGAGCACGAACTGCATTGCCAAATGGGCGCCGTCGTGCCGCATCGAAATCAACTACGAGACGCACATCCATCCGCTTTGGAACACGCCCCGCCAAGTCATCGATCCGATGACGATGACGGTGCTCGAGGATCACACCTGCTCGCAGGGCGGTTGCCACGCGCCGGTCAATGCGATGAACCAGGCGATGGTGCCCGCGGGCCAGCTCGACCTCTCGGATGGCTTATCGGCCGACGAACCAGATCAGTTCAACTCGTACCGTGAGCTCCTATTCGGTGACAACGCTCAAGTGCTCATGAACGGCGCCCTCGTCGATCAGCAGGTGGTGATCGGCACGGACGCGATGGGCAATCCGATCACGGCGCCCGTGTCGATCGGCTCTCCGATGAGCGCCGGCGGTGCGCGGGTGTCGCCGTTCTTTAGCTGCTTCGACGCCGGTGGCACGGGCTGCCCGGGGCAGTCGCACGCCAACTATCTTTCCAAGGACGAGTTGCGCTTGATCGCCGAATGGCTCGACATCGGCGCGCAGTATTACAACGACCCGTTCAAGGCTCCGGTGATGTGATGCGTCGATGGTGGCTCGTTCTGTCGCTTTGCCAGCTTTTCGTCGCAGCTACAGCAGCAGGCGCGGAACGGCACTATCGGGAGGTCGCGATCGCGGATCCCTACATCGATCTTCACACGGGCCCTGGTGTGGGCTATCCGATCTTCTTCGTGGCCGAACGAGGCGAGCAGATAGAGCTTTTGTTCCGGCGCACGGACTGGTTCAAGGTCCGAGTGCCGCGCGGCAAGGAAGGTTGGGTACACCGCGATCAGCTGAAGACCACGCTGGACCCCAACGGCGAGGAGTTCAACCTGCCCGAGCCCGGTCTCGAGGATTACGCGGCCCGACGTTGGGAGTTCGGCGCGTTGTATGGCGACTTTGGTGGCGCGAACGTCATCGCGACCTACGCCGCACACAGCTTCTCGCCGAATCTTTCGGGCGAGGTGTGGTTCTCCCAGTCGATCGGGCAATTCTCCGACAGCACGCTGTGGAGCATGAACATCGTGCACCTCATGTATCCCGACAAGCGCATCTCGCCGTACTTCACGCTCGGTGCGGGCGCCATCACTACTCATCCGAAGGCGACGTTGGTCGCCACGGTCGATCGCACGGATTCGCTCGCGCTGGCAGGTGCAGGCATGCGCATGTACCTCTCGCGCCGGTTCGTGTTCCGCGCCGAGTACAAGGCGCATGTCGTGTTCACGAGCCGCAACGATAACGAGGACATACGAGAATGGAAGGCAGGAGTGTCGTTCTTCTTTTGACGCTGGCGCTTGCCGTCACCGTTTTGAGCGGCTGTGGCCGCGACCGGCTCGTGCGCAGTGACGACAGCGGCCAGCCGCCTGTTATCGAGCCCGATGTCGAACGGCGCGAGATCACCGTTCCGAAGATCAGGAAGTCGGATTTCGAGGTGGGTATCTTTGCGGGCGATCTCAGCGTCGAGGACTTCGGCGTCAACACCGTTACTGGTCTTACGCTTGCGTATCACTTGACCGACAAGTTCTTCTTGCAGCTCGATGCCGGGCAGACGAAGGTCGGGCTCACTAGCTTCGAGCGCCTCAGTGGCGCTGCGCAGTTGCTCACAGATGCCGAGCGTGACTACTCGTACTATAACGTTCAGGTGGGATACGACATCCTTCCAGGCGAAGGCTTCTTCGGTAAAAAGCGCGCGTGGAATACTGCGACGTATCTGATCGGCGGCGTAGGCAAGACCAAATTTGCAGGCGACGACCGGTTCACTTTGAATCTGGGAGCGGGTATCCGCGTGATGCCACTGAACTGGCTTGCCATTCACGCCGACGTCGGCGATCAGATCTTCGACATCGATTTGTTGGGTAAAGCGAAGACGGCCCACAACCTCGGTGCTCATGTGGGCGTGACGTTCTTCTTCTAGGGCTCGGCAGACACGGAGGTAGCCAATGTTGCGCGCGTTTTCAGTTATCGTCTTGAGTGCTCTCCTGGCGTCCCTGGCTTGGGCGGCCGACGCAGTGAAAGGTCCTGCACCCGGTTTCGCGCTGCAATCGCGCGACGGCTCAAAGGTCTCACTCGCGGAGTTCAAGGGCGAAGTGGTGATGATCAACTTCTGGGCCACATGGTGTGTTCCCTGTCGCGCGGAGATGCCGAAGCTCGAAGCGCTCTCTCAGCGCTACAACAAGCTCGGATTCAAGCTGCTGGCTGTGAACGTCGAGAACAACCCGGACGGCGTCAAGAAGTGGCTCGCCGAGACTCCCGTGTCGTTCCCGGTGCTGTTCGACACGAAGAGCGAAGTCAGCAAGCTGTACAAGGTGGAGACGATGCCAACCACCGTGATCGTCGCGAAGGACGGCACCATGCGGTACCTCCATCATGGTTACCAGGCCGGCTACGAAAACGACTACCAGACCGAGGTGCGCACGCTGCTGCGCGAGTGAAGCTATGGCAAACATCCGTATTCGTCGTGCAGTGACGAGCGCCGCGTTTGCGACGCTCGCAGCTTGCGTTTTGGGCGGCTGTAGCATCGAGCCGTGGGTCAAGCCCTACGAGCGCGATCACATGGCGGACAAGATCATGTCGCTCGATCCCAATCCGG
Organism: Gammaproteobacteria bacterium; assembly: GCA_003155415.1. Taxonomy (GTDB): domain Bacteria; phylum Pseudomonadota; class Gammaproteobacteria; order Steroidobacterales; family Rariloculaceae; genus FEN-1219. Next base: position 7,928 of record PMCP01000130.1, on the reverse strand, counting down.
TTTCGAGTGCCTATATCGATCACGTGCATGACGCGCGCGAGGGCGCGCGTGGTGCGACGGGTGGAGCGGGCGGCGGCTGCGGCTGCAACTGAGGTATTTGTGACGCGCGGAATCGTAGTCGGTCTGTTGCTATTGATGCTCGGGCGCAGCGGCGTAGCCGGCGTGTTGCCGGAAGATCGCGCCGACGTGCTGCTGCACTCGTACGACGGTGGTGGCGTTACGATTCAGGGGCCTTCGCTGCTCGTCCGCAAACAGTTCGCCCAGAAGTTCTCGGTGTCAGCGAACTATTACGTCGACAGAGTCAGCAGTGCGTCGATCGACGTCATCACCACCGCAAGCCCGTACAAGGAACAGCGCACCCAGAAGTCAATTGGGTTCGACTATCTGCACGATCGCTGGACAATGAATCTCGGCGTCATCAGCAGCGAAGAGAACGACTACAGTGCCAAAACGTACACGTTTGGCGTCAGTCAGGATGTTTTCGGCGATCTCACCACGATTTCGCTCGGTTACTCGTTGGGTAACAACGAAGTGCGCCGGCGCGGCGATGCCACGTTTCGCGACACGGTGAAGATGCAGAGCTATCGGCTCGGTGTTTCGCAGATCCTCACGAAGAACCTGTTGGTCGGGCTATCGTTTGAGACGATCACGGACGAGGGCTTCCTGAACAACCCGTACCGTCAGGTGCGGTACGTCGATTCCGGCAGCCCCATCGGTTACAGCTACGAACGTGAGATTTACCCGCGCACGCACACGAGTGACGCCGCTGCCCTGCGAATGCGCTACTACTTGCCGTGGCGCGCTGCGCTATCGGCCGAGTACAGGGATTACCACGACACGTGGGGCGTGAAGGGCGGCACCTTCGAGATCGGCTATACGCATCCGGTCGACCGCTGGACGTTCGACGGCAAGATTCGATCGTACTCGCAGACCAAGGGCAACTTCTACGCCGACCTGTTTCCGCGCTCGCACTATCAGAACTTCATCGCGCGCGACAAAGAGCTCAGCACGTTCTCGAGCCAGTCCATAAGCATAGGCGCCACGTACGACATCATGAAGGGCGGCTGGAAGTTCATCGAGAAAGGCTCGCTGAACATCGTGTTCGACCACTTCATGTTCGACTACCAGGACTTCCGCGACCTTCGCAGCATTGCGGCGACGCCCGGCACGGAGCCGCTCTACAACTTCGACGCGGACGTTTTCGAGTTCTTCGCCTCCTTCTGGTTCTAGCGCGGCGAAGAGAAGAAAGATTTTCTCGCCAAGAGCGCCAAGAGCGCCAAGGAAGAAAATCGTGGCCGATCGGCAAGACGCCGATAACCTGACAATCCGGATCTCTTCTTCCTTGGCGTTCTTGGCGCCCTTGGCGAGAGATCTTTCTTGATTTCTTCTTGGAAGGTGGAGCGTTACCAACGGAAGAGGCGGGCGACAGTGCCGGCGGGGTAGGTACCGCGCTTCGCTGCTAGCTCGACGAAGCCGTCGGTGCCGGCCAGCGCCACGAAGTCGCCGGACGTGTTGGTCAAGTGCGGCTGCGCGAGCACCGTTCCCCGGTCGGACGAAGACAGAGTTACTGGCACGAAATACGTCAGAGTCGGCGAGCCATCGACCGGTGCCGCAAGCTCGACGAGCTCCGGTGATGTCGGCGCGAACCCCATGGCCGTGCGCAGCGCGGGCAGCAGATACCGCGTAACGCACACGAGCGTCGACACAGGGTTGCCGGGCAGTGCGAAAATCGGTTTGCCCCGCGCGCTGACGCCGAACCACATCGGCCGCCCCGGCCGCTGTTCGATCCGGTGCAGAACAAGCCTTGCGCCGAGCTCCTCGAGCACCGACGGCACGAAGTCGAATTGGCCCATCGATACGCCGCCGCTCAGCACGAGGGCGTCGAGCTCGGTGTCGAGCCGGTCGATGGCGACGGCCAGTGCGTTCGCGTCGTCGCGCAGCCGGGCGCGCGTGACGACGCCCAGCCGATGCCGCGCCAGGCTCGCCTCGATCGCACGGTCGTTCGTCGAGCGGATCTGGTGGGCGGCAATGGGCTTGCCCGCGTCCACGAGCTCGTCGCCGGTGGAAATCACGGCCACTCGCGGGAGCTCGGTCACGCGTACGCTCGCACGCCCGGCACCGGCCAACACCGCAATCTCGGGAGGTCCGAGCCGAGTTCCAGCACGCAAAACCAGGCTCCCCGCGGTCCGATCGCTGGCACGCCGGTGCACGAATTGATTCGCCTTGACGGTTGCGTCGGCGGCGATGCCGGCGGCCGCGCCCGTGCGTGTAATGCGCTCCACGGGAATGACGGTATCCGTGCCGATCGGCAATACGGTGCCTGTCATAACCTCCACGCACTGGTCGGGCGCGGAGACGAGGAGCGGCGGGGCGCCTGCCGGTTGCGTGCCGACGACCGTGAATGTCCGGCGCCCTTGCTGCCACTCACGAAACATCACCGCGATGCCGTCCATCGTGACCCGGTCGAACGGGGGTTGGTCACGCTCGGCGGCCACGTCCTCGGCCAGCACGCGGTCTACGCAGGCGGCCAGCGGCTCCTCGCGCGCCGCAAACCGCGGCATATGCGCGAGGATCAACAGTTCTGCTTCGGCAACTTCAGTCACCGTACTATACTAACGGTTAGGAGGCTGAACGTGGCGCGGTGGGTCATCCATAGTCTTGCCGTGTTTTCCGTAGCGACCGCTACGTGGGGTCAGCCTGCGCAATTCTCTGATCCAACCAAGCCCACGGCCGATAGTCGCTCGGTGCTAGGCGTCGCTAACGAGTATCTGGCCGCGGGCGCCGAGGCCATCCGCGCGAAACAATACGACGAGGGTATTCGCTTGACGACGCTTGGGCTCGAACGGCCCGCCTCGCCGCGCGATCGGGCTGGCGCCCTGTCGAACCTCTGTGCAGCTTACGCAGCGAAGGGCCAGTGGGATCTCGCGATCAAGCGGTGCACCGAATCGCTGGTGATCAACGACGAGAACTGGCGCGCTTATAACAATCGTTCGTACGCGTACTACCTGAAGGGCCGTTACCGCCAGGCCGACGCGGATCTGAAGAAAGCGATTGCGATCAATCCAAACGCGCGGCAGATGGCGACGATTCGCGGCATGATCAACGAGCGCACGCTCCAACCGAGTGTGATCTTGGAGGAACACCAATAGCTCGCCGAGCTCGCATCTCGCCTTTGCTTGCGTTCATCGCGGTGCTTGCCGCGTTGTGCGGCGGTACTGCTCGTGCCGCGCGAATCGACCCGATCGGCACGTGGGGTTGTGTGGTGTACGGGCACCCCGATTTGGGCGATCAACGCATGCTGTTTCACTTCGCTGCGGGCGGGGCGGCGCGCATCGCACGCGTCGACGACGAGAAAACAGGCCCGTGGAGCGCGTTGACGGGCTGGTTCCTCGACGGCGCCCAGTTCGAGTTCAGCGATCCGCAAACGGGTCGGCAGTTCAACGCCGATTTGCGGCGCACGACGCTCGGCGGCAGCTGGCGCACGTTCGCGAACGTCGGTGGCTGGTGGTGCTCCGCGCTCGACTCGGCTGAGACGCCGCAGCAGATGGCGCCGCAGCGTCAGCCGCTTCCGCCGCTCGTGCCCGTGCGCACGGCGATTCCTTACTACCCCGTTCAGGCGGTTCGATTGGCGAAGCAAGGGCACGCCGTGACGTGCTTCTTCGTCGACTCGCAGGGCGTGATTCAGCAGCCCGAGCTGATTGAGCTTTCCGACGAGATTTTTCGTGACCCGGTGCTATCTGCTCTGGAGCGGTCGCGTTACAAAGGCTGGGAAGACACCGCCACGCTGCGCCCCGGCTGCCGAACTTACACGTTCAAGCTCGACCAGATCGTGAACCTCGCGGTAGAGGACTAACCGCGCTGCGCTACGGCGGTGGTGGCACGCGCGCGGCCGCTACTGAGACTTCGAACGTGGCCGTCGATGCGAACGGCCCCAAGCCCATCGGCTGACGCAACGCTTGACCGGGCGGCAGCTGCCCCGTGAGTTGCCGACTCTGCTCGCGAGCAGCGCCCTGGGCATCGGTGTACCGCACGGCCACTAGTACGTCGGCGACCGGAACACGGGTTGGATTCGCTACCTCGACGATCAGCTCACCGTTGCCATCGAGTGTGCCGCGCGCGGTAAGGTACTTGCCGGGATTCGTCGGCAGATCCAGCCGCACGGTCGCATCCTGCGCAGACTTGCCCGCGGCACCTTCGGATTGCGCCGCGCGCCCGTAGTTTTCCAGCGCGGCCGCGCGGTCGCCGCGCTGCTCCGCGACCCCGCCGAGCGCGAAGTACGCGTCCGCAGTCGGCAGTAACTTGACGCTAAGTTCTAGCTCGGCGCGTGCCGGGTCCCACTGGCGCAGCTGTCGAAGCGCAATGCCTTTTTGCAGGTGGTAGTAGAAGAACCGATCGTTGCGGCCGACGGCGTCGCCGAAGTAGCGCGCTGCCTCGTCGTAGCGTTTCTCCTGCAGCGCAATGTCGCCGAGCAATGCGTGAACTTGCGCTTCGCCCGGCAACAACCGCATCGATTCTCGTGCGAATCGCTCGGCGTCGGCGACTTTGTTCTCGACGAGTGCCGCGCGGCCTTTGTCGTAGGCGTCGTAGGCCGGTTGACGCTGTCGCAGCGCAGCCGTCGCGGCCTGATAACGCTCGCGGCCCATGTCGCCGCTTCTTGGCAGACTTGCGGCGGTCGCCCGGTTCTTTTCCACGCGTTCTGTCGAGGGTGGATGGCTCGCGAACAAAGCGGCCAGTCGGCCCTGGTCGCCAGCCTGCTGCGAGAGGCGCACGAACGTTTCCTGCAACGTGACGGCGGCGGTTGGATCGTATCCGGCACGGGACATGTACTGCATGCCGTATTGATCCGCCTCGAGCTCGTTCTCGCGGCCGTTGTGTTGAGTGATCAACTGCGCGCCGACGCCCGCCGCGCCGACCGCAAGGCCCGCGAAGTTGCCGCCTCGCGCCGCGGCTTGCATCCCCGACACGACCGCGCCGAGCAACAGCCCGCGTTGCATCGCGATGGCGCCATGGCGCGCGGCAGCATGCACGATCTCGTGACCGAGCACGGCGGCGAGTTCGGCTTCGGAATGCAGCTCGGTGAGCAGCCCGCGGTTCACTGCGATCTTGCCGCCGGGTAAGGCCCAGGCGTTTGGCACCGAGTTATTCAACACCACGAATTCATACGGCAGGGCCCGGTCGCTGACTGCCGCGAGCTTCGCGCCGACTCCGCGCACGTAAGTCGTGAGCGCCGGGTCGAACGCGTAGTCACCGCCTTGCATCTGCTGCGATGGCGCGTATTGCTCCTGGCCGATCTCGATTTCTTGATCGGCGGAGATCAACGCGAGTTCGCGATTGCCGGTTACCGGATTGATCGTGCAGGCCGTGACGAGTGCGAGCGCCGCGCCGACTACGGCGTTGCCGAATGCGACATTGGGACAGCGGGTGCCGTTCATTGCGCGAACCTTTGCAGAGCCGCTGCGGTGGGTCAAGCCGCGGGGGAGTGTGGGAAACCGCACAGTGTCGGCGGATACCGACGTTAGAGTGCCTTGCCTTTGGCCTCGCGAATACGCAGCATGACTTTAGATCAAGGATGAACTGCCGATGCGTTTGCCCCACCACTCTCTGCTCGTCTGTGTGGTTGCGTTGCTGGCCGGTTGCCACAGCGGCGGCGACTCGTCGAACAACACCCCGCCGCTGGATACGACGCTGCCGGGCACGCCGGGTATGCTGACGGCGAACGTGGTGTCCTCGAGCCAGATCGATGTGAGCTGGGGCGCGGCGACCGACGACGTTGGTGTGACGGGTTATCGGCTGGAGCGGTGCCAAGCGGCGGGGTGCACGACCTTTACGCAGATCGCCACGCCGAGCGGGACGGGCTACAGCGACACGACCGCATCGGCGTCAACGTCGTACACCTACCGAGTACACGCGGTGGATGCAGCGGGCAACGTTGGACCGTTCTCCAACACGGGCAGTGCGACGACGCCGACGGCAGCGGATACACAGTCGCCCACGGCGCCGAGCGGTTTGAGCGCGACGGCCGCATCGAACATCGTGATCAATTTGAGCTGGACAGCGGCGACCGACAACGTGGGCGTGACGGGCTATCGGCTCGAGCGGTGCCAAGCGGCGGGCTGCACGAGCTTTACGCAGATCGCCACGCCGAGTGGGATGAACTACAGCGATACGAGCCTGTTGGCGTCAACGTCGTACAGCTATCGAGTGCGGGCGGTGGATGCGGCGGGCAACGCTGGGCCGTTCTCCAACACGGGCAGTGCTACCACGCAGGCAGCCGCTCCGGTCGTCGGTCTCGATGTGCGGCCGTCGAACACGACGTGCGTGGCGCCTTCGAAGACGCCGAGCAATACTGGTAACACCATCGCGTTGCAGCAGGTGTTCGCGGGGGTGTCGCTAGATCAGCCACTCGCGATGCTGCAGGCACCGGGCGACAACACACGTTGGTTCGTGCTGCAGAAGACTGGGGCCGCGCGCGTGTTCCCGAACACCACCACTCCCACCGCCACCACGTTTCTGTCGCTCACGGTGAACACCAACTCCGAGGGTGGACTGCTTGGTATGGCGTTTCATCCGAATTGGGCCACGAATCACCAGGCCTACGTGTCGTTTACGGAAGGCTCACCGATGGTGTCCGTCATCGCGCGCTTCACTAGCACGGACGGCGGCGCGACATTGAACCCGAGCACACGTCAAGACATTCTGAAGGTGAACCAGCCGTACGATAACCACGACGGTGGCAACATCGCGTTCGGGCCAGACGGCAATCTCTACATTGGCTTCGGTGACGGCGGCTCGGGCGGTGATCCAGAGGGCCACGGCCAGGACACAAGAGATCTTCTTGGTTCGTTTCTTCGTATCAACGTCGACGGCACTGCGCCTTACACGATCCCTTCCGATAACCCCTTCGCTACGAGTGGGGTGACGTGCGGACCGGATTGGAACGTCAAAGCCGGCAACTGCAAGGAGATCTACGCGTGGGGCGTGCGCAACCCGTGGCGGTGGAGCTTTGATTCGTCCACGGGCGAGCTCTGGGCCGGTGACGTAGGTCAGGATGCGTACGAAGAGATCGACAAGATCGTTCGCGGTAGCAACTACGGCTGGAATTGCCGCGAAGGCACGCACGCGTACAACAACTGCACGACGAATCCGTCGGGCTTCGTCGAGCCCGTGATCGACTACTCCCACAGCGACGGTTACTCCATCACTGGCGGCTACGTTTACCGCGGCAGCGCGCTGCCGGCACTTGCCGGCGTTTATCTCTTCGCCGACTACGGTAGCGGCCGCATCTGGCGGCTCGTCCAGAACGGCAGCACCTATACGAAGCAACAGCTGCTAGCTACTGGATTGGGGATCTCGTCGTTTGGTCAGGGCAACGACGGCGAGCTGTATGTCGTCGACATCAACGGCGGGGCGCTCTACAAGATCGTCGATGGAAGCGGTGGCGGCTCGTCCGGCTCGCCCGTACCCACGCTCCTGTCCGACACCGGCTGCGTGAACACACAGAACCCGAGCCAACTCGCGTCCGGTGTGATTCCCTACGCGCCCATTGCGGCGTTCTGGTCCGACGGTGCCACGAAGGAACGCGGGCTTGCGATTCCTAACAGCACGTCGATCTCCGTTGGCTCCGACGGCGACTTCACGTTCCCGAACGGCAGCGTGCTCGTGAAGCACTTCCGCTTGAATGGCTCGTTGATCGAGACGCGCCTGTTGATGCGCCACCCGGACGGAGACTGGGCCGGCTATACGTACGAGTGGAACGCGCAGCAGACGAATGCCACGCTGGTGACCGGTGGCAAGACGAGCACCGTCGGCGGGCAAAGCTGGCGATTTCCGAGCGGCGACGAATGCAACCGGTGCCACACGCAGGCCGCGGGCTATGTGCTCGGCGCGGAAGCGGCGCAGCTGAACCACGACTTCGTCTACACGAGCAC
>PMCP01000038.1:54532-63087 GCA_003155415.1 Gammaproteobacteria bacterium | reverse complement strand
GCTCTTGCCGACGCCGCTGCCGGCGAAAAGCCCTAGGCGCTGTCCGCGACCCACGGTGAGCAAGCCGTTGATTGTGCGCACGCCCACGTCGAGTGGCTCGCGAATAGGCCGTCGATCAAGAGGATTCATCGGCCGAGGCGAAAGCCTGATGCGATCTTCGCAGCGGAGCGGCCCACCGCCATCGAGCGGCTCGCCCGCGCCGTCGATCACTCGACCGAGCAGCCCGGGACCGGCCCAGGCCTCGAATACCTTGTGGCTTGGAATTACGCGCGCACCCGGTTTCACGCCGCCGAGCTCGTCCGTCGCGACTAGCAGCAACGATTCGCCCGAGAAGCCGACGACTTCGGTTTCGGCGGCGTTGCCGTCGCCGTCGACGACGAGGCATCGACTGCCGACCGGCGCCTCACACCCCGTGGCTTCGAGAGTCATGCCCGCCAACCGGCGCAGCACGCCGTGCGCGACGAACCCCCGCGAGCGGTGCGGCGCAGTACGCAGCGCGGAGAACCGTGCACAGAGCCTTGTGCCGAGCCCCGCGGGATCTGGGACCTGCTTCACGCGCGTGCCTCTGGCGCGCCACCGCCGACAGGCGTCGCAGCGATGATTTCGGCGCAGCGTGTTGCCAAAGCCCCGTCTACGAGCGAGCTTGCACTCGCGACACGCAAGTCCCCTCGCGCGAGTGCGGGGTCAGTCGCCAGCTTGAACTTGAGGTCGGCCTGCGCCGGCAATTGACCGCGGAACAGCGCCGCGTCCTCCGTATTCAGATACAACGTCACATCGCGCACGGTGGGCGCGAGCACCGCGAGGCAATCGTGTACGGCCGCTTGCAGCACCGCGGGATCCCGCTCTATCTCGCGCCGCACGAGGTGACATGTAAGCTGTACGGCCAGCGCGACGATCTCTTCCTCCACGGCCTGTTCCAGAGCCTGAAATGGCTGCGTGAACGCGTGACCCAGCGCCGTTAGCCGTGCGATCCGGGATGCAAGCTCGGCTTTGCCGGCCACGAGCCCTTCCTCGAAACCGCGCTGTCGCGCTTCGTCCTGCGCCTGCCGCTGCAGCGCGTCGAGCTGCCCCGCCGTGAGCAAATGAGCGCCGCCCTTGCCCGCGCCGCGCAGTGCATCGGCGGCCGTCGGATCCACGGCGGGAAAGTCGAAGCTCGCAGCACCGCCGGCCTGGTCCTTACCAATGATGCGTGAGCGACTCACACGAACTCCTCACCGCCGCTCGCAAGCATGATCGTGCCTTCTTCGGCGAGCCGCAGCGCCACGGCGAGCACTTCCTTCTGCGCCTGCTCCACCTCGCTCAAGCGGACCGGGCCCTTGGTCGAAATGTCGTCTTTAAGAATTTCGGCCGCGCGGCTCGACATGTTCTTGAAGATCTTCTCGCGAATCTCTTCGTCGGCGCCTTTCAACGCCGTCGCCAGCGTGTCGGCCTGCACTTCACGAAGGATGGCCTGCATGCCACGGTCGTCGACCTTCAGCAGGTTCTCGAACACGAAGAGCGCGTCCTTGATCAGCTCGCCAAGCTCTGCGTCTTCATTCTTGATCGTGTCGATCATCGTGCTCTGCGCACCGGCGCCGAGCAGGTTGATCATCTCCGCCGCCGCTTTCACGCCACCGAGCCGCGAAGTCTTCACGGATGCGGCTTCCTTCGTCTGGCGCTCGACAATCGCATCGAGCTCCTGGAGCGCCGTTTCGGGTACCTCGTCGAGACGCGCCACTCGCAGCGCGATGTCGGTCTGCTGCGCTTGCTCGAACGTGCGCAGCACGTCTGCCGCCTGCTGGCTCGATAGGTGCGCCAGGATCGTTGCGATGATCTGGGGGTGTTCGGACTTGACGACCTCCGCCACCGCCTTCGGGTCCATCCACTTCAGCGCATCGATGCCCGTGGAGTCGCGCCCCTTCACGATGCGGCCGAGCAGCGCGCCCGCACGTCGTTCGCCGAGCGATTCGACCAGCACTTTGCGCAAGTAATCATTGCTGCCGATACCGATCGAGGTCTTGCCCTGCACCGCCACGAGCAGCTGGCCGAGCACGTCGGTGACGCGTTCGCGCGGAACGTCCGCGAGCTCGGCCATCGCGGTGCCGAGTTTCTGCACCTCTCCGACGTCCAACTGGCGCAGCACGGCCGCGGCCGTCTGCTCACCGAGCGTCATCAATAGAATGGCGGCGCGCTGCGTCCCGCCGATCGTCGCTGCTTCAGCCATTGTCTTCGCCTACCCACGTACGAACTACTTGCGCCACCTGGCGCGGGTCTTGACCGGCGACGCTGCGCGCCGCGGCCATTCGATCGTCATATCCCATCGGCAACGCCATCGGCCGGCCGCCAACTACAACGGGCTGCAGCTGCGCCGCGTACTCGCCGCCCATGGGCGCTGGCGCGATCGGCTGCGGGCGAGTCAGCATCTGCATCATCGGCCGCAACACGACGAACGCGAGCGCGAGCACGAGCAGCGCGCCGAGCACTTGCCGACCGATGTTCCAGATCTGCGGGTTCTGCCAGATCGGCGTCGCGGCCGGAGTCGCAACCGGGGGCGCTTGCTGGAACGCCGAATTGACGAGAGAGATCGTGTCGCCGCGCATTTCGTCGAAACCGACGGCCTGTTTGATGAGCGCCGTCAATGACGTCACCTCTTGCTCCGTCAGCGGTGTCGACGCGCCGCGCGCTTGCGCGGGAGGCTTGTTGTCGACGAGCACGCCGATCGACAGTCGCTTGATCGCGCCCACGGCCTGGCGCGTGTGGCTCACGGTCTTGTCGAGCTCGAAATTTCGAACCTGCGACTTAGTCGTGCTGACCGGACTTTCGGCCGCCGCGGTCTGTGCCGCGGCGGGAGGCCGCGCGACCTGCGCCGGCTGATTGCTGAGCGCACCCGGTACGCCCTGCACGCCTTCTCCGCGACGAGTGTCTTCGCTGCTCTGCTCGCTGCGAACCAGCTGCACGTTCGGATCGAAGCTTTCGCGCGTCTGCTCGGTCTGAGTGAAATCGACTTCGGCGGTCACGCTCGCTCGTACACGCTCCGCGCCGACAATCGAGCCGACGAGATTCGTGATGCGCTGCGCATACCCTTCCTCGAGCTGCCTGCGGTATTCGAACTGCGAGGTGGTCATGCCCGAAGCGGAATCGTCGTTCGTGCTGGTCAGAAGACCCGCGCTCTGATCGACGACCGTGACGTGCGACGGCGTCAGATCCGGCACGCTGGATGCCACGAGGTGCACGACGGCCTGAACCTGCGCGTCGTCGAGCCGGCGGCCCGCGAACAATTTCAGCATCACCGATGCGCTCGGCTCGCGCTTCTGCCTGATGAAAGCCGATTGCGGCGGCAGCGCAAGGTGCACGCGCGCCATCTCAACCGGCTGCATCGCACCGATCGTGCGCGCGAGCTCGTTCTCCACGGCACGCACATACAGCGCGTTTTCCATGAAAGGCGTCTGACCGAACGAAGTGTGTCCAGACATTTCCTCGACACCGAGACCGGTGCCGTGCGGCAACCCGGACCCCGCGAGCTGCATGCGGACTTGGTATTTGCGGTCGGCGGGTACGAGCAGGCTGCCGTTGCCCGAGTCGAGCTTGTACGGCACTTTCGCGCTATCGAGCTGCGCCGTGATCTCGCCGAGATCGCGGTCGCCCAAGCCAGAATACAGCGGGGTGTAATTTTCGCCCTGCGACCACAACGCCATCGCGACGCCGACGGCCACAGCCGCGGCAACGCCGACGAATAGCAAGATCTGTCTGATCGCTGGCGGCAGCAGCGCGTACAGCGGTGCGGCGGCGGGTTGTGCGGTAAGTTCTGTGTCTGCCATAGGTGTTCTCGATCACCGACCGTTAGATCGGCATGTTCATGACTTCTTGGTACGCAGTGACGAGGCGGTTACGCACCTCGGTCATTGCCTGGAACGACAAGCTGGCCTTCTGCATCGCGATCATGACTTCTGGCAGCGTGACGGACTTGTCGCCGCGCTCGAGCGATGCGGCCATGTCAGTTGCCGTGGTTTGCGCGCGGTTCACTGCGTCGATCGACGACTGAAGGAGATCCGCGAAACCGCCGGTCTCGTGCGTCACGGTTTCCGGCTTCCGGTCGGCAGCAGCTCCCAGCCGTTGCATCTCGGCCAGAAGGCGTGTCATCTCGACTCCACTCACAGGTGTCACTCCTTCGTCCTCACGCGCGGTCGCCGGGCACTCGAAGGCCAGCGGCGCGCATCTTCTGTAGCTTGTAACGCAGAGTGCGATCCTTGAGACCGAGCTGCTCGGCCGCCTTGGTGCGCACGCCGTGGTTCATCTCGAGCGCCGCCACGATGCGGCGCGCCTCTTCTTCCCAGAGGTCGCCAGCGAGGTCGGCGCCCAAGGCGCGCGCCGTGCTTTGCGCATCAGGCAGCGGGCTCTCGGCGAGGCCGAGATGGTGAGCTTCGATCTGCGGCTCGCCTTCCGACAGCAACAACGCACGCTGAACGACGTTCTCGAGCTCGCGCACGTTCCCTGGCCAGTTATGCGCCGCCAGCCTCGCCACGGCTTCAGCGGACAGCGGCCGCGGGCGTGCGCTGCGCGTTTGAATGAAGCGTTGCGCGAGAGCGGCCACGTCGCCGGTGCGCTCACGCAGCGGCGGAATCTTGAGAGGAAACACGCTCAATCGGTAAAAGAGATCTTCGCGGAAGGTGCCCTCGCGCACCGCCTGCTCGAGATCACGATTGCTAGTGGCGATCACCCGCACATCGAGCGGCAGTGGCTTGCTGGCGCCGAGCGGCTCCACCTCGCGCTCCTGTAGCACGCGCAACAGCTTGGCCTGGAGGTTCAAGTCCATTTCGGTCACTTCGTCGAGCAGCAACGTGCCGCCGTTGGCCTGCACGAACTTGCCGACGCTGCGAGCCTGAGCCCCAGTGAACGCGCCCTTTTCGTAGCCGAATAGCAGCGCCTCGAGCATCTGCTCCGGAATGGCCGCGCAGTTCACGGCCACGAACGGACCCGCGTTGCGCTTCGAATGTGTGTGGATGAAACGGGCCAGCACTTCTTTGCCGGTGCCACTCTCGCCGTGCAGCAGCACCGTCACCTCGCCCTGGGCGACGCGCAGCGCGAGAGCTACCAGCGCGCGGCTGCGCGGGTCCTCGGCCACCGGATCCGAGGCACCGCGTTCTGCCGCGGCAGCGGGACGCGCATAGCGCGCAACGCGCCGTTCGAGCTCTTCTGCCTCGAACGGCTTCACGAGATAGTCGACTGCGCCGTCGCGCATAGCGGCGACCGCCTGATCGATCGTTCCGTAGGCCGTCATGAGTAGCACGGGCGGCGACGAAGGCCGCTGCTGCAAGCGACGCAACAGCTCACGGCCGTCGACCGGCTGCATTTGCACGTCGCTCACGATGAGATCGACAGCGTTGTCGTTTAGTACTTTCAGAGCCTCGCCACCGTCTGAGGCGGCGAGCACGTGGAAGCCTGCGATCTCGAGCGTGCTTACGAGCGCGTCTTGCAGCGGGCGATCGTCCTCGACGACCAACACCGTGGCGTGATTGGTCATGCGACCTCCCGCGTTTCGGTGGGAGGCGGGAGAGGCGGATCGAGTGCGGCGATACGCGGCATATCGAGCTCAACGCTCGTGCCGCGCTCCGGAGTCGAATGCAACACGAGCTCGCCGCCGTGCGCTTCCGCCACCGTCTTCACTACGGCGAGCCCAAGACCGGTGCCGGCTGCGCGAGTAGAAAAGAACGGCTCGAACACTCGCGACTGAATGCTCGGCGCGATGCCAGGTCCGTTGTCTTTCACCGTGAACTCCATTCGATCGCCGTGCAAACGCGCTTTCAGCGTCACAACGACATTCGGTGCAGATTCAAAAGCGTTGTTGATCAGATTCGTGAGCGCCGCGGTCAGCGCCGTGCGGTTTCCATCGAGCTCGACGAGCGTGTCAGTGCCGTCGATCACGAGGTGAGCGCCGTTCGGTTTCACGGCCGTCGCCGCGTCGTGCACGGCCTTGAACAGGTCCGCCACGCGCACGCGTTCGCCCGGCCCTTTGCCGCGTGCGAACACGAGCATGTCCTGAACGAGCAAATCGAGATGCCGTAGCCGATCGATGCCTTTTTCCAGCAACGTTGCGCGCTGCGTCTCGTCGCGTCGCGAGCGACATTGAGACAGATACAGCAATGCGCCCGCGAGAGGCGTGCGGATCTGGTGCGCGAGGCTCGCGGCCATCTTGCCGATCGCCGATAGCCGCTGGTTGCGGCTCACGAGCTCCTGAAGCGCACGCGTCTCCGTCACGTCGGTGAGCAGAATGATGCGGGCGGACTTCTGTTGCGGCAGCAGGCTCGTCGCGAGCGACACTCTACGGCCCGAGCGCGTCAACCAATCACCGCCAGCCGATAGCGGATGCTCGAGCATCGCTCGAGCAACGTTTTGCCATGGCGTACCGGTGAGTCCGGCGCCAAGCAATTCCTCGGCACCGCGGTTGTACTCCTGAATCAAGCCGGCTTCGTCCACGACGATTACCCCGGCAGGCAGCGTGCCGAGCAGCGAGCGCAGGCGCTCGGCCGTTCGTTCTGCCTCGTGCTTGGCGCGCTCGCGAGCGCAACGTGCATCCTCGAGCTCAGTGGTCAGCGCAGCAGCGCGTTGCTGCAACACCTGATACGAGCTTTGCAGCTCCGCCGAAAGCTTGTTGAAGACGCTGAACGCCTTCTCTAGCTCGCCAAGCGGCGCAGATTCCATCGCCAAACTGTGATCGGCCATTTCAGTACCTCGCAGCACGCTTTAGCAAGTTCCGTGCCCGGAGCCGAAAGCCAGCGCCGGCGCGGCTTGCAGGGAAGGGAGCGGTGAACGGCGTCAACTGATTGACGCTCAACGGCCGGAAAAGCGACTTCGGTGTGGGGAAGTGGGTCGCGCAGCAGCGCGAACGCGCGGCGAATGGCGCCGCGCGCAGGGTCGTGACGACTTCGAAATTGGAGTTCTGCTACGCGTGCGCGTGCAGATCGTACTTGCGGAGCTTTTCCACGAGCGTCGTGCGACGCAGGTTCAGCAGGCGCGCGGCATGCGCAACCGTGCCGTCCGTTTGTGCGAGCGCGCTCGAGATCAATTGTCTTTCGATGTTGCCCAAGTGTTCGCGCAGATCGAGCCCCGTGCTCGGGAGCACCGTAGCGGCCACGGCCGCCGTGTTACGCCGTTCTCCGATGGCGGGTGGCAAATGCTCGCGATCGATGACCTTGCCGGGATAGAGGATCGACAGTCGCTCGACGAGATTTTGCAGCTCGCGGATGTTGCCGGGCCAAGTGTAAGTGCGCATGCAGTCGAGCGCCGTCGCTGTGAACTTGATCGACGGCCGGCCCTCGGCTTCGCCTCGCGTCACGAGGTCGGCGACGAGCTCGGGCATATCATCGACCCGATCGCGCAGCGGCGGCACGATGATAGGAAATACGTTGAGGCGGAAGAAGAGGTCCTCTCGAAACTCACCGACACCCGTTCGAGCCTCGAGGTCGCGATGGGTGGCCGCCAGAATCCGGACGTTCGAGCGGCGCGTCTCGGCACTACCGACTCGTTCAAAGCTGCGCTCCTGGAGCACACGCAGCAACTTGACCTGCATGTCGATGCTCATGTCGCCGATCTCATCGAGAAAGAGCGTGCCGCCGTCGGCGAGCTCGAACCGGCCGACACGTGCGGTCAGCGCTCCGGTGAAAGCGCCTTTCTCGTGACCGAACAGCTCGCTTTCGAGCAGGTCGCGAGGAATCGCGCCGCAATTGACAGGGACGAATGGACCCCGCGCGCGCGGAGATAGCTCGTGGATGCGGCGTGCGACGAGCTCTTTGCCGCACCCGGACTCGCCGCGAATCAGCACGGTGCTGTCGTAGCCGGCGACCTGGCGCATGAGCCGGTCGAGGTCATGAATGGCGGCCGATGGGCCGACGGGAAAAGCGTGGGCGTTGACGCTCGCATCGATCATTGACTGCACCTTCGCGGCCTCTTGCCGCTGCCCAAGCCCCGCCGATCCCTTGGCGCGACCCGACCAACCCTGTGTGACTTCATGTCACATAACCAACTGTTTCGTTACAGTTTTTCGGCCGGCGTAAGAGTCCGCCTCCGCCTGACGGCGCCCCAAGACATGGGCGTCCGCCATGGATCGTTATGTTATGGGCTCCACGAAAAAAGAATGTGCAGTGGCTCGCAATTTTTATAGTTGCATGGACTGACGAGATGGGTGCGTGCAGACGCTATTGAGTACTTAAACTACCTGTTTTCGACGTAGCGCGCCGCGGCGGCGTGCCCTGCGGTGACCGTGGTCGCCTCCCGCAATACGCGTCGCCGATGATGCTCCACGAGGCCGATGAGTCGGTGAGTTCGCTGCGCAAGCGCTTCACACACCGAGCGAATATCCAAGGCCGTCTGTTCTGCGACGAGGCGTTCCAACTGCGCGCGCCGCTCGCTCTCGAGTTCGTTCGCCTGTTGCCAATCGCCGGCGTCGATCGCGGTCTGCACCCGATCGGTGAGTTCGAGCAACGTGTCGAGCGCGGTCGTCACGGCTACGCCTTGGCCGCCGATGCAATACCGTCCCAACCGAGCTTGATCTCACGCAACAGCGAGCCGACCTCTTTTAG
>PMCP01000038.1:15442-54480 GCA_003155415.1 Gammaproteobacteria bacterium | reverse complement strand
TCGGCGAGATTCCCGTAAGCGCCCATGGTTCGGTAATTCTGCAATCCGGAATAACTCATGACCTGATCCTTGTCTTAAGTCGGCTACTTGAAACCCGGCAGGTTGCCGAGCTGCTGAGTAAGGTAAGTACTAGTGCTCTGCAGTTGCGCGAGCAGTGTGTCGAGCGCATTGAACTGTTTCGTGTAGCGGGCCTGTAGCTCGCTCAGCCGGTCGGTAAGGGCGCTGCGCTGATCGGTAATGTCCTTGATCGACGCGTTCAACGTCTCCGTGCGTTTGTCGAACAGCCCATCGGTGCCAACGTATTGATCGAGCAACGTACCGAGTTTGACCGCGACGCCTACCTTGTCCGCCGCGAACAACTGGCCCACGCCGTCGAAGTTCGCATTGAACGCCGCATCGAGCCGCGCGCTGTTCAGGGAGAGCTTGCCGTCGAGACCGGCGCTGATACCGACCTCCGCAAGCATGTTGGTCGCCGCGTTTACGCCCGGCACGGAGGACGACAATATCCGGCGCAATTGATCGCCGACGTTCAGCACACCCGTATCGCCGAACAAGGGACCGCCCTGCTTCGTGCTGGCGTTGTAGCTCGCAACGCTTTTCACTGCGTCGACGACCGCGTTGTACGCGGTCACGAAATCCCCGACCGATTTGCGCGTAGCTGTGCGGTTGTAGTCCACGTTGATGGTAGTGGTTTCGCCCAGGGCGTTTGCCTGGCTGACATTCAACGTCACGCCGGTGACGGCACCACTGATCGTGTTAGTAGCGCTAGTGGCGAGGATGCCGTCGACGAGGACGCGCGCGTCGAGAGGCGGGCTGAGCTGCGTCAGGCCGCTGCCCGAAGGCGGAAACTCGAGTTTCACGAGGCCGCCGTCACCGCCACTCTGCGTGATCGTCACGGCGTTCGCGAGGCCGGTGTCTCGAGCCGTGATCGTAAGCCGAGCCTCGGTGGCGCCACTGATGACCGTCGCCATGACCTTGCCGCCGGCGGCCGACGAATTGATTGCCGCCGCAATCCCGGCCAGCGTGCTGTTCGTGTCGTCGATGTCGAGCGCAAAGACTTGCCCGCCGGCCGTGATTTGCAGCGTGCCAGTGCCGACGACCGTGGCGCCCGACGCGAACGTGCCCGACTGCAGTTTCTGCGCGCTGGCGAGTTGTTGCACTTCGACGGCATAGCTGCCGGGCACGGCCGTGCTGTCGGTCGTCGCGGTAAGGAAGTCGGGTGTCGAGAGTGTGGTCTGGCGGCCCTGGAACTTGTCGAGGCTCTTCAGCGCCGTGACCGTGTCCTGAAACTTGGCGAGCGCGGCTTTCAGTGTGCCGAGCGCCGAGAGCTTGCCCTGGACTTGGGCTTCTTGCTGATCCAATCGCGCGCTCTTCGGCGCGCCCTCGGCAGTGACGAGCTTCTGGACCAGCCCCGCGACGTCGAGGCCGGAGCCGATGCCCGATGAAGCGATGGTGCCCATGTAATGAACCTGCCTGCTTTAGAACTAACGGCGTAGTGCCGTCCGGAGACGTTTAGCAAGATGCGTGCCACGTCTACGCTTGAGCATCGATCAATCCGCCGGTGGCTTCGAGCGCTTGCGACACCGCCAGCACTTCCTCGGAAGGGATCTGCCGGATGACTTCCTTGGTTACGCTGTCGACCACCGTAATGACGGTCCTGCCGCTTCCCTTGTCGACGCGGAAGCTCAAGTTCCGCTGCGCTGCCGCGGCCGATTCGTTGAGTTTGCGCAGCGCGCGTTCGAGATCCTGGTTAGCGGTCGCCGCTGCTGCCGCTGCGGCCGCCCGCACCCCCGGCAATGCTTCGCCGGTTTGCGGCGCGGCTTTGCCGGCCGGCACCCCAGAGGCTGCCGAATTCTGACCCGACGGCGCCGACATCCTTGCGGGAGCCACGGTAACTGCGGTCACGTTACCTACCATCGTCGCCACCCTCGGATCGCGGAGCTCGAAAGAGCCTCCGCGCCCTTGGCAAAACGGGGCGGCACGTCTCCGCGTGCCGCCCCGCTATCTCTATCTACTCATACGCGGGGTCCATCCCGCGTTTCACGCTCCCTTATCGAAGGAGAGCCAAGACGCTTTGCGGCGCCGCATTGGCCTGCGCAAGCATCGCGGTACCGGCCTGCTGCAGGATCTGCGCGCGAGTCAGATTCGCCGTCTCGGACGCGAAGTCCGCGTCGAGAATTCGGCTGCGCGAAGCCTGGAGGTTTTCGCTAATGGCCGACAAGCTCGAGATCGTCGACTCGAAGCGGTTCTGGATCGCGCCAAGCGCGCTTCGCAGCGAGCTCACGGCCGACAGCGCCGAGTCAACACGGCCGAGGGTCGTGTTCGCACCCGCAACCGTCGACACCGAGATGCTGTTCAACGCCGAGGAGCCGAGCGCCATCGCGCTGTTGTCCGCGTAGCCGACGTAGGTCTCGTTCGCGCCCGAGAGCGTGATCGAGTCCGTCGACGTCAGGCGGATCGTGCCGACGAACGTGTTGGCCACGGCCGTGGCGGCCGCGGTGGTGATGCCCGTCAGCGCATCGTTCGTCGTGTTGTTGACGCCCGCAGAAGTGGCCGTCAAGCCTTGGCCCACGCCCGCGGCCGTGCTGGCCGTCTGGCTGACCGAGATGTTACGGCCGTCGGCGGCGTTCAACACCATACGTGTGTTGGCGCTGTCGTAGGTCGCGGTGACACCGGTCGCCGCGGCATTGGCGTTGATCTGCGCCGCCATCGCCGTGCCGCTGATCGCATTGCCGTCCGTCGTGTAGATGCCCTGGCCGTTGACGGTCAAGGTGTAGGTCGACGCCGTGTCGGTGACCGCAACGAAGTCGAAGGCGACCGTCGTATCCGCGGCGGCCGTCAGGTTCGGGATCGCCGAAGCGTTGATGGCCTCGACCTTCGAGTACGCGCTGGCGGCGGTGCGGCCCGCGTTGCCGGCGCCCGCGCTGTTGTCGACTGAAGCCACGACACCGACCGCAGCCGCGCTGCCGATCTGGATGTTGAGGTCGCCGCTCGCGAGAGCGTTCGTGCCGTCCACGCCCGTGCCCTGCTGACCGACGGCCAGCGTGCTGTTGTACTGCGTGCTGCCGTTGACGTAGTCAGCGGTACGGCCGATCGCGGTCGTGCGCATGCTGGTGGACAGACCGACGGTGATCGTCTCACCGACGTTCGCGCCGACCTGGAAGGTCGCGCTGCCGAAAGTGCCGTTCAGCACCTTCTGGCCGTTGAACGCGGTCTGGGTCGCAATGCGCTCGACTTCCGCCAGACGCTGCTGGACTTCCTGGTCCAAGGCCGCGCGGTCCGAGGCGCTGTTCGAGGAGTTAGCCGACTGAACCGCGATTTCGCGGATGCGCTGCAGGTTGTTCGTCAGCTCGCCGAGCGCGCTTTCCGTGGTCTGCGCGAGCGAGATACCGTCACTCGCGTTGCGGACAGCCTGATTCAAGCCGCGGATCTGCGTCGTGAACCGGTCCGAAATCGCGAGGCCTGCCGCGTCGTCCTTCGCACTGTTGATGCGCAGGCCAGACGACAGACGCTGAAGGGACGTTGCCAAAGACGACTGCGAGGCCGTCAGGTTGCGCTGCGCGTTCAGCGACAGCACGTTCGTATTAATTACTTGAGCCATTTGCGTACTCTCCTAAAAGGTAACTGTTGTTTCGCCAGACGGCCGTTGTCGGCCTCCTACGACCGAGCCGCCGTCCGGCTCAAGCTCTGTCGTCATGCCCACCTTATCGGGCCTCTGACGAATTCCTTGAGGAGAGGTTGTGAGACGCGGTTCACGTCCCGGCCCTTGGGGCCGGGAACCTAAACGGGAACCGGGCCTAGATGTATTTGAATAAGGAGAGGTCTTGCGTGCGCGCGAACGTCTGCTGCGCCGCATCGAGCCCGAACATTTCTTTCTGGAGGCGGCTCAGAGCATCGGCGTAGTCGAGGTCGCGCACGGACGAAAGCGTCGTATTCAGATGCAGCGCGAAGTCAGCGCTCAGCGAATCCTGCTGATCGAGCGCGCGCACGCGCGCGCCGATTTCGCCACGTACGTTGATGACATGCGAAAGCGCATTATCCAAATCCGCGATCCGTTGCCCTATGTTGCTGTTCAACTTAGCGCGCTCCGCGTCAGTTCCTGTCGACGATCCGAGTGCTGTCATCAAATCGTCCATCATGCCGAACACATCGCGATTGCCGGCAGGCGCCGCGGTGAACGAATCGCCTGAGGCGGGGTTGCCGTCGATGCGAATGTCTACGCCGCGGAACGCGATCGACTGCCCCCCCGGCGTGAACGTGCCGGACGACACGACCGCGTTGGCACTGTCGCGCACTTCGTAGGTCGTGGGCGTGAGAAAGTTGATCCGGTATGTGTCGCGAACCCAGGCGGCGGGAGTCACGACGCCGCTGTCGCCGATCACGCCGGTTCCCGTGTTGGCTGGATTGACGGCCAGCGTGAACGTGCCGTTGCCCTGCGGAACTTTCTGAAACACGTCGGACCCGGAGTCGTTGATTGCCACGAATCTGCTGTCGCTGATTTGCAGCGTGCGTTGGCCCTGATCGCCGTTGTAGACGACCGCGCCGCTCGACGTCTTCGTGAACGGCGTCGGCCCCTCTACGTAGCCGCCGAACAAATGCCGCCCGTCGACGTCCGTAGTGTTCGCTAACGCCAACAGCGCATCCCGCGCCTGGCTGACCTCGGCTGCGATGTCCTTACGGTCGCTATCGCTGGTGGTGCTGTTATTTGCCTGCAGCGCGAGTTCGCGAATGCGCTGAAGGTTGTCGAGAACACTGGTCAGCGACGACTCTTCGAGCCCGAGCTGATTGCGAGCGAAATCGGAATTCGACTTGTACTGGTCGAGACGCGACAGCGACGCGTCGAGGTGCGCAATGCGGGCGGCGGCCACTGGATCGTCGGACGGTTTGTTGACTCGCTTCCCGCTCGACACCTTTTCCTGTGTATCGATGAGGCGCCGATTGGCTGCTTCGAGCGCCGACAGGAATGCCGACCGAAGCGTGTCGTTGCTGACGCGCATGGCTTAACCTCTCAACGCCTGAAGGACCGTCTGGAACAAGGTGTCGGCCACCGTCATCATCTTTGCCGCTGCCTGGTAAAGCTGCTGGAACTTCAACATATCGGCAGCTTCTTCATCGAGATTCACTCCGCGAACCGATTCGAGCCGATCCTTGCTCTGATTGAGCACGGATTGCTGCACGTCGCGCTGCGTGGTGATCTCGGCAGTGCGCGAGCCGACGTCGGTGATCAGAGCCGCTGACGCGGTCTGAAGGCTAATGTTGCCGTTGAATGTGCCCTGACCCAGACGATCGATCATGCTCTGAATGTTGCGGTTATCGCCCGTGCCACCAGAATTCGCCTGGATCGCGAATTGATCGCCCGCTACCGGGGTGCCTGTGATCTGCACGCGCGTGCCGTTCAAATCGATGTTCGCACCGGGCGTGTAGGCGAACGTTCCGGCGCCGTTCACGCTGTAAGTTGTGTCGTTGATGAACTGGATCGTCGATGTCGACAGCAGATTCACGTTCGTCGCATCGATGACCTGCCCCGCAGATATCGAAGCCGTGCCGACGTTGCCGAGCGCAGCGTTTGTTCGAGTGGGCGCGGCCGCCGCGATGTCGGCTGGCCGCGTTAACAGCAGCTTCATCGTTCCCGCCACGTCCTCGAGCGGCTTCAGCAGAAACTGATCGTTGGCCGCAGGCGTACCGCTGACCACAATGCTCAAGCCGTTGGCCACGAACGGGCTTCCAGCTGTGCCCGCGCCCGTCATCGGCACGACGGCGCCGTTGTCGGCGCGTTGTAGCGTATAGGTCGCGCCGTCGTAACTAAGCTTGTAATTCGTAGGCTCGAGTGCGGCGACGCCCGTGATGGTCACGGCCACGCTACCCGTTCCGGTATTCGTGCCAGCGGAAAACGCTTGCGGCGCGGAGATAGAGAAGAAATCTCCGCCGAGCTGCCCCTCCGCGTCCACGCCGCTGCGATGCGCCTGGTTAACGGTGTCGACCAGGCCAACGACGATTCGGCCGAGCTGGGAGCGCGCCGGCGCGAGCATCTCGCGGCTGAAGTCGAGCGTGCCGCCCAGGTCACCGCCCGTGATGAACTGTGTCACGTTGACGTTGGGACCAAGCCCGCTCAGCACGATCTGCGGTTGTAAGGGATCAGCAGTGCCGGGAGTCACCTTTATGGTGGCAGAGTCCGAGCCGAGCACGAGCACCTGACCTGAGCCGATGAACACCGACGTGGTGCCATCGCGCTGCTGAGCCGTGGAAACCTGCACAAGCCCCGACAACTGCTCGAGCAATTGGTCGCGCTTGTCGAGCAAGTCCGAAGGCGAATTTTTGCCCGACGCCGACCCAGCTTCGACGAGGCGCTTGTTGATGTCGGCGAGCTGCTTGCCGATCGTTGTCACGCTGTCCGCGGTCGAGGTGAGTCGCGTGCGAACCTCGTCGCTGAGCACGGTCATTTGCTGGTCCATGCTCTTGAACCGCGACACCAAATTGTTGGCGTCCGCCAAGAGCGCCTGGCGGCTCGAGCTCGACGACGGATCATTCGCAACGTCCTGCAGCGAATTCACGAACGACTGCATGGTGGCCGTCAACCCTGCGTTGGAGTCGGCCAGCATGTTGTCGAGCGACTCGGCGAGCGAGACGAACGCATCGGCCCGGCCGAAGCTGCCAGAAGCGCTACGCAGCTGACCAGCGAGAAGGTCGTCCGACATCCGACGCACCGTCGTGATGTCCACTCCGGTGCCGAGGTAGTCGGAGCCCAGGCGCTGCGCCTGCCGCTGCTCGAGCTCGACACGCTGCCGTGTGTAACCCGGCGTGTTCGCGTTCGCGATGTTGTTCGAAGTGGTAGTCAACGCCCGCTGCTGCGTCAACAGTGCGGAGAGGCCGATGTTCAGTAGGTCTGCCATGCGATGTACTCAGCTCGTTACAGTGCGAAATCGCTCGATGGATCGGTGGCCGCGTCTGTCGGCACCGGAGGTGCCAGCTCCGCGCGGCGCAGCGCGCCGTCGAGACGCTGACCGTGATAAATCGCGAGCCACTTGTCGGCGTAGCTCGGATCGGTCGCATAGCCCGCGGCCTGCACGGCGTGGGCGTATGCCTCCGGGCGGTCTGCGTTTGCGAGCGCCGCGGCATAGCGTGGCGTGTTGCCGATCAGATCGACGTAATCCGCGAAGCTCGCGGCCGAGGTCGGATACGCGCGGAAATCGGCACGGCGGCGCGCGGTGGTGCCGTCCTCGTGCTCGAGCGTCCACTGCGCGGTCTGCGAGCCGCTCCAAGAACCGCCGGCTTTGATGCCGAACAGGTTGTTGGTGGACGCACCGTCGGCGTGCTGCGGCACGGCGCCACCCCAACCCGTTTCGAGCGCAGCCTGCGCAAGTAACAGACGCGGCTCGATGCCAAGCGCTGCCGCGGCTGCAGTCGCGTGGGGCAGAAACTGCGCGACGAAATTCTCCGCCGGCGACGCGGCGGCATCGTCGACAGCTGTACCGCCGAGCGCCGCCATGCTCTGCGGCAACGCGTCGGGGAATTCGGCCGTTGCTTGCGACGAGGCCTCGGCCTCTGGCAACGCCTCGGTCGACGGCTGCGCATCGACACCAGGTGCCGTCGAAGGTGCGGGGACCGCACCCGGCAACAGCGCGTGCATCGCGCCCGGCTTCACCTGTGCTCCGGGCGTCAGTTGCTGCAGCAGCATCTTGCCGAAGCCGAGTCCGCCGTGCCGCGCCATGTCGAGCGCCACCTGCCGGTCCATGAGCTCGAGGTACTGCTGCGTCTGCTGGCCGTCGAACAGCCCGTCGCCGAGATTCGCCTTGCGCGCGCTGTCGAGCATCATGCCAATGAACAGCGCCTCGAACTGCACGGCCACTTCAGCCACCGCGGTCTTGTCGTTGCGCGCAGCGCTGTGCCGGAGCTGCTCGAGCCCGGTAAGGTCGACCGAATTCGGTGCAATCGGCGCCGTCGGCGAAGTGGTCACGAGGAGTCCTTAGATCACGATCAGTTGTGCGTGTAGAGCGCCGGCTTCCCGTAGCGCTTCGAGGATCGCCACGAGGTCGCCTGGCGCAGCACCCACCTGGTTCACGGCTTCGACGATCGAGTTCAAGCTCGTGCCAGGTTGGAAGACAAACATGCGGGCGTTGCCCTGATCGACGCTGATGTCCGATTGACCGACGACCGCGGTTCGGCCTTGCGCCAATGCATTCGGCTGGCTCACAAGTGCGGTCTCGGTGATCTTCACCACGAGCGAGCCGTGGGCGACTGCAGCTGGCGACACGCGCACGTTCGCGCCGATCACCACGGTGCCCGTCCGCGAGTTCACGATGACCCTGGCGGCGGCCTCGGCCGGCTCCACTTCGAGCGCCTCGATGTGCGCCAGATACGCAACGCGCTGCGAAGCGTCGGCCGGTGCTCGCACGCGCACCGAGATCGGATCGAGTGTCTCGGCCGTCCCGGCGCCGAGGGATGCGTTGATCGATTCGGCGAGACGCGCCGCAGTCGTGAAATCGGACGTGTACAGATTCAGGATGAACGACTCGGCCGATCCCAGCGTCGACGGCACGAGCCTCTCGACAGTAGCCCCGTTCGGCACGCGGCCCGTGCTGGGGATGTTGACCGACACGCGGGAGCCGTCACTGCCCGAGATGCCGAGGCCGCCGACCACGAGATTGCCTTGTGCCATTGCGTACGTATCGCCGTCGGCGCCGCGCAGCGGCGTCATCAACAGGCTGCCGCCGCGCAGACTCTGCGCGTTACCGATCGACGACACGGTAATGTCGATCGTCTGGCCTGGCTTCGCGAACGGCGGCAGCGTCGCCTGAACAGTGACGGCCGCGACGTTGCGAAGCTGCGGGTTCACGTTGGCCGGCACGAGCACACCGAGCTGCGCCAGCATGTTCTTCAGCGCCTGGATCGTGAATGGCGTCTGGCTGGTCTGATCGCCGGTGCCGTCGAGGCCCACGACNNTAGCCGATCAACTGGTTGTCGCGCACGCCGGCGACGGTCGCGAGATCCTTGATCCTCTCCGCGTGGCCCGCGAATGGCATGAACAGCACGGCGCCTGTGACGGCGCCGAGCAGAAAGCGGGCAATCTTTGAAGTCATGTTCATACCTTTGGCCATCAGAACGGGAACCACGGTGAGTTGAAGAAGCGCGAGAGCCAGCCCTGGCGATTGGTGTCGGCGAGCGTGCCCTTGCCTGTATACGTAATCGTCGCGTCGGCGATCTTGGTCGAGTCCACGGTGTTCGCGGGGCCGATGTCGACCGGGCGGATGATGCCTTGCAAGCGAATGAACTCCTGGCCCTGGTTGATCGTGATGCGTTTTTCGCCTCGCACGAGCAGATTGCCGTTCGGCAGACGCTCAGCAACCGTCACCGTGATGCTGCCCGAAAGTTTGTTGCTCTGGCTCGAATCGGACTTGCCGTCGAACGACCTGTCGCCCGCAACCTGGTTGTTTAGCAGCGACTGGCCTTTGTATGTGATGCTGCGGCCGGCGACCGTCGGCGCGTCTGCGGCCACTTTCGAAGTCTTGCCGCTGGCCGTGCTTGACGCCTTCGAAGCATCGGTCTTCTCGACGAGCATCACCTGCAGGATGTCGCCGACAGAGCGCGCGCGCAGATCCATGAACAACCCGAAGCTGTTGGCGGGGTTGTAGATGGTGCCCGGCGCGGCGGGCGGCGCCGTATAGGTTTCGATGGGCGGCGCGTAGCGCGGGTCGCGCGATTCTTCCGCGTCGGACACTCGGTGTCCGGCATGCGCGCAAGCCTGAAGGAGCACAAACAGTGTCAGCGAGTAGGCGGCAATCTTGATCACTACATGGCTCCTACAAGCTGTTCGTCAGGTGTTGCAACATCTGGTCGGCGGTCTCGATCGCGCGCGAGTTCATTTCATACGCGCGCTGCGTCTCGATCATGCTCACGAGCTCTTCGACAACGTTGACGTTCGAGGTTTCGAGCGAGCCTTGGCCGATCGTGCCAAGCCCGTTCAAGCCCGGCGTGCCCGGCTGCGGCGGACCGCTGGAGGTAGTCTCGCGGTACAGGTTCTGGCCGCGCGACTGCAGGCCAGTCGGATTCACGAAGTCCGTCAGCTGCAAAGTGCCGACCTGCGTCGCGTTTGACTGACCGGCTACCAACGCCGACACCGTGCCATCGGTGCCGACGGTCACCGACTGCGCACCGGCAGGGATCGTGATGGCCGGTTGGACGGCGTAGCCGCTCGAGGTCACGAGCGCGCCGTCGGAATTGATCTGGAATGTACCGTCCCGGGTGTAGGCCTGGGTGCCGTCCGGCAACAGGACTTCGAAGAACCCGCGACCTTGAACCGCGAGGTCGAACTGATTGTTCGTCGTTATCAGGTTGCCCTGTGAGAACTGACGGTCGGTCGCGACCACGCGTACACCGGTTCCCAGGTTCAAGCCTGTGGGCGCTTGCGTCTGCTGTGACGTCGCGCTGCCACTCTGCACGACGTTCTGATAGAGCAGGTCCTCGAACATCGCGCGCTGGCGCTTGTAGCCGGTGGTGCTGACGTTCGCGAGGTTCTGCGAGACCACGCTCATGCGCGTTTGCTGCGCTTCGAGGCCGGTCTTCGCTATCCAGAGGGATTCCATGGCTCAAGACTCCTAAGTGAGGCTCGCGAGGCTCGCGGCACGCGTAGCGTTCTGGTCCGCGGTCTGCATCATTCGCACAGCGAGATCGAACTGCCGCGCGTACTCGATCATGTCGACGAGTGTCCCTGCGCTGTTCACGTTGCTGGTTTCGATTGCGCCCGAGACCACGCGCACGTTCGCGTCGGACGCAGCCGGAGCGCCGCCTTTGACGCGTACCAGCCCATCGGCTCGCTTCTCGAGGTCACCCGCCGGCGGGTTCACGAGCTTCAGGCGTCCGACCTGCGCGAGCGTCTCAGGGCCCTGGCCCTGCGGCACGACCGAAATTGTGCCGTCCGGCGCAAGCGCGATTTGCGTGTAGGGCGGAACGGCCAGCGGACCGTTGTCGCCGAGCACGGTATCGCCGCGCTCGGTCACGAGCTGGCCGAGTGCGTTGACCTTGAGGCCGCCGCCGCGCGTGTAGGCTTGGGTTCCGTCACGCGTTTGCACGGCGAGCCAACCCTTGCCGTCGATCGCAACGTCGAGCACCGAACCCGTCTGCACCAGCGTGCCTTGCGTGCTGTCGAAACCGACGCCGGCTGCCACGGTGTTGATCCGGCTCGGAAAGCCCGGGCCCTGCACCTGCTCCGCATCGAAGCGCGCGAGATCGGCGCGGAAGCCTGTCGTCGACACGTTCGCGAGGTTGTTCGCAACGACTGCCTGCGCCTGCATCAGCTGCTTGGCGCCAGTCATCGCTACATACACCATGCGATCCATGTGTGGGCTCCCTTAGGCTCGCTGCATTACCGGATGTTGATGATCGTCTGCGTGACCTGGTCGGCCGTCGAGATCATCTGCGCGTTCGCCTGGAAGTTGCGCTGCGCGGTGATCATGTTGACGAGCTGCTGCGTCAGGTCGACGTTCGACGACTCGAGCGCGCCCGACTGGATCAGGCCAAGGCTGCCGGTGCCCGGCGAGCCGCGCACGGCGTCACCCGACGTGAACGTGTCGCCCCACGACGTGTTACCGAGCTGACGTAGGCCCTGCGTGTTCGCGAAATTCGACAGCGCCACCTGACCGAGCGGGTTGGAACGTCCGTTCGTGAACCGCGCGAAGATCACGCCGGTGCTGTCGACGTCGATGTTCGACAGTCGGCCGGACGCGAAGCCGTCCTGATTCAGCTGGTTCACACCGAACGTCGAGCCGTATTGCGTCGAGCTCAACACGTCCGTCGTCAGCGTGATAGGCGCGGCGCCCGTGGCCGGGGTGTAGGCCGGCAGCGCGATGGTGCCGCCTACGGGTACCGTCAGCACACCGAGATTCGAGTACGTCATCTGATTGGCGCCGCCGACGGCGGTGCCATCGATGTAATAACGTGCCTCCCACTGATTCGGTGTCGCGGTCTTCACGAAATACGCCGTCGCGGTGTGTGTGGCGCCGAGTGAGTCGTAGATGGTCACGGCCGTCGAGTGGTTGTAGCTCGACGCGTTGGTCGGGTCGAACACTGGCACCGGCGGCACCGCGGCGTTGGCCGGAAGGTTGACGCCGAATTCCGCCTTCGTGGTGGCCTGCGGCGGCGAATCGACAGTGGCGAGTTGCAGATCCGACAGCGTGCCGGTGTTGAACGTGCCGTTGCTCGCGACCGGAAAAATCTGCAAGCGTTGATTCTGTGCATTGACGACGAAGCCATCACGGTCGACGCCAAACGCACCGGCGCGCGAGTACGTCACGACACCGCGGTCGCGCATCGTGAAAAAGCCCTCGCCGCTGATCGCAAGATCCATACCGCGGTCGGTGAAATCGACACCGCCCTGGGAGAACTGCTGCGACACGTTCGATATCGAGACGCCGTTGCCGATGTCCTGCGCGCCGACCGCGAACACGTCCGCGAATTCTGCGCGCGAGCCCTTGAAGCCCGTCGTGTTGGCGTTGGCGATGTTGTTGGCCGTCACGCTCAGGTCCGAAGACGCCGCGTTCAAGCCGCTCAAAGCTACCGCAAATGGCATATTGAATTACCTCTGAGTGAGTTCGTTAGTTGACTAGTTACCGTAGGCGTAGCTGATCTCGTGCACGGACGAGAACGGCTTTTCGCCAATGCCGCGCAGCTCAACGCTGAAGCCGTCGCTGGTGACTTTCACGCTGTCGATCGTGGCGGCAAGCTGCACGGTCCCGGCTGCGGTCGTGCTGCCGGAACGGTAGTCAGCGTTGAATGTGTATGTATCGGCTGGAGCGTCGGCGCCGCTGTCCGTCTTGCCGTCCCACATAAACTGCGCCTGGCCGGTCGCGTGGGAACCGGTCGGGATAGTGCGTACGACTTGACCCGTGCTGTCGCGCACGGTGATGTTCAGCGCGGTCGTCGACGCCGGCAGATCCACAGCACCGCCCACCGACTGCCCCGCACCGGTGGCCATCGTCGAGCTGTCGACCAACGCTGCGCGGCCCACGAGGCTCGCGGCCTGCAGCGCCTGGTTCGAAATGAGCGACGTCTTCAATGAATCGAATGACGTCTGCAGACCTGCAAGCCCGGACACGGTGCCGAACTGCGCGAGCTGGCCCAAAAACGCGCCGCTGTCGAGCGGCTTGAACGGGTCCTGATTCTTCAGCTGCGTCGTCATCAGAGTCAGGAAGTCTCCCTGCCCCAGGTCCGACTTCTTGTCCGTGGCCTTGGGTACACCGATGCCGAGGTTGCTGAAATCCGTGCCGTTGACTGCGCCTACCATGGGTACTTCTCCTAGCCTTGACCGAGCGTCAACGTGCGCATCAGCAGTTGCTTCGCGGTGTTGATGACTTCGAGGTTGCTTTGATACGAGCGGGACGCGGAGATCATGTTGGCCATCTCCTCCATCGCATTGACGTTCGGGGCATACACCATGCCTTCAGCGTTCGCCTGGGGATTGCCGGGGTCGTAGCGCTCCGTCGCGGGCGTCTTGCTCTCGACGACACCGAGCACGTCCACGCCCGCGAGCGTGTTGCTGAACGGCTGACTTGCGGCGCGAAACACGGCGTGACGCGCGCGATACGCGTTGGCCGGGTCACCGGTCACGTCGTGCATGTTGGCGAGGTTGCTCGCCGTCAAGTTCAAACGCAGGGACTGGGCGGCGAGCGCCGAGCCTGCAATATCGAATGTGCTGAACGTATTCATTAACGGCCTCCGGCGAGAGCGGCGCGCAGCGTGCTGATGCGGTTATTCGCGAACAACAAGCTGGCCTGATACGAAACGGCGTTCTCGGCATAACGCGCGGACTCGAGATCGGATTCCACGGTGTTGCCGTCGAGCGAGGGTTGGTGGGGAATGCGATACTTCAGCGCGTCGCCGCTCGTCAGCGGGTTGAGCGCCAGGTGCCGCGGGTCCGTCGCCTTCAATTGCGTGGCGCCCGCAAACGCGCCGTCGAGCGCGCTCGCAAAATCGAGGTCGCGCGCCTGATAGTTCGGTGTATCGGCGTTCGCGAGATTCGCCGCGATCACGTCCATGCGCTTCGCGCGATAGAGCAGTGCGGCCTCGTGGATCCCGAAAATCGATTCCATCGTCGTTGCGTTCCAAACGCGGCAAAGGGCCGCAGCCGGAATTAGCAACAACCGTGCCAGGCACTCGGAATCCGCGACGGTGCTGGATTTCGCGCACGGCACCACCCTTCGACCGGAAAGTTGTTGCCGGCCCGGACAGTAGCCGCGGCGAGGGGTTGCCGCCCGCACTGGGGGAGCCACCGCGATCTCGGGCCAAGCGCGTGGCATATGTCTTGCACTTACCTTCCGCACATTGTTCGCGGAAGTCTCATGACACTCGAAACCAAAGGGTTCGGCCGAATAGCGCACGCAGCGCTCGTCGGCATTTTGACGTTTGCCGCCGGCAGCTTGACGGTGCGCGCCGCCGCTTGGCAGTCGCCCGACAGCATTCGTGAGGCCGCACGTGCCATGGCACGGCAGAACGGCGCAGGGGACGTGGAGGCGGTGGCCGTCGACGAGCGTCTGAAGTTGCCGGAATGCGGCGACGCTTTGAAAACAGAGATGCAGCGTGTGATCCAACGCGGCGCCGGCACGGTTGCGGTGAGTTGTCTCGGTCCCACGCCATGGCGATTGTTCGTGCCTGTCCGCGTCTCGGAGCAGCTGCCGATCGTCGTGCTGCGCCGCAGCGTGCAACCCGGTGAGGTGCTGGCGGCCGACGACCTCGAGATTCGCCAGCAGGCCGCGGCTACGTTGCCGTACGACTACGTAGGCAAACCGGACCTGGCCGTGGGCCAGACCGTGCGCCGCAGTCAATCGGCCGGGGCCTTGCTACAGGCCTCCGCGCTCGAGCAGCCGCAGGGAGTGGAGCGCGGAGCCTTGGTCACGCTGATCTCGGCCAATTCGACGCTCGAGGTAAAAGCCGAGGGCGTGGCGCTCGAACCGGGTCGGCTCAAGGAACGTATACGAGTACGCAGTGCTTCCGGGCGAGTGGTCCAGGGCGTCGTCGAGGCGCCGGGCCAGGTGCGGGTAGGGTTTTAGTCAAATGAAGCGGCTAAAGTATTCGAATTGCCAGCCGATAAGCAGTCGTGAAGGCGCACTCGGCGCCGGAGATAAGTTATGACAGAGAAGATCAACAACCAGGGTTTACGGCCGACGGACACTGCCGGCGCGCGGCGCTCGGAAGCGAGCAAGGTCGCCCGACAAGACCCCGCCAAAGAGGCGGCGCACAGCGCCAGCACCTCGACGAGCTCGGGCGACACGGTCAACGTGAGCCGGTCTGGTCTGCTGATGAGCCAGCTTCAGGAAGTCGTGCACAACACACCGGTGGTCGATGCGCAGCGTGTCACTGCCCTGAAGAACGCCGTTTCTTCGGGCAGCTATCAGATCGACGATCAGAAGACCGCCGACAAGCTGCTTCGACACGAGCGCAATTTGCACGGTTGAAGACGTCGCCATGCAGCACGTAAGCGAAGGTCTGATCGCCGTCTTACAGGAGCAGATTCTCTGCGCCGAAGCGATGCTTCAGACGCTCGGCCGCGAAAATCAAGCGCTCACTAAAGGTGACGCCGAGCAGCTGAACGCGGCCGGCGCAGACAAAGCGCGGCTTGTGGAGACGCTCGACTCGCTCGAACGCCAACGCCGCGGCCTTTCGGATGCCGTTACGGCGGAAGTAGCCAACGCCGCGGCCGGTGCCGCACACCCCGACGAGTGGCGCCAGTTGCTCACTCTGATAACCGAATGTAAGCAACAAAACGAGCGCAACGGTGCGCTCGTGAAGGCGCGCAGCGAGCAAGTGCGAGTAGCACTCCGCACGCTACGCGGTACAGAGCCCGACCTTTACGGTCGCAGCGGCTTGGCGCCGGCAAGTGCCGATCCTCGCTCGCTCGGAACTGCTTAAACGGAGAGCGAACATGCTGGTAGTGAGCAGACGCGCGGATGAGGCCATCCAGATCAAACTGGCGGACGGCGTCGACAGCACGCTGACACTGAAGGATCTGTTCGCCAAAGGTCCGATCGAGATCACGCTCTTGGGCGGCAACGGCAGGCGCGTGAAGATGGGCATCGCCGCACCGCCGGAGCTCACGATCCTGCGCGTCGACAAAGCCGACTAGGCAGCCTGCGCGCCCCGCGCTCCGCGCGATACATAACGGGCAGCGGCGCCGGCCCGACCTCAGCTAATCAACGGTCACTCACCGCCCTTAAGCCGGGGCTTGGATTTCCGCCGGCCCGCGGGCATTCTCTACATGGTCCAGGCTACTAAAAGAATAAGGATCCTGAGATGGAACGACGTCTACTCGAGAGAAACAAGGTATCGACCACTGTTTACCTATCTGTCCCTGGCGGCCGATATCATCGCTGCCGTGCTCGGAACCTCTCCGCGATGGGCGTGTTCCTCGAGATCAAAGCTCTAGGTCTGCCGGCCGGGACCGTCGTGAATCTCGTGTTCGCCGTGAATCTGGGCGAAACGATCCGGCTGCATAGGCGCAAGGCCGTGCTCGCGCACGTGTCGGAGCGCGGCGCCGGTCTCATGATGCAGGGCCGTTCGCAGCTGCGACCGAGCGCCTGACCGAACCCCAACGCCTCGCTTGTTGACGCGTTAGAACGCGTCTTTGAGCGCGCGCGTCTTCGCGAATACGTCCACCTCGGCCGCGTGCGGAAGACCGATCGTTTCCTTGAGCCCACGGCTGGTCGGGCGCAGGAACGGATTCGTCGCCCGCTCCTCGGCGAGCGTCGAGGGAACAGTCGGAAGATTCGCCGCGCGCCGGCTTGCCACTTCGGCCGCCCGCTCGCGCAAAGCCGCGTTTTCGGGTTCCACCGTCAACGCGAAACGCGCGTTGTTCTGCGTGTACTCGTGCGCACAATACAGGCGAGTGTCGTCCGGCCAGCGCAGAATCTTCTGCAGCGAGCCCCACATCTGCGTCGGCGTACCTTCGAACAGCCGGCCACACCCCAGGGCGAACAACGTGTCGCCAACGAAAGCGGCATGAGCATCCGCGAAGTGGTACACGATGTGGCCNNTCGATGCCCGGGATACGCGCCGCATCGGCGCGCGGCCCGACAATCGTGCAGCCGGTCTGCCGCTTCAGCTCTAGATTCCCGCCCGCGTGATCGGCGTGATGGTGCGTGTTCAGGATGTGCGTCAGCCGCCAGCCCTTAGCCGCAAGCTGTACCAGGATCGCTTTGGCGTCTGGCGTGTCTACTGCGGCCGTGGTGCCCGAATCCGCGTCGTGCAACAAATAGCCGTAGTTGTCCGCGAGGCACGGAAACATGTGAATCGTGAGCTCGCTCATGCGGCTATCGTACAACGTGTGTCGGTGCGAGCGCTTCGAACGCCGCGGCGACGCAAGGGCGCCCGTTGGCGGATTGATCGCTCTGCGGAACGATGATTCCCCTTGTTGTCGTACAATCGTGGGCGTTCCACCCGTACTTCGCCGCCCTTCNNCGCGATCTCACGCGGCCCATCGAGCACGATGCGGCCATCGAAATCGTCACGCGTAGCACTCCGGACGGCCTCGAGCTCCTGCGGCACGACGCTGCACACGTCATGGCCGAAGCGGTGAAAGAGCTCTATCCCGAAACCCAGGTCACGATCGGACCGGCCATCGAAAACGGCTTCTTCTACGATTTCGCCCGCAAGGAGCCGTTCACGCCTGAGGACTTGGGCCGCATCGAGGCGCGAATGCACGAGATCGTGGCGCGCAACGAGACCGTCGTGCGCGAAGTCTGGGACCGGGACGCAGCCGTAAAGTTTTTCCGTGACCAGGGCGAGAGCTACAAAGCGGAGATCATCGCGTCGATCCCATCCGCCGAGCCGATCACGCTGTACCGCCAAGGCGCATTCATCGATTTGTGCCGCGGCCCGCATCTGCCGAACACGGGCCGGCTCGGCGCAGGCTTCAAGCTGCTGAAGCTCGCGGGCGCCTATTGGCGCGGCGATTCGCGCAACGAAATGCTGCAGCGCATCTACGGCACTGCGTGGGCCGACGCGAAGGAGCTCAAGGCCTACCTCGATCGGCTCGAGGAAGCGGAGCGCCGCGACCACCGCAAGCTCGGCAAGCAGATGGATCTCTTCCACTTCCAGGAAGAGGCCGTTGGCGCCGTGTTCTGGCATACGAAGGGCTGGGCCTTGTTCCGCACGCTCGTCGAGTACCTGCGCGTGAAGCAGACCGCGGCGGGATACACGGAGGTCAACACGCCCGAGCTGATGTCCCGCTCGCTGTGGGAAGCCTCGGGGCACTGGCATACGTTCGGCGAAAACATGTTCACGAGCGAGACGCGCGACGAGCATACGCTGGTCGTGAAGCCGATGAACTGCCCGGGCCACATCCAGGTGTTCAAGAACGACCTGCGCAGCTACCGTGATCTGCCATACCGCGTGGCGGAATTCGGCAAGGTGCATCGCTTCGAGCCGTCCGGCGCCTTGCACGGCCTGATGCGCGTGCGGGCTTTCACGCAGGACGATGCTCACGTGTTCTGCACCGAAGACCAGATCACGTCCGAAGCTGGTCACGTTTGCAGGTTGCTGCTCGACATCTACCGCGACTTTGGCTTCGACAACGTCATCATGAAGCTGGCCGATCGCCCGCCGAAGCGCGTCGGCAGCGACGAGGTGTGGGACAAAGCCGAGAGCGCGCTCGAGAACGCGATGCGCTCGCTCGGGTTGCCATTCACCTACAACCGCGGCGAAGGCGCGTTCTACGGCCCGAAGATCGAATTCGTGCTGCGCGACGCGATTGGCCGCGATTGGCAATGCGGCACGCTGCAGGTAGACCTGAACATGCCGGGCCGGCTCGGCGCCACGTACATCGGCGAGGACGGCAACAAGCACACGCCGGTGATGCTGCACCGGGCGATCTTCGGCTCGCTCGAGCGTTTCATCGGCATCCTGCTCGAGAACTACTCCGGCGCCCTGCCGTTCTGGCTCGCGCCCGTGCAGGTCATGGTCACGACGATCACGTCCGACGCCGATNNGACGTGCGCAACGAGAAGATCAACTACAAGGTGCGCGAGCACAGCCTCGCGAAGATTCCCGTGATCCTGGCCGCCGGCAAACGCGAAGTGGCGGAAAACACCGTCGCGTTGCGGCGCCTCGGCCAGCAAGGGCAATCGAGCCTCACGCTCGCCGCTGCGATCGAGCAGCTACGCGCCGAAGCGGCCGAGCGCGGTCGCCCGGCGGCGCCCGCCGCCGCGGCCGCGAGCTGACAGCGCACCACGATCAGTGAACGAGCGGCGAGCTAAGGGGCACTCATGCGATTGATGAGCTTCGAAAGGAATGGGAAAAGGGGCTTCGGCGTGGTCGTCGGCGACGGCATCGTCGACGCGGGCCGACGCCTCGCGGGAAGCCCCCGCACATTGCGCGATGCGCTTCTCGCCGGCTCACTGCCGGAGCTGCGCCGGCTGGCGGCAGAGAAACCGGATCTTGCGCTCAGCGACGTGTCGTTTGCGCCAGTCATCGACGACGCGGCTGCGAAGCTCCTGTGCGTGGGCGTGAACTACATGCCGCATATCAAGGAAATGGGCCGCGAGCGCCCGAGCCATCCGGTCCTGTTCGTGCGCTTTCACGACAGCGTCGTGGGGCATGACNNGTCGCCGGTTATGCGTGCTTCAACGACGGCAGCATCCGGGATTTCCAACGGCACTCGCAGCAGTTCACCCCCGGCAAGAATTTCCATCACAGCGGCTCGTTCGGTCCATGGCTCGTCACGAGCGACGAGGTGCCTGATCCGCGCAAGCTCACGCTGACCACGCGTTTGAACGGCCAGGTCGTGCAGCAGGAGAGCGTCGGCGAGTTGTGCTTCGACATCCCGCAGCTCATCGAGTACTGCTCGACCTGGTCGGAGCTTCAGCCGGGCGACGTGATCGTGACAGGGACGCCTGGCGGCGTCGGCGCCGGCCGCACACCGCCGTTGTGGATGAAAAATGGCGACAACGTGGAAGTCGAGATCAGCGGAATCGGCGTGCTACGCAACAAGGTCGTGGCCGAGGCCGCGTGATCTTAGTGCGCTGATGCTGCTCGCCCCGTCCCGTAAGTTCGTGCGACGGTGGCGACGCGCCATTGCCCTGATTCCGATTCTTTTATTCGCCACGCGGCTCGTCGCCGAAGAGCCCGAGCCCGACCTGAGCTGGATTGACCGGCAAGCCGTGGCTGCCCGCATGGTGTTCTACCTCACGGACCGCAGCGACCGTCCGCAGGTCGTGCTGATCAAGCTCGCGATCGACGTGGCCGCGCCACCCAAGGCCATATGGGACGTGCTGACGGCCTGTCAGATCGCGCCGGAGTATGTGCCCAACGTCCAAAGCTGCCGCAAGCTCGAAGTGGTGAATGGCGGCCACGCGGAGCTATTCGTGCAGGTCATCAAGCCGGTCTTCTTCATCCCCGCGTTCGAGCACGTGTTCAGGCTCGACTACACGCCCTACACGCGAATCGACGTGCATCGCGTCAGCGGGCCCATCGCGCATTTGGACGGCACCTGGTGGCTGTTGCCGCAACCAGACGGCCACACGTTACTGGTCTACACCCTGGCGCTCGACCCTGGCTTCCCGATTCCGCGTTTCTTCGTCCGCGCGACGCTGAAGCGTGACTTGCCGAAGGTTCTTTCGGCTGTGCGCGAGCGCGCCGAAGCTCCCCGTTAGTGCCCTGTAGCGCGCTCCGCGCCAAGGCCCGTGTTGGCCCTAACGCTGAGCTCCGTGAACTTGCGCTCGGCTTCCGGCTCGCGGGTGAGCAGCGTGCCGATCACGGCCCCGAGGAACCCGAGCGGAATGCTGACGATGCCGGGGTTCTCGAGCGGAAAGATGGCCTGGGCCTTCATGATGCTCGGGCTCAACACGATGAGCGCCAGCGAGGACGCGAGACCGGTCGCCAAGCCGCACACGGCACCGGCCGTGTTGAAGCGCCGCCAGAACAACGACAGCAGGATCACGGGCAGGTTGGCGGAAGCCGCCACCGCAAACGCCAGCGCGACCAGGAACGCGACGTTGGCGTTCGGCCCCAGCACGATCGCAATACCGATCGAGATCGCGCCCACGAAAAACGCCGTCACGCGCGCCACGCGCACCTCCTCGCCTTCGTGGCGCTCGCGGCCGTGATGCAGCACGTTCGTCCAGAAGTCGTGGGCGAACGAGGTCGAGGCCGAAATCGTGAGGCCTGCCACGACGGCGAGAATCGTCGCGAACGCAATGGCGGAGATGAACGCAAAGAACAGATCGCCGGCCAGTGCTTGAGCGAGCAGCGGCGCGCTCATGTTCGTGCCGCCGTTGCTCGCGATGAAGTCGCGGCCGACGATCGTCGCGGCGCCGAACCCCAGGAATGTGGTGAGAATGTAGAAGCAGCCGATGATCACCATGGCCCAGACGACGCTCTTGCGGGCCGTTTGTGCATCGGGCACGGTATAGAAACGTACAAGGATGTGCGGCAGACCGGCGGTGCCCAGAATCAGCGCCATACCAAGCGAGATCAAATCGAGAGCGCCGTAAGGTGGCTTGTACCGCAGGCCCGGCGTCATGAAATCCTGCGTGACGCTATTGCCCTGGGCGTCCGTGTAGGTGACGTGGCCGACCGCATCGAAGAACGCGCCAAGATCGTAGTTGAAGTGTCGTAGAACGAGCACGCTGAGCAACAACGTGCCGCCCATCAGCAGAATCGCCTTGACGATTTGCACCCAGGTCGTCGCGAGCATGCCGCCGAAGACCACGTACACGATCATGAGCACGCCAATGCCGATCACGGCGGTCTCGTAGCTGAGACCCGCGTCCTTGAGCAGCAGCGAAACGAGCGCGCCGGCGCCCACCATCTGCGCGATCATGTAGAAGGTGCTGACCGTGAGCGTGGACAAGGCGCCCATCGCACGTACGGGGCGCGGGCTCAGGCGGTACGCGAGCACATCGGCCATCGTGTACTTGCCAGCATTGCGCAACGGCTCGGCAACGAGCAGCAATACCGTGAGGTAGGCGACGAGCCACCCAACCGAGTACAGGAAACCGTCGTAGCCTTGAAACGCGATGATGCCCGCAATACCCAAGAACGATGCCGCGCTCATGTAATCGCCGGCCACGGCGATGCCGTTCTGCCAAGCCTTCAGCGAGCGACCTGCCGCGAAGAACGCGCTCGAACCCGTGTTCCGGCGCGCGGCCCACCATGTGATCCACAGCGTGATCGCGATGAAGCCCAAAAACATCGCGAGCGATGGCGACATCAACGCTTTGCCCTGTATTGATCGACGATGGCACGAGCCATTTTGTCGAAGCGGCTCGCCGCGCGTACGTAGAGAACCGCGATGATCCAGGCCATGAAAAACTGGGACAGCGCAAACAGATACGCGACGTTGATGACGCCGAACACCTTCGCCGCCATCAGGCGGGGCGCGTAACCGACCAGCACCGGTAGCGCGAAGTAGTAGACGATGAAGAATACGGTGGCGGGAACGATGAACCGGCGTTTCGCTGCAATTAGCGCTCTGAAATCCGCGAGGGCGGCCAGCCGGTCCCACTCGGCCGCGTCGACCTGGTCGCGATGCGGGACATCGTCGGAGGGTTTCTGGTCTGGCACGTTTAGGCGCCGAAGCCGCTATGTAGGGGGCTCAACACGAGGCGCAGGTTAGCCCGAACGGCCACGCGGCTTCAACGCGCGCGAGCCCTCTGCGGCGGAACCCGCAGGACGCTGTGACCTCGGTCACCGCTGACCAAAGGGCGGTTTGTTACGGTGGCCCGCTGT
Organism: Gammaproteobacteria bacterium; assembly: GCA_003155415.1. Classification (GTDB taxonomy): domain Bacteria; phylum Pseudomonadota; class Gammaproteobacteria; order Steroidobacterales; family Rariloculaceae; genus FEN-1219. The sequence continues at coordinate 31,770 of PMCP01000038.1, read as the reverse complement.
GGAACAGCCCACCAAAACAGAGCCGCGCATCCTCGTTGTCGAGCCGGACGCCAAAGTCCGCTCCGCGGTGCTGCGTTACATCGTCAAGGGTTTCGAGGGTTCCTCCGTCCAATCGACGAGCGGCACACTCGAGGACGTGCTCGGCGAGCATTCGCGCCTGCAGAGCTTCGACGTGTTGCTCGTCGGCTGCGATTTCGCCACTGACGGCACCGCCGATAATCCGACGTTACGCGCTCTGCGCGCGATAGCGGCCGATCCGAACAATCCGGCCGTGATTCTGCTGACGACAAAGGGCAGCGAGTACTCGGCCGTCCAGGCGATCAAAGCGGGCGCATTCGACTACATCCCGAAGGCGCTGCTCGGACGCGAGCAGGTGCTCAGCGCCGTGCAACGCGCGCTACTGGCGCGCAGGGGGTCGGTGAGCGGCCGTGACGGCGGCATTGCCGGCATGGTGCGGCTATTCGGCTACGACATGCGCCGGTGCCTCGCCAACCGCGAGAACGTTTCCGTGCACGTCGCGTTCAGCGCCGAGCGCAGCAAAGAAGTCGTGCTGAAGGTGCTGCACCGCGGCCGCGGGTCTCTTTCGCGCGACGATAATTTCGATCGCCTCGTCACCGAGTTCAAACTGCTGTACGACATTGCAGATCGAGCAGTGGCGGAGATCTACGACTTCCGCGTCACGACCCAGTACTCGTACATCGCGATGGAATATTTCTCGCTCGGCCACCTCGGCACGCAGCTGGCGCAGGCGCTCGCGCCGGAGCTCGCGTTGAAGCACACGGCCGAGATCGCACGTGCGCTCTCGATCATCCACACGGCAGGGGTGGTGCACCGCGATCTGAAGCCCGGCAACATCATGTTGCGCGATGACGGCACGGTCGCACTGATCGATTTCGGCATCTCGCATCAGATCGAAGACATACTGAATGCCACGGCCGGCCAGCCGATCGCAGGCACTCCGTATTACATGAGTCCCGAGCAGGCGCGTGGCCTGCCGACTGACGAACGCACCGATCTCTATGCGCTCGGCGTGATCCTGTACCAGATGCTCACAGGCGAGAAACCGTTCACCGGCGAGACGACGGAAGCCATCCTCGAACTGCATTGCACCGCAGCCGTGCCGCGGCTGCCGCCGCAACTCGCGACCTATCAGGCATTGCTCGACAAGCTGCTGGCGAAGGACGCCGCGCAGCGGCTCGCGAACGCGCGGGAAGTGACAGAAACGATCGACCTCATGACCAGTGCCGCGCAAAAGGCCGCGGAAGTGCCGTTACCGGCGGTGGTCGTCGGCTAGGGTTGGGCCGGGCGCGAGTGCGAGCGAGGATATCGGGCCCGCTACCGCCCGGGCGGCCGTATGTTCGCAGCGCTCCCCCAAACAGCGCGGGCCGCTCCTCCCGCTCGAAGCCCCGCAGCGCAACTCTATGTGCGTGCCGTCAGGTACCGCCGCAGCGCGTTCGTGGCCCGCTCGAGGGGCCGCCCGAGCGCGGGCCCGACATCCTCACTCACACCCGCGCCCTTCGTGGTGGCGTTGAAGGGTGCGAGCTCGAGGAGCAATGCGCGCACTCGCTGCGCCGCTCATCACGACAGAGTGGAACGCACGATTCACCGTGACGTAGGCCGCGCGGCGGTGTGAGGGCNNTCGAGCGGGCCATCAACGCATCGATGCCGTGGCAAACGGCACGCGCTTCGCATCGCGTTGCGGTTGCTTCGAGCGAGATGAACGGCCCGCGCTGTTGGGAAAAGCGCTGCGGACGTACGGCCGCCCGGGCGGTAGCGGCACGAATGATGCGCCCTCGCATCGCCGCGCGGCCGGCCGACGAAGCGCCTCTTGAATCGGCGTGGCTAGAGGTCGTCGGCCGCGAGGCTCTCGAAGTCGAAGAGCTTCGTGTCGGCCAGATGGGACGCGGTCACGTTTTGCAGGGCGCGGAACAGGCGACCGCTGCGACCCGGATCTTCCTGCTCCCATGCCGCGAGCATCGCCTTGATGTCGCGCCGCTTCATGTTGTCCTGCGAGCCACAGAGATTGCACGGGATGATCGGGAACTCGCGGCCGCGCGCGTATCGCTCGATGTCGCGTTCGGCGCAGTAGGCCAGGGGCCGAATCACGACGTGTTTGCCGTCGTCGCTCTTCAGCTTCGGCGGCATCGCTTTCAGCCGCGCGCCATAGAACATGTTCAGGAATAACGTCTCGACGATATCGTCGCGGTGATGTCCAAGCGCGATCTTCGTCGCACCGATCTCATCGGCCACGCGATACAAAATGCCGCGCCTCAAGCGAGAGCAGAGTCCGCACATCGTCTTGCCAGCTTCGATCACGCGCGTGACGATCGAATAGGTATCTTCAGTCACGATTCGATGCGGCACGCCGAGGCTCGTGAGGTAATTCGGCAACACCTCGGCCGGGAACCCCGGCTGCTTTTGGTCGAGATTGACGACCACGAGCTCGAAGCTCACGGGCGCTTTACGCTGCAGCGAGAGCAGCATATCGAGCAACGTATACGAGTCCTTGCCGCCGGACAGGCACACCATGACGCGGTCGCCGTCCTCGATCATCCGGTAGTCGCCGATCGCCTTGCCCGTGAGGCCGCGCAGCTCTGCCTGCAGCTTCTTCCAACGGCCGGACGGCTCGTCCAAGGCGGCGTCGCGATCGGCGTCGATCGCGGCCGGCGAGTCGAGAAACGGCTGGAGAGGCTGAATCGGGTGCACGTAGCGGTCCGGTAGTCGAGGCGGCGCCATGATAGCGAAGTCGCGGGGCCGCCGACACGGCGTGCGCTCTGCGAGCCGCGGCGCCGCTCGGTCTCTCGGGTCGCCCCTTCGCCCGTGAGGGAGCCGCGCACCGCCATCGCGCCCGCGCCCGGACATAAGGGCGAGTCGCCGGGTGGCGACGATACGAGTGCTCTGTGAAGCCTATCACTCCAAGGTTTCCCCAATTTGCCTAGTGTTGGTGCACTCGATTAAGTAAATCGGTCGGCCATGAAGCGTGCAGTCATCGCACTCGTTCTCGCGCTCGCGGCGCTGGCCTTGCTTGTGTCACTCGCGCTCGAGTCGCGTCCCCTCCCTGTCGAAACTCACGTCGCCCAGTACACCATCGACGCCGACTTGAAGCGTGTCGATGGAGACTTCCATTCGCTCGTCGACGCGCTGGAGAAAGCGTGGCAAGAACAGCAGCCGCCGGGCGAGGGTGCTCGCGCACTGCTCGCGCGCTTTGCGGCCGCTCCGTCGCAGCTACCGACTTCAGCGTTTAGCATGCGCGGCAACGCTGGCCAGGAAGCGCGGCTCACGAACAGCCACGATACTTTCTTCGCCACCGTCAATTCCGCCACAGCGCTCGCGGGCGAACTGCTCGACGACGAGACGGAGTACGCGGCCAGCGTCGCATACCTCCGCGAGTCGGGTGCCGGCGTCATTCAAAAACTCCGTGACGGTGGGTTCGATCGCGCCGCCGCGGACACATTCCAGCTCGTCGTCGGCGCGTTGGGCTTCTCTGGGCAACGCGCCTCGGTGCGCCCTGCCGATCTCGAGCGGTTGCTGGTGTCGCTCGGTCGTGATCAGCGAGTAGACAACATGCCGGGCGATCTCGATCGACTGCGCAGCTCCGTGAGCACCATCCTGAAAAAGAAGGCATTGATCGACAGCAAGCAGAAGCAGCTCGCCGGCGCGCCGGTGGGCGAGTTCGGGACAGCGCTCGCCGCAGCGACCGCCGACATGTACACAAGCTCAGTCACGCGCGTCGACCAGGCCCGATTGATGCTCGCCGTCTACGCCATCGTGCTGCTCCTGGCGGTGGGCTTCGTCGCGACTCGGCTGCACGCGAGCTACCGCGAGATCAACGCCGCCAACACCGAGCTCGCTGTGCTGAACGAATCACTCGAGCAACGCGTCGCCGAGCGCACGCACGAGCTCACCGGCGCACTCGGAGATCTCAAGGAATCGCAGGTACAGCTAGTCCAGGCCGAGAAGATGTCGTCGCTCGGTCAGCTCGTGGCGGGCATCAGCCATGAAATCAATACTCCGCTGCTCTACCTCGCCAACAACGCCGAGCTCGTGCAAGAACGCCTCGGCACGTTGCGCGAGTTCGTCAACCGAAGCGCTGCTGCGTTCTCGATCAAGTCCGAGGACTTCGCCGAGCGTGCCGAGTATCAGATAAATTTCGTCAACGCGCTGAAGGAAGTGAAGACGTTGTTACGCGACGAAGAGCTCGAGTCCACGATCGAAGAGATCCAGGACCTCACGCGTGACAGCATCGCGGGCCTGAACGATCTGACGGAGATGGCGCAGAGCCTTAAGGACTTTAGCCGCCTCGACCGCGCACCGATTGCGACCTTCGATGTGAATGGCGGCATCGACAAGACGCTGGTGATCGCGAAGAACGTCGTGAAGCACAAAGCCACGGTCGTAAAGCATTACGGGCAGCTGCCGGAAATCGAATGCTCGCCGTCGCAAATCAATCAAGTGTTCCTGAACATCATCACGAACGCTGCCCAGGCTATCGAGAGCGAGGGCACGATCACGATCACCACACGCCTCTACGACCCGAACAACGTCGCGATCTGCATCGAGGACACGGGCTGCGGCATCCCGGAAGAGAATCTGAGCAAGATCCGCGATCCGTTTTTCACCACGAAGGAAGTCGGCACGGGCACGGGCCTGGGCCTGTCGATCGTGGACGAGATTGTCCGCAGCCACCACGGCGAGTTGCTCGTCGAGTCGGAGTTGGGCAAAGGCTCCGTCTTCACCGTTGTGCTGCCGATCAAACGCCCCGCAGGCGCTGCCGCGTCCGCGCCGGAACAGACTGACGAGATCGAAGACCTGGCCGAACTGCCCCCACTCGCGGAGGCGGTCTAAATAGTGTCCCTCGAGGCAGCACACACCGCCGATCGCCCTCGCCTGCTATTCGTGGATGACGAACAGCGCGTGCTGAACTCGATGCGGATCATGTTTCGCCGGCAGTTCGACCTCTATTTGGCTTCGCACGGCGCGGAAGCGCTCGACATCGTCAAGAGCAAGGACATCGACGTGATCGTGGCCGATCACCGCATGCCGAAGATGACAGGCGTCGAGGTGCTATCGAGAGTGCGCACGATGTCGCCGCGCACCGTACGAATCCTTCTGACCGGTTACGCCGACTTGGACGCCGTCGAAGGCTCGATCAACGACAGCGAAGTGTTCCGCTTCTTGACCAAACCGTGCGCGCCGAAACAATTGCGCGAGACGATCGAGCTCGCGGCGAAGCTTGCGCGCGAGGCGCCCGTGCCGGAGCCGCAGGCCGAGCTCTCGCCGATCGACACGCTCGAAATCATCATGGAGTCCGACACGGTTCGTGAGGTCGCCCCGCCATCCGCAACGACCGGGCAGACACGCACGTCGCGCACGGATGTGATGGAGAAGCCCAAGTTCGGCCCGACGCACCCGGCTGCGCCGCCGATCACCAAGGTTGCGGACACCGCGTCGCGGCCGAAGCTCGCGACAGGGCTCGGGGTCGTCGTGTTCTCGAGCGACCCCGAGGTCATCGACACCGTGCAGAAAGCCGTGCGCGGCCGCTTGCCCGTGCACGCGGCTGGCAACATCGTTCAGGTGGTAAAGATTTTGACAGAGCATCGCCCCGGCGTGCTCGTGACCGACGTGTCGGAGGACAAGGCGACGATCCAGTCGATGACCGCACGGCTCAAGGAACACCTGCCGCAGCTCGTGACGATCGCCGTTTCGCAGCACCGCGACGTACTCGACATGGTGTGGCTGATCAATCACGGCCAGATTTTTCGCTTTCTCCGTAAGCCCCTGTCCGCAGGCCGCTGCGCAATCAGCCTGCAGGCCGCGCTTCAACATCACCGTCTACTTTTGAAGAATCCTGAGCTCGTGAAGCGCCACGAAGTCGATGCGAGCCCGACCAGCGAGTCCGGCGTCATGGAAGGCGTGCTGGCGAAGCTCAAAAGCATGCTATGGGCGAGCACATGAGCACACCAAAAAAGCCGATCAAGAATCAAGGCGACATTCTCCTGTGGGTTGCCGGGGGCGCGATCGCTGCCGTGGGCGTCGCCTGGCTTGTGATCATGAAACCGTGGGCCGGCTCCGACCCCGGACCGCAAGCGCGCATGAGCGCACCCACCGTGAACCTCGCGATGGCCGATACCAGCAAGCCACCCGCGGCGCCGGATGCTCCGACGACCGACGACGCGGCTGCGGGCGGCGCTAGCCTCGATAATCCGCTACGCATGGCGCAGCTGGCCTACGACGCCGGCATGCTCATCGAACCCGAGGAATACAGCGCGTGGACTCTCTACTCGCGCGCCGCAAAAGCCCAGCCGAACAATGCGGACGCGGCGGCCGGGTTAACGAAAGTTGCCGATGACCTCGTGAAGCGCGGCGAAACCGCGCTCGAACAGGGCCGCTTCGATGATGCACGTCACATCGTCGAGCGCATCCGCGCGGCGCTGCCTGCGCATCCAGGCGCCAAGGCTCTCGCCGTGAGGATCTTTCCAGTGGTTTCGCCGCAGCTCCCCGCGCCGGAGAGCGTGAAGCCCGCGGAGCAGCCGCGTGTCGCCCGCGTAGAACTCGCACCGGCCGCGCCGGCCAAGCCGGCGGTCGATCCGCTCGTCCAAGCCAGCGACCAGTTCAGCGCGGCGATGGGCGCAGGCCGCTTGCTCACACCAGTCGACACCAGCGCGAAGCACTATCTGACAGTGTTGATCGCCACGAATCGCGATAGCGAGATCACGCAGCGCGCACGTCAAACGCTGTCCCGGGAGCTGCTATCTCGCGCATCGCAGTCGATCGAGGCGCTCGACGACGAAGGCGCAGCGGTCTGGATCAACGAGGCCGAATCGGTGGGCGCCGACGCCGACGGCGTGCGCAAAGCGCGCAGCGTTCTGACTGAGCGCCAGATCGCGCGCGAATCGGCGAAACCGATTCCCGCGTCCTCGATGAAGGTGCTCACGTATGTGGCTCCGGTATTCCCGGCGCGAGCCCTCGAACGTAACCTGCAAGGCTGGGTGGACCTCGAATTCACGGTCGGCACCGATGGCAGGACCCGCGACATCACGATCGCCAATGCGTCGAACGACAGCGTGTTCCGGCGTGAGGCCACGGAAGCCATCAAGCAGTGGCAGTTCGAGCCGCGCGTGTTCCAGAACCGCGTGATCGATCAGCGCGTGTTCACGCGCATCCGCTTCGTCCAGTAATCCGATCCGCTCACTTCGGCGCGGCGCCATCCCNNAGCAGATATGAACAGCTGGAAGATTCCCGCGCTCACGTTGCTACTCGCTTGCGGCGGCGTAGCCCACGGCCAATACCGCTGCGACTGCACAAGCGTCGTCGACACGTGCACCGCGAACGTCGCGGCGCGCGGTAGCTTCCTCGAAGTGAAAACCGATCGCCCGCAGTGCGCGCGCGTCGACTACTTCGTCGACGGCCAGCCCTTCGTGTCGATGGTCGTCGACGGCGAAGACCGCCAGAACTGGCCGGCGCGAACGGCGAATCCGAAGATTCTCGTACAAAGCTGCCAGGTGTGCCGCGACAACGGCGCAGCCAATCCCGCTGCACGCGCCGCGCCGCCCGCGGCTCCCGTGCAACAGGCCGCTGCCAACGGCGCCGACGCCGGACTGAAACCTCTGATCGCGATGGTGCCCGGGTATCCCGCCGGCGCGCTCCTGCGCGGAGCGAAGGGGCACGTCGACGTCGAGTTCACGGTGAATTCCGCGGGTCGCGTGGAAAACGCGCGCATAGCAGCCGCCGAGCCCAAAGGCGTGTTCGATGCGGCCGCGCTCGCGGCAGTCCAGCGCCGGCGTTATGCGGAAGACGGAGCTCGCGCACCGAAGGTCATACAGGAGCGCTTCGACTTCCAGCCGCCGCGCGCTGCAAGCCGCGCCCCGGCATTCGCAGTCTCCGGGCCGCGCAACCAGTGCGTGCGGCAAGACGCCGTCTATAACTATGGCGAGATGGTCGACGTCGGCCTGATCAACGCGTGCGACGACCCGCTCGTGGTGTTCGGTTGCGCGCAAGGTACTGGCCGCAACGTCGGCCGTTGGGTATGCAACACATCCGAGGAGCGCGGCGACGTGCTCGTCGGCTTCGGCGACCAGCGCATTGGCAAGCGTTACGCCGCCGGCGATGCCGCCACCGTTCGCACCTACACTTACACCGACAGCTTCTCGGTAACTCGCGCGCCAAACTCTGAATATTGGTGGGTGGCGTGTGTCGAAAACGACGCGGAATGCCGCGCGGATGCGCGCCAGTGGACACGCGCGGTCAGCGGTCAGGACGCGAGCGTCGATCCGCAGGATCGCAGCCCGCTCACGGTGGCGCGCTCCTACTGAGCTGACGCGCCCGCGTCGCTCTCCAGCGCTTGGTCCGATCGAACTTCGATGGCATCGGCGCCGATCACGATCACGACCGCATTCAGCTCACGCGTGTCGTCGACCACGCGCATCGTGACATCGAAATCGCTCTGCGCGCCCGCGACGCCCGCCACCGCGAGCAACATCAGGTAACGCAGGATTTTGAACCCGTTCGTCATTCGTTAGCCTTCAGCGCGTACCCGACGGCGATGTCGACCACGAACGTCTTGTGCGAGCCGCCGTGCTGCAGCTGCGCGGCGAGCTGACCGCCCGCGCCCGCACGCGCAACGAGCTTAAGCGGAAGCAGATTGTTACCTGCGGCGAGCGGACCGCTCCATGAAATCCGGCGAACGCCAGCCTTGCCATTCGCTTCGATGCCCGGCGGTAAATCCACCGTGAATCGCACGGCGTCGAGTTGCGCGCGCGACGTGAACAACAGATTTACCGTACGCGGCTCGGCCACTTCCAGCGTCACGAGCTGCGTTTCGGGTGCGCGCCGTGCCGCCGGGCTGCGAACCGCTAGCCCGGTGAGAATCACCGTCAGGATCGTAAGGCCGAAAGCGCCGAGGAAAGCGAACGCCGAGATGCGTTGCCAAGGCGTTGGCGGCGCTACGCCGGGCGGGGGTTTCTCGGGGGTCGACTCGGTCATTCTACGGATCGGCTTGCGGAGTCAGATCGGTTAGGATGGCTTGGACCCCGATCATACCGCTGCCCGCAGGCGCGCTGCATCCGAAAGCGCGGCACCAAACGCGGCGGCGCCGGTCTCACGATTTAGCGTCAGCGAAACGAATATGACACGCACCACGATCACGATGCTTTTGATCTTAGGTTTCGCGTTCGTGCCGCGAGCCGAAGCACGCGATCTTCGGCAGGTGCTGAACACGGGGACATTGCGCGTCGGCGTCACGCTATATCCGCCGTGGGCGGCGCGTGCCTCGAATGGCGAACTTGTCGGCTTCGAGGTAGACGTGGCGAAGCAGCTGGCGGCCGACCTCAAGGTCAAGGTCGACCTGCGTGCATACGATGTCGATCGGTTGATTCCGGCGCTCGAATCCGGCGAGATCGACCTGATTGCGGCCGGGCTTGCGATTACGCCGGCCCGCGCCATCCACGTCAATTTCAGCCAGCCGTATGCCGAAGGCGGCATCGCCCTCGCCACACATGTGACGCGTACCGCCAACGTCAAGACTCTTGAAGATCTCGACGGCGAAAGCCACACGATCGTGGCTGTCGACGGCTCGGCCGCCGCGCAACTCGCCAAGCGTTTGCTGCCGCGCGCGAAATTGAGGTTGGCACCCACTCAGGACGCCGCGAGCCGCGCACTTATTGCAGGTGAGGTCGACGGGTACCTCGAGGACGAGCCGGTGCCAACCTTTCTGGCCCTCGACAATCCGCGCGTGATCGACATGCCGCTCACTCGGCCGTTGCTATCGAGCCGCTCGGCATTCGCAGTCAACAAAGGCGACCCCGACTTCCTCGCGTTCTTGAATGCGTGGATCGTTGCGCACGACGCCGACACCTGGCTGCCGACGACGTGGACCTACTGGTTCAAGTCTGTGCGTTGGAGGGAGCGGCTCGGCAATGCGTCCGCGCGTTGACACATCGCTGATCGCCTTGGCCGCGCTGGTCGTGGCCGCGCTGCCAGCGACGCTCTTTGCTCAGAACGATGCGGTGCCACTGCCGCCACGCATCGAGCGCCGCGCCGAGGCGGCGCCGGCTACACCCACCGCGTCGCCCTTGATACCAGCCCCTACAAGCTCGGGGCGTACTCCGCCACCGATCTCGGGCTCGCTGCGGCCCCCGAATGCGGCCACGCTCGCACCTCTGCCGGAGGATCGCGCCGGCAAGCCCGACGAGATCATCGTGATCGGCCAGGGCTGGCGGTTACCCGACTTAGGTAGCGATTGGCGCAAGAAGCAGGACGAAGCCGAGGACAGCAGCAGCTCCCACGTCACGTTCATACCCTTGTACGATCCCGACCACCCACCGCAACGCAGCGAGCCACTACTCGCTCCAGCAGAATGGCAGCGCCACGGCTACATCGAGCTGTTCCGCATGCGCTTCGGCAAGCGCGCCCTCCCGCCCGCTCCAGGTGAGTAGGCCACGGATACCCGCTGCGGAGCGCCCGACCGCTCACCTGCCCACCGTCAAGCAGCTGCGCTACTTCGTCGCACTCGCGGAGGTGAAGCACTTCGGCCGCGCGGCTGAGCAGTGTTTCGTCTCGCAGTCGGCGTTCAGCATCGCGATCCAGGAGCTCGAGGCGCTGCTCGGTGCGAATCTCGTGGACCGCACGAATCGCCGTGTGACGATCACCGCCATGGGTCGCGAAGTGGCCTCGCTCGCCAAACTCTGCCTGCAGGACGTGACGACGCTCGTGGAGCACGCACGCGGCAACGGCAAGCCGTTACAGGGGGCGCTGCAGCTCGGCATCATTCCCACGATCGCGCCGTTCCTGCTGCCGCGCGTGCTGCCTGCCCTGCGGCGAAGCTTCCCGCAGCTCAAGCTGTTCCTGCACGAGGGCTTGACCGAGGAGCTGCACCGGCAGCTGCTCGAAGGCACGCTGGACGTGGTGCTACTCGCGCTGCCCTACGACCTTACCGGCGTGGAACAGATGCCGCTGTTCAACGATCGATTTCGACTTGCGGCGCGCGCGGGCACTAAGCTCGTCGAGCCCACGAACTACCGATTCAATCGCTTGAACGAGGGCAGCGTGTTGCTGCTGCGCGAAGGGCACTGCATGCGCGACCACGCGATCGAAGCGTGCAAGCTGCGCGACACGCGCAAGACCAGCGCCTTTTCCGCGTCGAGCTTGCTGACGTTGATCGAGATGGTTGACGCAGACTTGGGCGTTACGTTTCTGCCCGAGATGGCCGAGGGCTCGTCGCTGCTGCAGAACACACAGGTCCGCACCTATCCGCTAAGCGACAAGAGCCATCGCACCATCGCACTGATCTGGCGCCGCGGCACTGCACGCGCCGACGAGTTCCGCACGCTCGGCAAATTCATCGCCGAGCATCGTTAGGCTTCCGCTTTAGCGCCGCGCTCCGGTTGACTTAGGCTATCGTCGGGAGCTCAATCTCCAACATAGTTTTGGGGGATCAACATGCGTAGTGTGCAGGCACTGGCGGCCGCGGCCGCGATCATGAGCTTCGTCGGCGCGGCGCACGCACAGCCGTTCGCGGAAGCGAAAACTTCGAAGAGTAAGTACTCCGGTGGCGCACTTGCGCCTAAGAGCGCTTGCGACGCACTTGCGACCGCGAAGCTCGACGAGCTCGTCGAGATCAAGGCGACCGCAGTGGCTGCGGCCGCTGACGTGCCCGCCTACTGCCATGTTAGCGGCGTGCTGCAGCCCGAGGTCGCGTTCGAGGTGAATCTGCCTGCCGCATGGAACGGCCGCTTCTACATGATCGGCAACGGCGGCCACGCGGGCGAGGAGCTGGATGGGCCGGGGCGTGCGGCGCAGCGTGACCAAGCGGTCTCGCACGGCTTTGTCATGGCCGGTACCAACACGGGCCACTATGCCAGCAAGGAGCCGGGTGGCACGTTCGTGCTCAGCAACCCGCAGAAGGCCATCGACTACGCGTATCGCGCCGTGCACGTGACCGCGACCACGGCGAAGGAAATCGCGCACCGCTACTACGGCCAAGCCGTCGCGCATTCGTATTGGAACTCATGCAGCAACGGCGGTCGCCAGGGCCTGCTCGAAGCGCAACGCTACCCCGACGACTTCGACGGCATCGTCGCGAATGCGCCATGGGTCGATCAGACCGGCTTCACGATCGGCGCGCTATGGAACCAGCGCGCATTCGCTGAGACGCCCGTGTCGGCCGAGAAGATCGCGCTCGTCGCGAACGCCGTGATGGCGAAGTGCGACGCGGTCGACGGCCTGAAGGACGGACTCATCGACGACCCACGCCGCTGTTCGTTCAAGGTCGCAAAGGACGTCGCGACCTGCCCGGCAGGTAGCGACGCCGCGACGTGCTTGACGCCCGCGCAGGCAGCCGCGATCCAGAAGGTGTACGACGGCCCGAGCGCCAACGGCAAGCAGCTGTTCCCGGGCTTCATGCTCGGCAGCGAAGGCCTCGCCGCCGGCCCGAACGGCGCGACGAACAGCCTGTGGGCGAACCTGATCCTGCCGCCGACACAGGCCGACGCCAAAGCCGCGGACTTCAACCTGGCCGAAAACACGATGCGTTATCTCGTGTTCCAACCGCCGCAGCCCGACTACGACTACAAGACGTTCAACTTCGACCGCGACCCGCCGCTGCTCGAGCGCTGGGGCAAGGTCGCGAACGCCACCGACACGAATTTGAAGCCGTTTCGCGCACGCGGCGGCAAGCTGATCATGACGTACGGTTGGGCCGACACCATTCTTCAACCGATGATGGGCGTGAACTACTACGAGGCGGCAAGCAAAACGAACGCGCCGAACGCGCCCGAGTTCATGCGTCTCTTCATGGTACCCGGCATGGCGCACTGCGCCGGCGGTATCGGCCCCGATCAAAACGACGCCGTGACGGCCGTGATCGACTGGGTAGAGAAGGGCGTGGCGCCCGAGAAGATCGTCGCCAAGAAGCTCGTGAATGGCGCGGTCACCCGGTCGCGGCCGCTGTGCCCTTATCCGCAGGTCGCGCGTTACAAGGGCCAGGGCAGCACGGACGACGCCGCAAGCTTCGAGTGCCGCGCGCCCTAAGGGGCTGACGCCGCGAACCAGCGCGAAGCCAGCACCAGCGCGATCACGAATACGAGCGACGCGGCGAAGAACGCCGCGCCTGGCACGACGACGGGCGCGGCCGGCGAGACGAAGTAGCCGAACAGTCCGGTCCAGATCGGCGGCCCAACGATCGACGTCAGGTTGGTCATGCTCGCGAGCGCGCCTTGCAGCAACCCCTGCTCGTTCGCGGGCACGGCCTGCGACATCAGCGCCTGCACAGCCGGCTGCGCGATCGTCCAGCCGAAAATGCCGAGCGCCATGACGGGGAACACCATCCACCCCTGCGGCACGACACCGTACAACGCACAGACGACGGCGCTGATCGCGAGCCCGATCAAAATGGCGCGGCGCTCGCCGAGCCACGGCACGATCACGCGCACGAGCCCGCCCTGCCCCACGACAAACATCACACCGACCATCGCGAGCGACAGGCCCGTCTCGGTGGGGCCCCAACCAAAGCGGTAGCCGGTGAACAGCACCCACGTCATCTCGGCGACGCGGTTTGCGAACACCGCGAGCACGAACACGAGCATGAGCCCCAGCACCGAGCCGTAGCGCCCGATCTCACGCAGCGCTCCGACCGGGTTGCAGCGCCGCCAATCGAGCGCGCGACGATTCGCGACCGCCAGCGATTCCGGCAAGGCGAAATACGCGAACACGAAATCGGCCAGGCTCAAGCCGGCCGCCACGAGGAACGGCAGCCGCAAGTCCAGGTCGCCAAGCACACCGCCCAAGGCGGGCCCCGTGATGAAGCCGACGCCGAACGCCGCGCCGATCAAGCCGAAGCTCTGCGCGCGTTTCTCGGGTGGCGTGACGTCGGCCAGATACGCGCCGGCTGCGCTGAACGTGGCGCCGAACGCACCCGCGATCATTCGCCCAAGCGCGAACAGCCACAGCGTCGGCGCGAACGCGAGCAACACATAGTTGATGCCCATGCCGACGAGCGCGAGCAGGATCACGGGCCGGCGGCCATAGCGATCCGACAGCGAGCCGAGCAACGGCGCGACGAGGAACTGCATCAGCGAGTACGTGGCCGCGAGACCGCCGTAGATATACGACGCTTGCGACACGTTGCCGCCCTCGAACTGCTCGATCAGGCGCGGCAGCACGGGGAACGCGAGCCCCAGCCCAAGCATGTCGATGTAGACCACCGACAACACAACAACGAGGCGCAGTCGCGGCGACATAGGCACGCGGGGACCGTTTGGAAGTCCCCGGATGCTACACGAAAAAACGCGATGCTAGAGCGCGGCGCTCGTCGGGTGCGGCGAGCCGGTATGTTCTTCGTCCGTGCCCTTCTGGCCCCACTTGCGCGATACCCATTGCTGGAAATCGTCGAACACCGAGAACATGGCCGGCACGATGAACAGGCTCACGATGGTCGACACGACGAGTCCACCGATCACCGCCACACCCATCGGGGCGCGGAAGCTCGGATCGCCGGCCCAGCCCAAAGCCACCGGCAGCATGCCAGCCACCATCGCGATCGTTGTCATGACGATCGGTCGCGCACGCTTCGAGCAGGAGTCGATCAGCGCGTCGAATCGCGACAGCCCCTGATCACGCTGCGCCATGATCGCGTACTCGACTAGCAGGATCGAGTTCTTCGACACGATGCCCATCAGCATCAGCAAGCCGATCAGCGAATTGATCGCGAGGCCGCCGCCCGTAAGCCACAGCGCGACCAGCGCTCCGGCAGCCGAAGGCGGCAGCGCAGTCAGGATCGTGACCGGCTGGATGAACTTGTGGAACAGCATCACGAGCACGGCGTAGATCGACAGCACGCCGATCGCCATCGCAATGCCGAACTGCGTGAAGATCTCCGTGATCCAGCGCGCGTTGCCGGTGCGCATGTGGCGCACGCCTTCCGGCAGGTTCCGCATCGACGGCAATGCCTCGACGGCGCTGAGCGCGTCACCGAGCGCGACACCGTTCAAGCTCACGTTCAAATTGATGTTGCGGCTGCGATCGACGCGCGTGAGCTGCGCGGGGCCGGCGCCAAGCGAGACGTCGGCAACGTTGATCAACGGCACGGGACCGCGACTGCCCGGTACGGCCAACAGCTTGATGCGCTCTAGGTTGCTGCGCGACGCGTCGCTCAGACGCACGCGAATCGGAATCTGCCGATTGTCCAGATTGAACTTCGAGAGCCCGGTGTCGACGTCGCCGCTGGTGGCGATTCGCGTGACGAGACTCAGCGTTTCGGTCGTGACGCCGAGTTCGGCCGCACGATTTGGATCCGGGCGAACCACGATCTCGGGCTTCTGGAGCGCCGCGCTGCTCGTGATGGTGCCGAGCCCCGGCAACTGCCGCATCTCGCGCTCTACATTAGCCGCCGCGAGCGCGAGCCGGCCCCCGTCGTCACCCGAGAGCGTGACGCTCAGACGATCGGCGTCGTTACCGTCGAACTGGATTCGCGCGCCGGGAATCTCGCGCAACATAGCCGTGGCCTTGCGCTCGAATGCCTGTTGCGCACCGCGCGTACCGGACGGGTTATTGATCTGAATCGTCATCGATGCGCGGCGTACGGTACCCGCCGAGCCGCCGCCGGTGGGGCCGTTGCTGCGGCCTTGCGTGCCAACCGCCGTGTAGACGCTGCCCACGTCGGGCATCGTCGCGAGCCGTTTGCGCACCGTTTCTGCGACGGCGACCGTGTCTTCGAGCGAGGACCCGGGGGCGAGCTCCACGGTCAAGCGCGTGAAACCGTTGTCGCCGGCCGGGGAGAACGCCGTCGACAGTAGCGGGAACACCGCCAGCATGCTGCCGATGATGAGCGTGGCGGCACCGAGCGTCTTCCAGCGGTTCTCGAGGCACCAGCGAACGCGCCCCAAGTACCACGGCATGATGACCGGCTTGCGCTTAGAAACGCGTTCCTCGTGCGGCTTCAGCATGTACGCGGCCATCATGGGTGTCAGCGTCCGCGCGACGAGCAGCGAGAACAGCACGGCCACCGTCACCGTGAAACCGAACGGTCGGAAGAACTGGCCTGCGATGCCGCTCATGAACGCGACCGGGATGAACACCGCGCAGATCGTGAGTGTGGTCGCGACGACGGCGAGGCCGATCTCGATCGCCGCGTCCATCGCGGCTACCTTCGGCTTTTTGCCCATGCGCAGATGGCGCACGATGTTCTCGACCTCGACAATCGCGTCGTCGACGAGAATGCCGACGACGAGCGTCAGCGCGAGCATCGTCAGAATGTTCAGCGTGAAGCCGAGCGCCCAGATCGCCCAGAACGTCGGGATGATCGACAGCGGCAGCGCGATGGCCGACACGGCCGT
>PMCP01000038.1:5100-15384 GCA_003155415.1 Gammaproteobacteria bacterium | reverse complement strand
GCGCTCGCGCCCCAGGAGCGAACGATCTCGAAGCCGATGACCGGCTTGCCGTCGAGCAGAGCGGCCGCGCGCTGCTCGCCGGCCTGGTCGCGCACGTCGGCAATCGTATCGAGCCGCACGCTGCGGCCATCCGGCAGCGCGATCGGCAGCGCCCGCAAGTCGTAGACGCTGGTGATAATGCCTGTAGTCCGCACCGTCTGCTCGAGGCCGCCGACGCGGCCCTCGCCGCCAGGGTATTCGGCCTGGATTCTGCGCAGCTGCCGCGACACGTCGCTGGCGGTAGCGCCTAGCGACGCCATGCGATCGGAGTCGAGATCCACGCGGATCTCGCGCGACACGCCACCGACGCGCGTGATCTTGCCCATGCCCTGCACCGAGGAGAGCTCGCGGGTAACAATGAGATCGACGAACCACGACAGCTCGGTGTCGCTCATGTTGTCGGACGTCACGCTCCAGGTTACGAGCGAGCCACCGGCCGTGTTCACTCGTGACACGATCGGCTCGTTGGCGTCTGGCGGCAAATCGGAGCGGATGCGCGTCATGGCGTCGCGCACGTCGTCGAGCGCGGCTGAGATATCGGTACCGAACCGGAACTCGATGCTCGTAGTGGACGCGCCTTCGTCGACGGTCGACGTCATCTGCTCGATGCCGGAGATCGTCGCGACGGCGTCTTCGACCTTGCGCGTGATCTCCGACTCCATTTGAGTGGGAGCTACGCCGGCGTATGTCACTGTGACGATCACGGCCGGGAAATCGATGTCCGGCCGGTCCTGGACACCTAGCTTCGGAAAGCTCAGCAAACCCGCGATCGTCAGGCCGACGAACATCACGATGACGGGAACGGGATTGCGGATCGACCAGGTGACGAAGTTCATGAGCCGCTCACCGCACTAACGTTGACGAGATCGCTGTCCTTTAGGAACCCGGCGCCTTTGTTCACGATCATCTCGTTGCCTTGCACGCCGCTCATGACCTCGATCGAGTCTCCGAGCACCGCGCCGGTTTCGATGCGCCGCCGTTCGACGGTGTTGTCGGGCCGCACTACGAACACATAACTGTAGCCGTCGGAGCTTACGATGCTCTCGAGCGGCACCGTGAAACCCGGGCCTCGGCCGATCTCGATCTCACCGCGCGCAAACATGCCGGGCCTAACGCGGTCGTCCGGCGGCAGGTCCACGTACACCAGGCCCGTGCGGTTGCCGCTCGCAATGGTGGGCGCCACTATGCGAATCTTGCCGCGCACGACAAGCCCCTCGACGGTGGAGACTGCGACATCTTGGCCTGGCGCAAGCTCGCCGAGCCGCATTTCAGGCACTTCGCCGCGCCACTCGATGCGTCCGTTGCGCAGGAGCCGCAGCATCTCGCCACCCGCCTGCGCGATCTGTCCCACGGTAACCGTACGCGAAGTAATGACGCCGTCGTCAGGCGACGTGACGGAAGTGAACTTCAGGCGCAACTGTGACGTGTCGAGATCGGCGCGCGCCGACGCCAACGCTGCACGCTTCGCGAGCTGATCCGACGTCAACTTGTCGAGATCGGATTCCGACAGCACGTGCGTATCTGCCAGCATCTGCCCGCGGTGCAACGCGGATTGCGCGTTGTCTAGCTCGGCCTGACGCTGATTGACCATCGCCTGCTTGGTGGCCACCTCGGCCTCCAGCAGCGAGGTCGAGAGCATGACGAGCTTCTGCCCCGCCTTCACGTGAGCACCAACGTCCACGAGAACGTCGGCGACGCGATAGCCACCGACTTCGGGCGCGATGATGACTTCCTGCCACGCGTACACCGAACCGTTCATCGAAATTTTGCGCGAGAGCTCCGAGCGTTCGAGCGGCGCGGCGGTCACCGTCATGACGGCGGCGGGTGCGGGAGCGGCGCCACGCCCACCCTTACCACCACGCGAGCAGCCCACAAGCGCTGTCAGGGCGAGAGCGAATACGAGCGCGGCGAGAATTCGGCCGCGAACGTGCGGTCGTCCGGATGAGTCTCGTTCTGTCATTGACAGGTCGTCCTTGCTAACCATCAGCTTGCTGATATGATATCAGGTCTCTGATATCGAGCAATCCCGTAGCGATGCCCAAGAATCCTAAAGCCTCAGGACCGATTGTCGAACCCAAACACTCTGTGGGGTTCCTGTTACGACTATTGGAGCACACCTTGCAACAGGCCATGCACGACGGCCTACGCAAACAGGGCGTGGAGCTGTCGTTTGCTGCCGTGGTGGCGTTGTTCGGCTTGAAATTCGAGCCCGGTTTCACGGGCGCTCAGCTGGCGCGCCGGGCCTTCGTTTCGGCTCAGACCATGAATTCCGTGTTGCGGCATCTCGAGCTCGACGGGTTGATCGAGCGGCGGCCTCATCCCGACAGCCGCCGCGCCGACAGCTGGTCCTTGACCGAGGCCGGTCTCGTCGAGCTCGAGCGTGCCCACGGTGTCGGCACATCCGTGTTCACGAAGATGCTCGCGTCGTTCGACGCCGCGGAAGTGACGGCGTTTTTGGACTACATGCGGCGGTGCATCCACGCGCTTGGCGGCGGCGATCTCGGTCTGCCGAAGGAGCTGCGCAGCGGGCTCGAGGTTCGGCCCGCGCCGCGCCGCATACGCGCTACCTCTTCCAAAACGCCGGCGTCAACAGCACGAGGAACGTGAAGATCTCGAGCCGGCCGAACAACATCGCGATTGCGAACATGATCTTGCCCTGCGGGCTCACGTCCGCGAACGTCACCGCCACCGAACCCAAGCCCGGCCCCGCATTGTTGATCGACGTGGCGACGGCGCCGAACGCCGTGACCTGATCCATGCCGTCCATCATCGCGAGGAGCATGAAGATCACAAACACCACGACGTAGACGGCGAAGAATCCACCCACCGCCTCTACCACGGAATCCGGTACCGGCTGACCGTCGAGCTTCATGCGGCGAATCGCTTGCGGATGAATCAGCCGGTGAATGTGCACGCCGACGCGTTTGAACAGCACGACGTAGCGAATGACCTTCATGCCACCCGCACTCGAGCCTGCGCACCCGCCCACGAACATCGCGAAGATCAGCAGCACTGGCAACGCAAGCGGCCACAGAGCGAAAGCTGCAATATCGAAACCGCTCGTCGACACAGCGGCCGCGGATGCGAACAAGCCATGTCGCAACGCATCCGGTAACGACGGATACGTGCCCTGCGCGTACAGCACGGCCGTCGTCACGATCGTGAGCACGGCGACCACACCCAAAAACACGCGCGTCTGCGTGTCGCGCTGGTAACGCTGCAGTTGCAACGTGCGCAGCGCCAGGAAGTGCTCGTTGAAGCTGATGGCGCCGATCAGCGAGAACACGGTCGTAACGAGCTCGATGGGAACGCTGTTGAAGTATCCGATGTTGTCATCGTGCGTCGAGTAGCCGCCGGTGGAGAGCGTCGAGAAACTGTGGCTCACGGCATCGAACACGCTCATGCCGGAGAACCAGAATGCCGCGGCACAGACCAGTGTCAGCACTGCGTACACGAAGCACAGGCTGCGCGCCGAGCGCATGACCCGCGGTGTAATTCTTTCATCCTTGAACGGCCCAGGCGTGTCGCCCTTATAGAGCTGCATGCCGCCGATACCGAGCATCGGCAACAGCGCGACCGCGAGCACGATGACGCCGAGACCGCCGAGCCACTGGATCTGCTGGCGATACAACAGAATCGACGGCGGCAGGGAGTCCAGGCCCACGAGCGTCGTCGAGCCTGTAGTCGTATAGCCCGACACCGATTCGAAGAACGCTGCCGGAAAATCGAGGCCGAGCGTCAGCATGAACGGCACGGCGCCGGTGAGACCCATGACCGCCCACACGAGCGCGACGATCACGAAGCCGTCACGGCTGCGCAGCACGACCGCGCGGCGCCGGAATGGCAGCCACAGCGCAAGGCCCGCAACCACGCCGACTACACACGCCGTGGCGAAGTGGCGGAACTCCCCGTCGCCGTAGAGCAACGAGATCGCCATCGGGAACACGAGCGTCGCGCCGAATGCGAGCAACAGCAGACCGAGCGTTCGCAGAACTATGAGCATAGAAGGGAGGGAAGCGACGCGTCGGAGCGCGGCCACGCGCGGCCGTGTTGGCCGCGCGCGCCGGCGAGAGTCTTGTCGATCAGCCCATGCAGAAAGCGTTTAGCTTGTTGCCGTCGAGATCGCGGAAGTACCCGACGTAGAAATTGCCCCAACGCAGTCCCGGTGGGCCTTCATCTTTGGCGCCGAGTTTCATGGCCTTGTTATACAAGGCGTCCACCTTCTCGCGCGAGTCGAGCGCCAGCGCAACCATGGTGCCGTTGCCGCCCGTCGCAGACTGGCCGTCGAAAGGCTTGATCACGCCCAGGCCTGGGCTGTTCTCCCCTGCCGACCATGACACGAACCGTTCAGACTCCAGCATGCGTTTGCCGCCGATCTCGGCGAGCAGCGTGTCGTAGAATTTCGAGGCGCGAGCGAGATCGTTCGTGCCGAGCGTTACGTAACCGATCATTGGAATCTCCTCTCCACCGAAACGAGGCGGCATTATGCCTCGCTGAACCCGGGGACATAAGCCACCAGCCTTTGCGCGTCGGGTCGAAGGGCGTAGCCCGCGGTGCTATGCTGGCGCCGGCTCGAAGCCGGCGCGGTCCCTTGGACCAACGCCACGCGCCGGGAGCCGGAAACTTCCCGTCTGCTCGAACCGCGAAGGTGCCACCGTGTCCGCTCAATTGAGTGTTTTCGCCCGTTCCCTGTCCGTCGAAACCGCATTTACCGTTCTTGCCATGGCCCGCTCTCTGAAAGCGTCCGGCAAGGACGTGGTCGAACTCGAGATCGGCGACAGCCCATTCGACAGCACCGCCTCGGCGCGTGCCGGCGGCATGGACGCCATCAAGAACAATCAATCGCACTACTGCCCGTCACCGGGCATACCGGAATTCCGCGAAGCCGCGGCGGAATTTGTGCGTACCGAATTCGACATCCCGGCGGAGGCTCGCAATATCGTCGCGGGCCCCGGCGCGAAGGTGTTCGAGCAGTTCTTCTGCGAGGCCTTCCTGAATCCCGGCGACGGCGTGCTCGTGTTCAGCCCCTATTTTCCGACTTACCTGCCGAACATCGAGCGCCGCGGTGCGCGCGCTGTGCTCACGCCGCTCAAGCAGTCGAATGGCTTCCGCCCCGATGTCGCCGACATCGAACGGTTCCTGAAAGAAGATCCTGCTCCGCGCGCGATCTTTTTGAACTCGCCGCACAACCCGACCGGCGGCGTTACGACGAAGGACGACTTGAAGCGCATTGCGGACGTGGTTCGCGGCCGCGATGTCGCCATCTTCAGCGACGAGCCGTACTGCCACATGGTCTGGCGGGGCAGCCATCACTCGATTCTGAGCCAGCCCGACATGCTCGCGCAGAGCGTCGGCGCTTACACGTTCAGCAAGTCGTACAGCATGAGCGGCTGGCGGCTCGGGTTCGCTGTGGCCTCACCCGAGGTTGCCGACGTGATCGGCAAGATGATCAACACCACGTTGTCGTGCACGCCACCCATCGTGCAGCTCGCCGGCACCGCCGCGCTGAAGCGTGATCGCAAGGAGCGCGACGACGTGATGCTGAAGTTCCGCGAGAAGGTCGTTCTGCTAACCGAGGGCCTGAACCGCATCAAGGGGTTCAGCACGCTCGATCCCACTGCAACGTTCTACGTCTTCCCGAACGTGGCGCCCGTGTGCAACGAGCTCGGCGTCACGAGCCACGGCCTCGCGTTGTACATGCTGCAAGGCGCCGACGACAAATTCGGTATCGCGTGCCTGGGCGGCGAGTGTTTCGGGCAGGCGGGCGCGGGATTCTTGCGCTTCAGCTGCGCGGAGCCGAACGACCGCTTGAAGCAGGCGCTGGAGTTCATCCCGACGGCCATCAGCCGCAAAGACAGATTGGCCGCCTGGCTCAGGCAGAACCCGCAATACCGGCTCGCGCAGCCCTACGCAATCGGCTAGGCGGCGCCAAACGCGACCCCCACGGTTATGTCAAAGCTGTGACCCGGTTCACAGGCGCCGCCCCGCTACGCACGGATACTGTCAGTCAAGTTTCGGAGACATTCTCCTGACGGTTTCCCCCAAAGACTCGCCCGGCTTCGGCCGGGCTTTTTTTTGCTCTAGGCTTTTGGCACCGCTAACGGCGGTCGCCGCAGCGCATGGCGCGTACCCTGCTCGAACGCGTGCGCAAGCTGCAGCACCTCGAAGTCACGGCCGCGGCGGCCTACGATTTGTAGGCCGACGGGCAAGCCCTGCGGCGTGAAACCGCACGGCACGCTGATGGCCGGCAGACCCGTGCAGCTGATCGCGTAACAGGTCGCCATCCAATCGATGTACGTCGGCATCTGTACTCCCTCGATCTCGCGCACCCACTGCGTCTCCACGGCGAACGGCACAACCTGCACGACGGGCAGCGCGAGAAAATCGTAACGCGCGAAGAACGCGGCAACACGCGCATCGAGCGCAGCCTTGATCGCGGCCGCGCGCGAGTGATCGTAGGCGGTGAGCGCGAGCCCGCGTTCGATATTCCAAACGACGGTGTCCTTCAGCAGCGACCGGTGCTGCTCGAGATCGCGGCGATGGCTCGCCGCGAAGCCTTGCGCGCGCAATGTCTGGAATAGCTCGTCCACACCGTCGAGGTCGGGCTCGTCGTTCGTCACCTCGCAACCCAGCCGTGCCAGAATCGGTCGCGCGGCGTCGCAGACTCGAGTGACGGCTTCTTCTACCGGGTAACGATTGAGATTGCGACTCCACGCCACTCGCGTGCCGTGAAAGTCGCGTTCGGGCGGCGCGAGAAACGCCGCACCGGGCTCGGCCAACGAGAGCGGATCGCGCGGATCCGGCCCGGCCATGACCGCGAGTAACCACGCGACGTCCGCAACGCTGCGCGCCATCGGCCCGTGTACGCCGAGCGCATCACCGGCGCGCGCGTTTAGCCGCGGCACACGTCCCGGGGACGGGCGAAAACCGACCACGTTGCAGAAGCTCGCGGGATTGCGCAGTGAGCCACCGAGATCCGTGCCGTCGGCCACGGGCAGCATGCCACTCGCGAGCGCGGCCGCGCCGCCCCCAGTGCTGCCGCCGCTCGTTTTGGTGAGATCGTATGGATTGCGCGTCGCGCCGAACACGGCGTTGAAGGTCTGCGAGCCGGCGCCGAACTCGGGCGTGTTGGTTTTGCCGATGATGATTGCGCCGGCGCGCCGGCAGCGCTCGACATACAGCTCGTCGCTAGTAGGCACGAAGTCCCGATATATGGGTGAGCCGAATGTCGTACGCACGCCGCGCGTAAGGGAGAGATCCTTAATCGCCATCGGCAGCCCGTGCAACGCGCCGAGCTGCTCGCCCGATGCGCGTCGCTGGTCGGCCGCAGCCGCTTCCGCACGCAGCTCGGAGAGCGGCCTCAGCGAGACGATCGCGTTGACTCGATCGTTCAGCCGGTCGATCTGCCCCAGGAACGCGTCGAGCACCTCGCCCGCCGAGAGTTCACGCCGAGCCAGCAGCGCGGCGAGCTGCCGCGCGTCGAGAAACACGATCTCGGCGGACGCGGCAGCGCTCACGCAGCCGTGGTCAGACAGCTTCGCGCAGCGTTTGCGCGGCGAGCACGCGGCCAATGGCCGACAGCGTGGCCTGCAGCGATGCGAGCGAGGTGTCCTCGTCGATACAGCACGCACTGGCCTGCTTCCCGCCGACTTCGACCGTGACCGAAGCCAGCGCTTTTGCCTCGGTGCCAGGCGCCATAGCGTGCTCGTCGAACTCGGTCACGGCTACCGTCACTCCGAACCGCCGGTTCACCGCATCGATCAACGCCTCGATCAGCCCTTGACCATCGCCACTCAACATGAGCTCCGCGCCGGCCTTCGCAAGCCGGAATCTGCCGTGCGTGCGCTGCTCTTCGGAATGCAGATCGTAGCCCTGCAGCTTCCAGCCATCCGGAATCGACAGAAAGTCCTTTTGGAACAGGCTCAACACCTGCCGCGATGACACTTCCTCGCCGCTAGCGTCGGCGTGCGCCTGCACCACGCGGCTCACGACCGGGTGCAGCCACTTGGGCAACGTGATGCCGTGATCGCGTTCGAGCACGAGCGCGACACCGCCCTTGCCCGACTGGCTATTGATGCGCACGACCTCCTCGTAGCGGCGGCCGAGATCAGTCGGGTCGATCGGCAGATATGCCACCGACCAATGCGGCAGCGCCTGGTCGCGGTGGTACGCCATCGACTTGCGAATGGCGTCTTGGTGGCTGCCGGAGAACGCGGCGTACACGAGATCGCCGGCCCAAGGATGACGTGGATGCACCGGCATGTCCGTGCAGCGTTTGTACACCTCGATGATCCGGCCCATGTCGGCGAAATTTAGGTGCGGATCGATGCCCTGGGAGTACAGGTTCATGGCCATAGTGACGATATCCATGTTGCCCGTGCGCTCGCCGTTGCCGAACANNGTGCCCTCGATGCGGTCGGCTCCAGCCAGCAGCCCGAGCTCGGCGGCCGCGACGGCGCACCCGCGATCGTTGTGCGTGTGCAGGCTCACGCGAATGTGCTCGCGGTACTTCACGTTGCGACAGAAATATTCGATTTGATCGGCGAACAGGTTCGGCGTCGTCATCTCGACCGTCGCCGGCAGATTGATGATGACTTTGCGACCGCGTTGCGGCTGCCAGACATCGAGCACGGCGTTGCAGACGTCGACGACGAATTCCGGCTCCGTGCCAGAGAAACTCTCCGGCGAGTACTCGAACAGCCACTCGGCATTCGGATTCTTCTTCGCGCCTTCTTCGAGCAGCCGTGCGCCGTTGACGGCAATGGCCACGATCTCTTCCTTGCTCGCGCGAAATACCTGCTCTCGCTGCACCGGCGAAGTGGAGTTGTAGACGTGCACGACGGCGCGCTTCACACCGCGCAACGCCTCAAACGTGCGCTCGATCAGCTCCCGCCGCGCCTGAGTGAGCACTTGGACGGTGACGTCAGCCGGGATCAGGTCGCGCTCGACGAGCCGGCGCGCAAAGTCGAATTCCGTCTGCGATGCCGACGGGAAGCCAATCTCGATTTCCTTGAAGCCGATCTCGACCAGCAGCGCGAAGAGCTCGAGCTTTTTCGCGACCGACATCGGCTGCACGAGTGCCTGGTTACCGTCCCGCAGGTCGACGCTGCACCAGTCGGGCGAGCGCTCGATTGCTTGGTCGGGCCAACGCCGATCGGGAAGCGCGATCGGCCGGTAGGAGCGGTATTTGCGGTAGTCGAACTGGCTCATGGGCAGGTCCTTACTTCATGCCGGGCGCGGCGGCTACGCGTGCCGCCACTAACGAAGCCGCCATTCTATGCCGCTTGCCGAGGCAGAATCGGTCTATTTCTTCGATTAGCAGGCTCTTTCGTGCACGATTCGTGCTTAGATACGCGGAATTTCGATCATCAATTGCGCTATGACCGAGAAATTCGACTCCTTCGACCTCAAAATCCTGGCCGAGCTACAGGCCAACGGCGGCCTCAGCAATCAGGAAGTCGCGGACCGGGTAGGCCTCTCCGCATCGCCCTGCTCGCGCCGCATTCACCGCCTGGAATCAGCGGGCGTAATCCGCGAGCGCGTGGTGCGACTCGAACCGCGTGCTCTCGGGCTCGATCTCACGGTGCTGATCCACATTCGCATGGATAGGCACACGCCGGAACGCTTCGCGCAGTTCGAAAGCGTCGTGCGTGGCTATCCCGAGGTACAGGAGTGCTATCTGATCACGGGGCAGGAAGCCGACTACCAGCTCAAGATCACGGTGCCGAACATGGACGAGTACCAGCGGTTCCTGTTGACGAAGATCACGCGCATCGACGGCGTGATCGGAGTGCACTCTTCTTTCGTGCTCCGGCAAGCCATCGACACGACGGCGCTGCCGCTGGGTTACGCGCGAGCCGCGAGCTCCTGACGGTCAGCCGAGCACCAGTCCGCGCGGAGCAGAGTCCAGCGCTCGTGCGCGCGCCAACGCGAACCAATCTTCAGCTGCGAGGGTGACCCAGGGTCGCGGCGAAACCCGAGGCGCTGGACCAGGCCGCTCGAACGGCCGTTGCCGGGTTGAATATCGGCGTTGAGCCGGGCGAGACCGAGCTCGCGAAACGCTACGTCGATGACTTGCCCTACGCCTTCACGCATTAGCCCCGCGCCGGCGTGCGGCACGAACGCGAAATACGCGAGGCGGCCGAGTGGCATTGAATCGCGCGCGATGTCGACAACGTTCACGACGCCGGCGAGTTGCCCGCTCGCGGCCGTCACGACGAAGAACGACTCCTGGCTCGGCCGTGC
>PMCP01000038.1:0-5055 GCA_003155415.1 Gammaproteobacteria bacterium | reverse complement strand
GGGGTGTCGCCCTACGGCAGCTCGTCGACGCGTTCGGTCTTCGTTTCGACGAAGTCCTGCGGCGAGATCTTCAATACGAGCGCCATCGAGCTCGCGACGTACACCGAGGAGTACGTGCCGACGGTGATACCAATGATCAGCGCGAGGGCGAATCCCCAGAGCGCATCGCCGCCGAAAATGAACAAGGCGACGACGGTCAGCATCGTAGTGCCGCCCGTGATGATGGTGCGCGATAGGGTTTGGTTGACGGACGCGTTCACGATGGCCTCGGGCGTACCGCGGCGCATGAGTCGGAAGTTGTCCCGGATTCGGTCGTAGATGACGATCGTGTCGTTCAGCGAATAGCCGAGCACCGCGAGGATCGAGCCGAGCACTGTCAGGTCGAACTGCCAGCGGAACACGGCAAACGCGCCAGCCGTGATCAACACGTCATGCAAAGTGGCAACGATGGCGCCGAGCGCCAGTTTCCACCGGAACCGCACCATGACGTAGATGAACACCATCGCGAGGGCAAAGACCATCGCGAGGATACCCTGCTGTGCGAGATCCTCGCCCACCTGCGGGCCGATGGACTCGAGTCGTTTCACCTCGACGTCCGGTCCCGTCGCGCGTAGCACGGTGAGGAGTTGGTCCTGCACTGAGGCGACCGTGCTGCCCTCCTTGATCGGGGGCAAGCGGATCATGACGTCAGATGTCGAACCGAAGTTCTGCACCTGAACGGACTGGAATCCGGAGGCTTCGAGGCCCGTACGAATCGCGTCGAGATTCGCCGGGCCGCTGTACTTGGCCTCGACGACGACGCCACCCGTGAAGTCGACGCCGTAATTCATGCCGTAAACAATGGCTGCGATCGCAACCAGATTCGCGACCGACGAGCCGATCATCGCGACCCGGCGCCATTTGACGAAGTTGAAGTTAGGCGTGCGCCACTGCATAAACAGAAGTTCGCGGAACAAGACTCAGGCGCCAGCAGCGGCCGAAATGGCCGGCATTCACGCCGGGCGGGAGTTTACTTCTTTTCTTGCTGCTGCGGCTGCGGCTGCGGCTGTTCGCTCGTCAGCTGCTTCGGGGGGCCCGCGGGTTCGTCTTCGTGGTTTTCCACGGAGTTCATGGCTTTGCGAAAGCTCTTCACGGCGCTACCCAGATCGCCGCCGACTTCCTTCAACCGCTTCGTGCCAAAGATCAACGCCACGATCACCAGGATGATCAGTAGCTGCGGGACGCTCATTGCCAAGCCCATAGATCCCTCTCCATTCGCACGCCACGGCAGGTGCGTTCCCAAAATAGCATTTTGCTCGTCACGGCTGGAAATTGCCAATCCGAGCGCGGACTTCCGTCACGATTAGCGCGGGCTTTAGGCCTCATAGACCAGGCCCGTACTACATATTGACCCACGCAGCGACGGGTTGGTTCAGCGGCATGAATGGGACGTCGCGTCCCGCATTCGAGACCCCTATTCGGTGTGGGTCTCCCGCCGGCTGCCGCTTGGAATCGGGGAGGAAACACAGCAGGCGGCTCGGTTCGGTTGGTCAAACCTACACGGAGCGCTCGACGGGAGACCCGCGGTCGAATAGCAGGTTTCGTGCCAGCGGTATTCGCTCTCGGGAAAGCCTTGCGCTGCCGAGCGCGCTGCGCCGCGACGCCAACGCACCGCGGCGCGCGAGTGGTTGATCCCACCAGATGTTGGTCGAAAAACGTAACGGTTGCCGTGGCCGACAGCCGCGGAGCTGCCGCGCAAATAAAGAGGGCCGCACGCGGCGGCCCTCCGTGAGATGGGGTCTTCAACCCAAAGGTCAGTCGATGAGTACCTCGCGCTGTGCACGGCACTCACAACCTACTGAAACCCCAAACTTCTCACTAGACATGGGATCACCTCCTTCGGGCTGTTGGACCAGCCGTAAGCGTCTCTAAGAGCGGGGCAAAACGCAAGTGTGCGAAGCGGCGAATTCGCGCTGTGATACGTTGCTCGCATGCCAGTCAAAGATCGGCTGCGCCGCTTCGGTAAGCGTGCCGGTATTCGCTACGCGGCATCGTTGCCCGAACGCCTCGTGCGCTCGGCTTCGGCATTGACCGCAGGCGTCGTGCACGAAGTGGCGGCCGTGGCACTGCCGCTCGGACTACGCCGTGGCAAGCTCTACCGCAATCTCGTCGATGTCCCGCTCTCGTTCCTGATCCGCGACGTCGGCCAGGTTCACGGTGCGACGCCGAACGACGAGCAGCTCGGCGAGAATTTCCTGCTGCGCCGCGCCGCAGGCAATGGCATCGAGATCATGGGCATCCTCGCGTTCCGCGCCTCGCCCGTGTGGGTGCTCGCCGCACTCGCGGATGTGTGCGGATTCGGTCGCCGCCTCATTCCCGAAATCGCAGCGGAACTGCAGCGCGAAGGCCTGCTCGGGCCGGGCGCGTCATTTGCCACAATGGAGCAGCTGCTCGGGGGGCTCGAACGCGGCGCGGCCCACCTTGCGAGCACGGTAAACACGCCGCCACTCGACGTCGCGAGCTTGCGCCGTGAATGGTCGCGGCTCGTCACGGAGACTCGTCAATTGCCGGCGCCGCAATTGCCGGGGCCCGCGGCCGTCACGGGTTTGTGGAAGGAGCTGCGCTCGACCGCCGACACCGAAGGCCGTTCGGTGTTCGAGGTCTCGTCATTGCTTGCCGTGTCCGCTGTCAGCGAGCTACCCGAGCGGGCACGCATGCTCTCGCGTGCGGCCGGCATCGTTCTGAAACACGGGGGCGCGGCACTGTCGGACGCGCTACTCGACCACTACCGCAAATCGCTGACGGAACTGCGGGCCGTGGGGTTCGTACGCTACGGCAAGCGGCAGCTCACGCCGTACACGCACGCCGCACTGGCGGCGTTCGACCGCGGCCGGGAAACATCGACCGGCCGTTTGCTCGACCGGCTGTGAGTGTGCCGCGTCGCTACTGGCGCCGCGGCGTAGGCCATTCCGAATCGAACGGGAACGGCCGCACTTCGGTGTTGAAGGTCAGATACTCCGCGACCTGATAGAAGTACTGCGCGAGTGACAAGCCGGTGTCTTTGAGACGCACGTTCGGCTGACCCGTGAACAGCACGTGCAAGAACTGCAGCAACACGACTACAGCACCGACGAGGCGTGCAACCTCATGGCAGATTCCGATCGCGATCATGAACACGAGGCGCAGCCACGTGGAGCGCGCCCGTAGGTTCTGTTCAAAATCGCTCGGCTTCTCGGAGGAATCGTGACCTGGCTCGTCGGCCATAGCTTCGCGCTCCTTGCAGCTGATTGTGCTGGCATCTTACTCCGCTGCGTTCTCGCCGCGTTCGATGTCCCGTGCGGCCTCCACTAGTTTCGTCAGCGTGTTCCAGTTGCGGGCCGTGCCCACCGCTCCCAAGTGGCGCTCCAGAACGGCCGTCGTCAATTTCGAGCGGCCCACACCCTCGGGATAGTAGAGGTAGACCTCCGGGCCGCGGATCTCGAGCATCTCCGGGCCTTTGTGCGCCTTTACGAGCCGTGCCTGCCCCTGCGCGTCCGGCACACCGGCGAGGAACATCACGAGCAGCTTCGCGGGATCGGCGCGCGGCGAGAGCACAGGACTGCGGTCGACGATGCTTGCAAGCTCCGGCAGGGTGCGGATCACGCCCTCGATCTCGAGTCCGAACTTCCGTTCGAGCTCCTGTTTGATTCGGCGCGCGAGCTGGCGCGAGTCCTTGATGCTCGTGCGAAACAACACGTTGCCGCTCTGCAGCAACGAGCGCACGTCCTTGAAGCCGAGCCCTTCGTACGCCGCGCGCAGCGGCTCCATCTTGATCCGGCTGGTGCTGCCAACGTTGACAGCGCGCAGCATCGATATGAAGACCGTCATTACGTCTCATGTGTGGCCAATCCGGGAGACGCACAGTACGAGCCTTCCCCTGCCCGCGCCAGCCGCCCGCCACGGTGCTACTGAAACACCTGCTCGACCGACACGCGCGGTGGTACCCTGCTCGTCCGACCGCCACCTGGCTTCGCGACACCACCCCCGCCCGATGCAGTCCACGGCCGAAAAACCCCTGCTGCGTGCGCCCGATCTATTCGGCTACCGAAAGTTCTGGGCGCATCGTTTGACGCCGGCACCGTTCCTGCCGATGTCGCGCGACGAGATGGATGCGCTCGGCTGGGATCAATGCGACGTGATTCTCGTGACGGGCGACGCCTACGTCGATCATCCGAGCTTTGGCATGGGTGTAGTGGGCCGCGTGCTCGAGGCACAGGGTTTTCGCGTCGGCATCATCTCGCAGCCCGACTGGCGATCCACTGCTGACTTCGAGCGGCTTGGCCCTCCGAGCCTGTTCTTCGGCATCACGGCCGGCAACATGGACTCGATGGTGAACCGCTACACGGCCGACAAACGCGTGCGCAGCGACGACGCGTACACGCCCGGCGGCGCAGGCGGCCAGCGCCCGGATCGCAGTGTCATCGTCTATTCCCAACGCGTACGCGAAGCGTTCGCCGAGGCGCCGATCGTGATCGGCGGCATCGAGGCCAGCCTGCGGCGCATCGCGCACTACGACTACTGGCAAGAGAAGGTCCGCCGCTCGATCCTGCTCGACTCGCGCGCCGACTTGCTCGTGTTCGGCAACGGCGAACGCCAGATCGTCGAGATCGCGCACCGACTCGCTGCAGGCGAGAAGCCGGCGCAGATTCGCAACGTGCGCGGCACTGCACTACTCGGCAACGCTGCCGGCGCCGACTGGACGGAAATCGACTCGACGCATCTCGACCTGCCGGGCCGCATCGATTCGCCGCCGAATCCATACGCGACGGAAGCCGAGATCGCGGCCACCTCAAACGAGGCGGCGGCGAAAGAACCCGGCGTGAGCGTCGTGCGCTTCGCGCGCCGCGTGCCGACAGCTGATCGCGAGCGCAGCTATATAAGGTTGCCGAGCTACGAGCAGGTCCAGGACGACCCGGTGCTTTATGCGCACGCGTCGCGCATCCTGCACATGGAATCGAACCCCGGTAACGCGCGCACGCTCGTGCAGCGGCATGGCCAGAGCGACGTGTGGCTGAATCCGCCGCCGATCCCGCTGAC
>PMCP01000028.1 GCA_003155415.1 Gammaproteobacteria bacterium | reverse complement strand
GGAAATTTGAGGGGAGCTGCTCCTAGTACGAGAGGACCGGAGTGGACGTACCTCTGGTGTTCCGGTTGTCACGCCAGTGGCACCGCCGGGTAGCTATGTACGGAAGGGATAACCGCTGAAAGCATCTAAGCGGGAAGCCCACCCCAAGATTAGATTTCCCTGAGGACTCGATCCTCCTAAAGAGCCCTCGTAGACTACGAGGTTGATAGGCTGGGTGTAGAAGTCGAGTAATCGATGAAGCTAACCAGTACTAATTGCTCGTGAGGCTTGACCATATAACACTCAAACAGTTTGGGTGTGTGCGACGAAGACGGATCATTCCAAATTGCGCGTTCGGCTGGCTCCTTGAGAGCAGCGGAGCGCATAACGGTTTGCCTGGCGGCAATAGCGGGCGGGAACCACCCGATCCCATTCCGAACTCGGAAGTGAAAACGTCCAGCGCCGATGGTAGTGTGGGTTTACTCACGCGAGAGTAGGTCATCGCCAGGCTCTTAACGCGAACCCCCGGTTCCTCACGGAACTGGGGGTTCTTCTTTTTGGGTGGCCAGAATTCAATACCCGGCCAGCTCCAGATAGCCGTCCGCGGTAACCTGGTCACCACCCGGCCCTGTGCCGCTGCCACTCACTGCACCCTCCCAGTAGCGCACTGACAGATTCAGCTCCTGATTCGGTGCAAACGGACGAACCTCGAGAGCGATCTGCTCGGACGGCACCCTCAAACGCCACGCAATCGGGTACCGCGTCCCGCGCAACGGGCTCGTCCAGTAATCGATCGGCGTCAACTCCACATCGTCGCGACCGAGTCGGTTCCTGCGACCCGCCGCGTCAACTAACGTCCCTCCGCTGAACGCACCGGCCGTCCCATCGCGCCTACGCAGGCGATAGAACATCAGGCTCCCGCCGTCCGACAGGCGCAGCCCGAACCAATCCCACCCCACAACGTCTGCGCCGAGCGCGCTCGTGCTCCACTCGCGATCCATCCACGAGCTTCCCGTTACCGCGATCTCCCGCCCGTCGATCATGAGTACTCCCGACGTCGCGAGTCGCGGCAGCGAGTAGTAGTACGAGGCGCTGCCTGGCTCAGGACCTTTGCGGTCGAGACCGGCGTTCCCGTTCAGGACCGGAGCCTCGTGGGTCGCGAGATCCAGCTGCAAGCCCAGGTCTCCATCGCGCGCGCTGAGTTGCCACCGCTCCTGATCCCCGTCGCCAGCGCGCGTCGCGGTCCAGCCCTTAACCCAAACACGAGTAGCCCAGGGCTCTGCGCCCGCCAGCCCGAGCGCTTCCCGTGCGATGCGCTCGCGCGCCACAAACCGCTGTTGGGCAGCATCCGTGACCGCCAGGTGCGCCATCCACACCTGGGCCTTCCCCCACGCAGACCCAGATCGTGAGCCCCCTTCCGGCGGACGCAGGCCCACGCGAAAGAAAGTTAGCTCGAACCCATAACGGCTCCCGTCCGCGGACTGCAGATTGCCAGTGAAGTACCACCATTCCGTGCGGAACCGCGGATGGCTGCCGTGATCCTCGGGAAACACCAGAGATCGCGGCTCGCTCGCCGTCTCGAACCCGGCGTCGTCCTGTGCTCTGAGGTAACGAAGACCAACATTAGCGCTGGGTGGCCGCGCATCGTCACTCGCATCCTGCCGCGAACAAGCTGCAATGAGCAGGAACGACACCGCGAGCAGCACACGCACCGTCACTCCTCGCGCAGCGCAGCGCCGAGGATTACGCGACTCGCCCGCCAAGAGGGATACACGCCCGCCAACAGCGCTGCGCCGATTGCCAGTGCTAGCCCAGCGGCAAGTGGCTCCAAAGTGAGCGCGAAGTCCATCGTCCACCCGAACGAACGCCGATTGATCACGTGGACGAGCAGCGCCGCCAGACTGGTGCCGAGTGGAATTGCCACGAGACCCGCCGCAAGGCCCAGCAGTCCTGTCTGCGTCAGCAGGCTCGTGGCCAGATCACGCGGCGCAAAACCCAATGCCCGCAGCACACCGATCTCGTGAGCTCGATCGAGCTCGATCGCGAGCAACGCGCTCAATACTCCAAAGAACGCCACCACCGCGGCCAGCAGTCGAAGTACTTCTGTGATCCGAAACGTCCGATCGAACACCGCCAGCGACAGCTCCTCGATTCCGCTGCTGGATCTGACGCGTACCCCGCTGTCGCCCCCGAGCACGCCCCGCAAGGCCGCTTCGACAGCCGCGGCGTCCGCGCCCTCTTGAAGGTCCACGCCCAGCCCGGTGATCGTTGAGTCCTTCCAACTCGCCTGGTATCGCGCGAGCGCCATCACTATCGTGTAGTTGCCGGTGTTGAAATCTCGATACGCGCCGACAATAGGCAGACGTTGCGGCCCCGACGGGCTCGGGAGTGTCAGTTCGTCGCCGACATTCAGGTGGCGCGCAAACATAAGCCGTTCCGATGCCGCGACGCCGCGCCCTTCGGCGAGCGCGGTAAGAGCGGCGTCCGGCGCGCCGCTGACGATCGTGAGGCCAAACCCTCGTGCGCCCGGACGAAACGCGCGAACGGCGATCTGGCCAACCGATGTCGGAACCACGAGTGCGCGCGCGAGGCTAACACCCGCGACGCCAGGCACCCGCTCCAACATCGCGAGCACGTCGGAGTCTGCGACGAGCGGCGTCGCTGGGTCGGCGGTCACGTACAAGTCAGCCGTCAGCGTTGTCTCGAGCCAGGTGCTCAGGCTCGTGCGGAAGCTGCCGATCATCAATCCCACCCCGTTGACGGTTCCTATAGCCACAGCGAGCGCTGCGGTCGCGACGCCCGTTCGGCTCAGCGACGCGCTGACTCCACGGACCGCGATCACGGCCGGCAACCCGAGAAACCGCCCAAACAACCGGTCGAGTGTCGCCATCAACGCGACGGTCGCCAAGGGCGTCAGCAAAGCACCCGCGGCCAGCACGGCAAATAGGCTGCCGAACGCTGCCACGAGGTTCTTCGGTCCGAACACAAGGACTGCTGCGCTGACCGCGAGCAATGGCAATGCCAGCCACGCAGCACGCACGGCGCCTTTCTTTGCGCTCCGTTCCAGCGTTGCGCGTCGTAACACGGCCGCGGGCGATGCCCGTGCCGCATCGAGCGCTGGCTTCAAAGCCGCAACCAGCGTGGCAGCCGTGCCTAACGCCGCCCCTTGCGCGTAAATCCACGGCGACGGTCTCGCGGCCTCGACCACGTTGCTGAAATAGATGTCGCCAATGGTGCGCAGCACGAGGTCGACAAGGCCGGCGGCGAGGCCGCGGCCGAGCAGTAGCCCCAATCCCGTCGCGACGGCAGCCAGCACGAGCGCTTCGATGAGCACACTGCTGAGCAGTTCTCGTGGTGTGACACCGATCGCCCGCAGCACTCCGAAGGTCGCGCGCCGCTGCAAGATTGCGAACGACATGGTGCTGTAGATCAGGAAGGTGCCGACGACGAGCGCGAGCAAACCGAGCGCAGTGAGGTTGGTGCGAAACGCGGTCGCCAGCTCGTCGAACGCAGCGCGCTGCGATCCCGCGGGCACGAGGATCGTCCCATCCGGCGGCGTCGCTGCGAGCGCGGCGGCTTCGCTTTCCCCGAGTCGCAGATCTATACGCGTGATTCGCCCCGGTGTGCCGAGCAGTTCCTGTGCTGTTGCGATGTCGGCGAGCAACGGCGGCTCGGCCTGCACGTCGCTCGCCAAGCTCCCGATGACGCCGAGCACGTGCACAACGGTTTCGCGGCCCGCGATCTGCAGCGTCAGTTCCGATCCTGGCACCACGCCAAGCTCGGTGGCTAAGGCTGTCGGTACCAGCACAGTGCCGGGTTCCGTCATCAAGCGTGTCAGATCTCCACCCGCGCGCCCAGGCGTAAACGCGGCGAAACTACGCAGAGCGCCTTCCTGGGTCGGGTCCACACCGAGTAGCGGTACGCGCAACCCGGGGTGCCCGGCGATGCCAACGTCGGCCTCGATCACAGGCGCGGCGCTCGCAATGTTTCGATCGATCACGACGTCTCGATAGACTCTCTCGTCCAAGTCGGCGCCGATGGGGACGAGACGATGGCTGGTGCTGCCGCGCACCAGCGCGGCTGAGAGGTCGAACGCGCGAGCGGCGCTATCGTTCGCGAGCTCCACGCCGACGAACACGCCAACACCGAGACTGATGCCGGCGACCGCAAGCCCAAGCTGCCACGGGTGGCGCAGGTAGAACCGCAGGGACGCGCGGTTCAGTAGCCGGATCACGACGTCTGTTCCTCGATGCGGCCGCCGCGAATCCCGATTACGCGCGTTGCCTGTGCAGCCACGTCCGCGCTGTGCGTCGCGATCACGAGCGTGGTTCCGCGGCTCTCGCACGTGTGACGCAGCAGCGCGAGAACTTGCCCCGCGGTTTCGAGATCCAGGTTGCCGGTCGGTTCGTCCGCAAGCACGAGCTGCGGTTCGTGCACGACCGCACGCGCGATGGCAACGCGCTGCTGTTCACCGCCGGAGATCTCTTCCGGGAAGCGTTCGGCGCAGGAGCCGACCCCAAGCTCTTGGAGTAGCGCGTGGCTGCGACGCCGTGCCTCCGGCGCAGCCACCGCGTTCAGTGCGAGCGGCAGCTCCACGTTCTCTACCACCGTCAGCGTCGGCAACAGGTTGAAGAATTGGAATACGAAGCCCAAGTCCCGGCGGCGCCAGGCCGCGCGCTGGGCTTCCGAATACGCGCCCAAATCCGCACCGCCCACCCGGACGGTGCCCGAATCCGCAGGCTCGAGCCCGCCGATCAGGCGCAGAAGCGTCGACTTACCCGAACCGCTGCGGCCGATCACCGCAACCAGCGTGCCGCGTTCGATCGCGAGCGACGCGCGGTCGAGCACGGGCTGCGCGCCGTACGCTTTCGAGACTTCGCGAACCTCGATCCATGCTTGCGTGGTCATTCAGTGCCGAAATCGTACGTGGTTCACTCGCGAGACGAGCGTCGTGAGACGTCGGTCTCTGATTATGTCAAAGCGGCTCTTAAGATATCTGTTTCGAATGCCGACTCTGGTTCGTAGCCAGTGACGTGCCGCAATTGAAGCGGGCGCGCTGCGCCAACTCGCTCCATATCGCGTAGGGGTATCCGTCTTGCTAACGCCGGAACTTAGAAAAAGAATCGAGAGCTGCAACAATTTGCCGAGTCCGCCGGGGGTCGCGACCAAGATCATACGGCTCGCGAACGATCCTGAAGCCGACATGGCGCGAATCGCCGAAGTGCTGGCGCTGGATCCGGCCATCACCGCCAAGATTCTGCGAATCGCCAACTCTCCAATGTACGCCCGCCAGCGGAAGACGGAGAACCTGCGCCAGGCGCTCATGGTCATCGGTCTAAACGCGACGATTTCGCTCGCGCTCTCGTTCTCGCTGCTGAAATCCTGGGGCAAAGAGAACGGCACGGGCGGTCTCGACTATCCCCTCTATTGGCGTCGGGCGCTGCTGTCGGCTACGGCGAGCCACGTGCTCGCGCGCGTGATTGCGGTCAAGGACTCGGAGGAGCTGTTCCTCGCTTGCCTGATCCAGGACATCGGCATGATGGCGCTCGACCGCGCCGTGCCCGGCCTCTACGGCGAGATCGGGCCGAGCCAGGTGCGCCAAGCGGCTGTCATCAAGCGCGAGCAGGACGAGCTCGGCGTCGACCATGCCGCCGTCAGCGGTTGGCTGCTCGATCGGTGGCAATTCCCGGAGCGAACGCAGCAGGTCGTGGCGGCTAGCCATGAGCCTGAGAAGGTGCCGAAGCAGAGCCCGCATGGCGTCTTCGTGCGTTGCGTGGCGCTCGCGAGCGCTATCGCTGAGTCGTTCCTCGACTCGAGCGGAGACCGCGACTTCGTGGCGTTGGCCGAGCAAGCCGCGCGCTACTTCGACATCGACAAGGAAGGCTTGGGCGAACTTCTGGCCGAGATCCGCAACATGATCCCGGATGCCGAGAGCATCTTCGAGACTGAGATCCTCTCGACGGCACACTCCGACGAAATTCTCGACGAAGCCCGCGATGCGCTGATGCTGCGCAACCTGCAGGCGCTGCAGGCCGTCGACACGTTGAAGAGCAGCACGGAGTCGCTCGAGCAGCGGACGAAGCGGCTGGAAGAATCGAACAAGCGCGACCCGCTGACGAACCTTTTCAATCGCGCCTATCTAGACGAATTCATGCGCGACGCATTCAGCGCCAGCGAGGCTCACAACACGCCGCTAAGCGTGGCCTTCGCGGATCTCGACAAGTTCAAGTCGGTGAACGACACCTATGGCCACGCCATGGGCGATCAGATCCTCGTCACGACGGCGAACATCTTGAGGGCCAATGTGCGTGCCGCCGACGTGGTCGCGCGCTACGGCGGCGAGGAATTCATCCTCGTGTTCCCGAACACCGAGTATCCGCTGCTGAAGACGATCTGCGAGCGAATCGTGCGTGCGTTCCGCGAGGCTCGCCACGACGTGGGCACGCGACGTGACTTGAACGTCACGATTTCGATCGGCATGGCCACGCACAACGACGGTCGCAAATTCCGCAGCGTCGACGAGCTTTTGAAGGCGGCGGACAAGGCGCTGTACACCGCGAAGCTCCAGGGTCGAAACCGCAGCGTTCCCTTCGACCTCGTCGCGAACAGCCAGCTGGCTTACATGTAGCCGCGCTCGGCGGCGCCCGGCTTGCGCGGCACCTCGTGGCGTGCGTCCGTTGGGATTACGTCCCACGCTTTCGTGTGCGCTGTACGCAGCAATGTCCGATCGGGCTCCACGGCCACGGGCGACCCCACCGCCTCGAGCAATTCGAGATCGTGCGCCGAGTCGGCGTACGCGGTGGCGAGATTCAACTCCGTGCCAAGCTGTGTCGCGAGCTCCTTGGCCAAGCCCACCTTCAAAGCGCCGAAGGGATGCACGACGGGCGGCTGCGCCAGATAACGGCCATCACGTTCCGCGCACACCGTCGCGCGCACATGCTGCACGCCGAGATGTTGCGCCAGCGCACGTGCGATCGGCTCGAGCGTGCCCGACAGCAGTGCGACTGTATCGCCGGCGCGTTGGTGTTGTTGCAGCCGCTCAACGACCGGCTCGGCAAGCCGCGGCAGCGCTTCGCGTGCCACGAAGTCCGCGGCCAGTGCCGCGACGTCGGCGGTTTTGAGCCCAACGAGATAGGCCTTGTTCTTCTTGGCGACGTGAACGCCATAGCGCGGCAGGTATCGCACCAGGAACCAAGCGCCAGCCAAGATCTGCCGCGGCCCTTGGCGGCCTCGTGCGAGCAGATAGCCCCAGAAACGCCGCTCGGTGCCGCCGCGTACAAGGGTGCCGTCGATGTCGAAGATTGCGAGCGTCATTGCTTCCTACCCGGACGTCGCAGGATATCGTCCTTCTGCGAATAGACGAATTCCGCGACGACGGGCACGCCTCGCGCCAGGCATAACAGCACTGCCAGGTAAACGAAGGTGTATGTGAGCGCCGTCAGCGCAAAGCCCACGTAACCCCAGAGCTTCGGCAGGAAATGTGGGAACGGCCCCTGTAGCGCGAGGCCCGCGAACGCCGACGCCTTCACCACCGCATACAGCACCCGCACGAACTTGCCGGCGACGACAAACTTGCCGAATTGCGAGCGCATCAGCGCGAACGGCGCCACACCCCGCGCCACGGCGTTGCTCGATCGAATCGCGTCGACGATCACTCCGCGCCAGATGAACACGAGCGGCACCCAGGCGCGCACGAGGTCCGTGTCGGCGGCTACGACCCACAGCGTGAGCTCCACGATCCGATCGCCGGCAATGTCGAACAAGGCGCCGAACAGGCTGGATTCGTTGCGCTTGCGTGCGACATAGCCGTCGAATCCGTCGCTGGCGAAGATCAGGATGATCAGGAAGAAGTTCGCAAACTGCCACGGTGTCGGCGGCACATAGGACAGGGCCACGACCACGAGCAGTAGCAGCAGTCGGCTGAGCGTGACCAGGTTGGCCATGCCGCGATTATACGGGGCAGTCTCGCGCCAGGCCGCGTGTAGACTGAATGGCGCGGCCCACACCTCAGGTTTGTTATGAAGTTATACGACTACCGCTCCGCACCGAGCCCGCGGAAAGTGCGTCTTTTCATTGCCGAGAAGGGCCTCGACGTGCCCACCGTGGACGTGGATCTTCGAGCGCGCGCGCAGCAAGAGCCCGCCTTCCTGGCAAAGAACGCCAGCGCCACGGTACCCGTGCTCGAACTCGACGACGGCACGTGCCTTACCGAGAGTCTCGCGATCTGTCATTACTTGGAGCAGCAACGGCCGGAACCGAATCTGATGGGCCTGGGCGCCCGCGAGCAGGCCTACGTGCTGATGTGGAACGACATCCTCACGCTCGAGGGCTACCTGCCTCTGCAGGAATCTCTGCGCAACGGCCACGAGGCGTTCAAAGGCCGCGCATTGCCCGGGCCGGTGGCGTGGGAGCAGATCCCCGCGCTTGCAGAACGTGGCCAGCGCCGTGCCGCCATCTTCTTCGATAAGCTCGAGACGCGCCTCGGCGAAAGCGAGTTCGTGGCGGGCCAGCGATTCACCTACGCGGATATTGTCGCGTTCGTGTATCTCGGCTTTGCGCCGCGCGCCACGGGGACGAACCCTGTCGACGGCCGGCCCGCGCTGAAGCAGTGGAGTGAGGCCGTCGCGGCGCGCCCCGCGATTCAGCGCGCGGGCTAGTCGCGCGCGCGCTGCACGCCGTCAGCGAGCGAGCGCCACGGCACGACCACAGGCTCGCTCTCGTGCTGCGTAACGAACGGCTCCACGTGGTAGTGGCGCCGCACGCTGTCCGCACTCAAGGTCGTGGCCGGCGTGCCATCCTCGACGACGCGGCCTTCGCTCATCAGCAACACGCGGCCGCAAAAGCGCGCGGCGAGCGTCAGATCGTGCAGCACGGCTACCACGAGAGCGGGCGCGCCACCCGCCGCTCCGCGCGCATAACGCGAGAGCACGCCCATGACCTCGAGCTGGTGGAACGGATCGAGCATCGCGATCGGCTCGTCGACGAGCAGCACGGGAGCGCGAACGGCCAGCGCGCGAGCCAGCAACACGCGCGCGCGCTCGCCGACCGATAGCGCGCTGACGCTGCGATCCGCGAGGCCAGCGGTCGCCGTCTGCGCAAGCGCCCACTCGACGGCCTCGCGATCGGCCGCGGTCGGCGCCACGCCGTACCGGCCGTGCGCCAGCCGCCCGAGCGTTACGACGTCGCGTGCGTTGAGTGGCCAGTGCACGGTCGACGCCTGAGCGAGATACCCGATCGTGCGCGCACGCTCGCGCGAAGCGAGCGTACCCAGCGCTCGGCCTTGCCATGTGATCGTGCCGGTATGTGACGCGAGGCCCGCCAGCGCTTTCAGCAGGCTGCTCTTGCCGGCGCCGTTCGGGCCCACGAGCGCGACGAACCCGCTCGGCTCGAGCGTGAGCGATGTGGGGTGCACGGCACACCGCGCGCCGTAGCGAATTTCGAGTGCGTCGGTTACGAGCGCCATCGTCGCCTCAGTTTGCTGCGGCGTTTCGGGACGAGATCACGAGCCGCAGGAAGAACGGGGCGCCGAGCAACGCCGTCACGACACCGAGCTTGAGCTCGGGCCCCGGCGGCATGAGCCGGATCGTGCTGTCGGCGAGCGTGGCGAGCAACGCGCCGCCCAAGAAGCTGGGTAACAGTAGTCGGCTCGGATGATGTCCGACCCACGGCCGCAGCAAGTGCGGCACGACGAGGCCGACGAAGCCGACGACGCCCGTGACGGCGACCGCGCCACCGACCGCGAGCGCCGTGCCGGTCACCACGAGCCACTGCGTGCGGCGCGGGTCGAAGCCTAAGCTCGCCGCCGTTTCCTCGCCGAGTGTGAGCGCATCGAGGCCGCGGGCTGCGGCGATCACGAGCAGCCAGCCCGGGATCATCAACGGCAGCGCGAGCCACACGTGCACGAGGCTGCGGTCGGCAAGCGAGCCGAGCATCCAGAACAGAATCTCGAGCGCAGCGTAGGGGCTCGGTGCGAAATTCAGCACGAGTGAAGTCAGCGCGGCGGTGAACGCGTTGATGGCGATGCCTGCCAGCACGACGGTGAGGAGATCGCTGCTCTTGCCGGCTAGCGCGTACAGCAACGCGAGTGAGAGCAACGAGCCCGCGACGGCGCCGAGCGGCAGCAGCAGCGAGTCGCCGCCCGCGAGCCCGAAATAGAACACGAGCACCGCGCCGAGCGCCGCGCCGCTTGACGCGCCGAGCAGCCCCGGCTCCGCGAGCGGGTTGCGCAGCAGGCCTTGCAGCGCCGCGCCGCACAGGCCGAGTGTGCCGCCGACGAGCAGCGCGAGCAGCGTGCGCGGCAAACGAATCTCGCGCAGGATCACGGCGCCGAGCTCGGGCCCGCCGAAGCCAATCGTGGGCCCCCCGCTGCTGCGGCCGAGCAACAAAGACAGTGCAGCGGCCGCCAACACGAGCACACCGAGCGCGGCACAGAGTCGCCAGTGGCGGCCGGTGCTTAAGGTAGCGCTCATCGCGCGGCTGCGGTCTGCAGTAGCGCGGCCGAGTCGAGGCTCTGCGGCAGGCCGCAGGCCCAGTACGCTGCCGGAATCGTCGTCGTGGGGTGTTCGGTGCGAAGGCGCGTGAGCGCCGGATGCTCGAGCATCATGTTCGCAAGCGACGGCTGCGCGAGCCGATAGCCGGTCAGCACGAGCAGCTCCGGCGCGCTGCGCAGCAGCGTCTCCATCGACAAGCTGCCCCAGCGATCGAGCCCTTGCTCGGCTGCGACGTTGCGTATGCCGGCAAGTGTCATCAGCGAGTCTGCCAGCGAATGCTTACCGACCGTGAAGCCGCCGGGCCGCACGACCACGGTCGCCGGCGCGTGCGCGGGGCGGTGCGCATCGAGCTCGCGCGATTCAGCGCGTATCGCAGCGACGAGTTGATCGCCGCGCTCGGGATGACCCACCGCGTCGGCGACCTTGCGCAGGTTGTTTTCGATCTCCGCGACCGTGTCTTCCGGCATCAGCTCGACCACGTGATAACCGAGCCGGATAAGTAGCGCACGCGTAAATGCGTTCGTGTATGCGCCGGCGATGACGACGTCCGGATGGAATCGCAAGAGCTCCTCGGCCGTGCCGTAGTTCAGCGCGTGCCGTGACGCCGCGCTCGCGAACAACGATTCCTCAGGATCGGCCGAGAGCCAGCTCACGCTCAATATCTGCTGTGGGTCGGCGAGCGCCAGCACGAGCTGATCCGCGCAGACGTTGATCGATGCGACCGTCGGCGGTGCCGCGAGCGCCGAGTGGCTGACAAGCGCGGGAGCGCAAAGCGCCGCAGCAAGCGTGAGCACGCGCGCCGACGCGGTGCGGGTCGATCGTTGCAGTGGCGGCATCGTGGCTCCCAGCGTGTCGCCAGAGCCGCGATGCAAACGCGCGCGGCTTAGGCTCGTTGTCCGAGCGTCGCCACGACGGAATTCCGCTCCGCGCGCTTTCCCGGCACACGGTAGGACGACTTAGGCGGCAGGTCTCCTGGCTCGCGGCTTCAAGCGGTTTCACGCGCCTTCCCGAGTTTCCTCAGTGGCCTAAGCGCGAAACCTCGCCGCTCACAGTTGCGGGAACAGCCGCAGTTTCTACTGCGTTCCCTCTTAGCCCTTTCTGGGCACCGCCTGCGGCAACCTTAGCACAGCGCGGCATGCGACAATGCCGCGCCTGAATTCGGGCGCTCTTAATCGTGCGCGGAGGACTTGGCTCTGATTCGCTATCGCGTTCGTCTCGCCGACCTCGATCGGCACCACTTCGAAGTCGAGTGCCGCATCGACGACCCCGCAACCGAGCAGCGGTTCTCGCTGCCAGCATGGATCCCAGGCAGCTACCTGCTACGTGACTTTGCGCGTCATGTNNCGGCGCCGGACGCACGCTGACGTTCACGATCACGGTCTACGCGCTCGATCAATCCGTACGGGGCGCCTGGCTCGACCGCCAGCGCGGGTATTTCAACGGCCCGTGCCTATTCCTGCTGCCGGAAGGCCAGGACGCTGCGCCGATCGAGCTTACGATCGAGCCGCCGCCGCACTCGCTGTGTGAAGACTGGCGCGTGGCCACGGCGCTCACGCATGGAACGCTCGACGAGAGCGGCTTCGGTTCCTACACGGCCGCCGACTACGACGAGCTGCTCGACCACCCGGTCGAGATCGGCGACTTCGAGAGCGTGGAATTCATCGCGGCCGGCGTGCCGCATCACCTTGTGGTCGCGGGCCGGTTCGAATCCGATCTCGAGCGCGTCGCGTCCGACCTCGCGCAAATCTGCGCGGCGCAGATCGAGTTCTTCGGAAAGCCGGCGCCGTTCGACCGCTACTATTTCCTGTGCCTCGCCGTGGGCGAGGGCTACGGGGGCCTCGAGCACCGTGCGTCCACGAGCCTGATCTTCAATCGCGATGAACTGCCGAAGCCAGGCGAGCAGGGGCAGCCGCGCGATTATCAGCGCTTCCTTGCACTCGCGAGCCACGAGTACTTCCACACCTGGCATGTGAAGCGCAGCAAGCCGGCCGCGTTCATTCCGTACCGGCTCGATCAGCGCAACTACACGCGCCTGCTCTGGGTGTTCGAGGGCATCACGAGCTACTACCAGGACCTGTTGCTGTTACGCAGCGGAGTGTTGAGCGTCGCGGCGTTGTTACAGCGCTTCGGCGAGCTCTTCACGCGCGTGTATCGAATGCCGGGCCGGTTCAAGCAGAGCCTCGCGCAGTCGAGCTTCGACGCGTGGGACATTCTGTATCGGCCCGAGCCGAATCATCCGAACACGAGCATCAGTTATTACACGAAAGGCGCGCTCGTCGCGCTCGCGCTCGATCTCACGTTGCGCGCGGACACCGCCGGCCGCACGTCGCTCGACGACGTTATGCGTGCGCTGTGGCAGCGCTATGGCGCTCGCGGCATCGGTGTGCCGGAGGATGGTTTCGAGCAGCTCGCAGCGGAGATCAGCGGGCTGAATCTCGCGCCGTTTTTTGACGCCGCGATTCGCGGCACGGAAGATTTGCCGCTCGCGGAGCTGCTCGCAAAGTTCGGCATCACACTCGAACTGCGCGCATCTGCCGGCGGCGATGACGCGGGCGGC
Organism: Gammaproteobacteria bacterium; assembly: GCA_003155415.1. Taxonomy (GTDB): domain Bacteria; phylum Pseudomonadota; class Gammaproteobacteria; order Steroidobacterales; family Rariloculaceae; genus FEN-1219. The sequence continues at coordinate 21,701 of PMCP01000028.1, read as the reverse complement.
ACGCCGCGCGCCGCCAACGGCGAAACCTTGGCGCTTGGCGCCGGCTACCGCTCGCGTGAGGGCGGAGTCGAGCTCACCACGATCCTGGAAGGCGGCTCCGCGCAGCGCGCGGGCTTGCACCCCGGCGACGTGCTCGTCGCGCTCGATCGCCTGCGCGTCAATGAACGCAATCTGCGCCGCCGGCTTGCACGGTTCGAGTCCGGCGAACGCGTTACAGCCACGGCGTTCCGCGGCGACGAGCTGCTCGAGGTGGGGCTCGTGCTCAAGGCCGCGCCAATCGACACCTGCTATCTCGTTCAGCAAGAGACCATCGACGCGGAAACGGCGAAACGCCGCGACGCGTGGCTCAAGCCCGTTGCCACGCCGTAACATGGGCGCCGTCTAGGCGGGAGAGTACGCCCTGCATGCTGGAGCTGGGTCTCAAGTTCACGCTCGCATACCTGCTCGGTGGGGTGCTCGGTAGCCTCGTGGTGGGGCATTTCCGCGGCGTCGACATTCGAAAGGTGGGCAGCGGCAATCCGGGCGGCACGAATGCGCTGCGCACGCAGGGCAAGATGTTCGCGTTGCTCGTCATGATCATCGACGTCGGTAAGGGAATCCTCGCGGCCGCGCTGCTTCCGACATTCGTGCTGCCATTCGTGGGTCTCGATCCCGGCGTCGAGCGCTCGACCGTGTTGTACGCCGTGGCGTTCGGCGCGATTGTCGGCCACGTGTTCCCGGTGTGGTTCGGCTTTCGCGGCGGCAAAGGCGGCGCGACGGCGGCGGGCCTCGTGTTTTATCTGGCGCCGATGGCGGGCATCGTCATGCTCGGCGCGTGGCTGCTGATCGTGCTGCTCACGGGGTTCGTGGGCCTCGCCACGGTCGGCGCCGCGCTCATTGCGCTTGTATTCATCGGCTTCACTGCGCTGCCTGAGCAGACAGGCCTGTTTCTGTTCGCGTGCGCCACCGGTGTGCTCGTGATCTTCGCGCACCGTGGCAATATCCAGCGCATGCTGAACGGCACCGAGTCGCGATTCTCGCGGCCGGTCGTGAGCCGCCTGTTCGGCGGCAAGTGAGCGTGCGTGGACGCGGAACAGCTACTCGCTGCACTGGCCGACGGTAAGGCTCACTCGGGAGAGGACCTCGCGCGCGCGTTCGGTGTGACGCGCGCCGCCGTGTGGAAGCACATTCCAAAGCTTGCAGACTGGGGCCTCGCGGTCGATGCCGTGCCGGGCGTCGGTTACCAGCTGCGGCGCGGCATCGATCTCTTCGACGCGGGCGCCTTGCGCTCGGCGCTGGCGCCTGAGGTTGCGGCGCGGGTCGCAGCGCTCGACATCTTCACGGAGATCGAATCGACGAATCGCTACCTGCTCGCGGCGCCGCCGCCATCGCCCGGCATGCTGGGCGCGTGCATCGCGGAATATCAGACAGCCGGCCGCGGCCGGCGTGGCCGCCGCTGGAGCACGCCGCTCGGCGCGGGTCTCTGTCTCTCCGTCGCGTGGCAGTTTGCGGCTGCGCCCGCCGAGCTTTCGGCGCTGACGCTCGCCGTCGGCGTCGTCGTGCGGCGCGTGCTCGCGCGCGTGGCCGGCGTGGAGATAGCGCTGAAATGGCCGAACGATCTCGTGTGGGACGAGCGCAAGCTCGGCGGCATCCTGCTCGAGCTCACGGCCGAAGGGCAGGGCGGGTGCCACGTCGTGGCCGGCATCGGCATCAACGTAGCGCTGCCGGCCGAGCTTTTGCCGCTGCTTTCCGACTGGCCGCGCGGCGCGGTTGATCTCGCGACCGCATGCGCGCCGCGGGGCGCGCCGCCGCGCGCGGCGATCGCGATCGGGCTCATCGAAGAGCTCACGGAATTGTTCGCGAGCTATGCAGAGACGGGCTTCCACGCGTATCGCGACGATTGGCGCGCGGCCGACTACTTGCGTGGCCGCGCAGTGAAGCTCGACGAGGCAGCCGGCCACATCACGGGCACGGCGCTCGGCATCGAAGCCGACGGCGCGCTGCTGATCGAGACGGCGCCGGGCGCGCGCCGGCGCATCATCGCGGGCGACGTCAGCCTGCGGAGCGCCTGATGCAAGCACTCGTCGACATCGGCAACACGCGCATCAAGTGGGCGCTGTACGACGGCAAGCGGCTCGGCCAGCACGGCAACGCCGTGCATCGCGACGTTCGCGACGCAGCGTTGCAAACGTTCGCGCGCACGTTGCCCACCGACGTCACGCGGCTGTTCGTCGCGAACGTCGCCGGCGATGCGATGGCGCAGGGTTTGCGCGCGGTCATCGGCAGTCGCGCGGAAGTCGAGTTCGTCGCTACGAGCGCCGAGCGTTTCGGCGTGCGTTGCGCGTACGCAGAGCCGCAGCGGCTCGGCGTCGACCGGTGGCTTGGAGTGCTCGCGGCTTACCGCCGTGCGGCTGGCGCCGCGTGCGTGATCCAGTCCGGCACGGCGGTGACGTTCGATGCAGTGGCCGCGGATGGCGAACACCTCGGTGGGCTGATCCTGCCCGGCGCGCGCCTTCTCGCGGCGGCGCTCGATCGCAGCACGAGCAACATAGGCGCAACGCCGCCGCCGGGCGCAGCGCCGAAGGGGCTGGCGCTACTCGGTCGCGACACCGCCGCCGCCGTCGGTCACGGCGCCATGCTCGCGATCTCGGGTGCGCTTGATCGTGCCGTGCGCGCGGTAGCAGAAGCTGCCGGCGTTGCGCCACGCGTCTACCTCTTGGGCGGCGATGCAGCGGAGCTTGCTCCGTGGCTGGAAACGAAGGTGGAAGCGCGCGCAGACTTGGTGCTCGAGGGCCTCGCGTTGTTCTCCGCCGAGCGCGCGTCCCTCGCAAAGAAGGGCCGTTGATGCGCAATCTGTTCCTCGTGCTGGTGCTCGCGAACCTTGCGTTTGCCGCGTGGCACACGTGGTATGCCCCGCTCACGCCGGTGCTGCACGCGGCAGATTCGACTTTGCCGAGCATCACGCTCGTGAGCGAAGTTCCCGTGGATTTACACAGCGCGGGTAGCGTCAACGACGCGCAACTGAAACCCACGGCCGCCGAGCCTACGCCGGCGAGCACAGCGCCGAGCGTGCCGCCAGCGGTGGCCGCCGCCGCACCCACACCGTCACCCGTGCCCGTGGTTGTCACACCGGCGCCGAAAGAAACCGTGGTCGCTTCGACGCCGGCCGGCGCCACGGGCCGTTGCACGACGATCGGTCCGTTCCGTGAGCTGTCGCAGGCTGCGACCGCGGCCTCGACTCTGCGCGCGGCCGGCTTCGAGCCCGAGCAACGCGTGGCCGAGGGCGACCTCTGGATCGGCTACTGGGTCTACATCCAGGCTATTCCATCGGTCGATGAAGCGAACAAGATTCTCGCGAAGGTTCGAGAGAGCGGCATCAGCGATTCTTACGTGATCCCGAACAGCGACAGTGGCAACCTCGTGTCGCTCGGCGTGTTCAGCGAGATCAGTGGCGTGAGCCGGCGGCGCGACGAAGTGCGCGCGCTCGGCTTCGAGCCGCACGTCGTCGACCGCACGCGCCGGGCCACGGTGTACTGGGTCGAAGTGACGTTGCGTGCCGATCAGACCCTCGACTTCGAAAGCCTGCAGCCGCCGGGTCGCATCATGCGACTCGAGCAGCGGCCGTGCGGTTCCGTCGCGGGTTAGAGACACAGATTTCTTGGCTCCCACGGTTTGGCGCGGCCAAACCCTTTCGGTTATGGTGGATGGGTTTCGGGGGACCCCATCAGGAGCTATGACATGAGATTCGCAAGACAAGCCGCGTGGACACTCGCGCTCTGCGTATTCGGCGCCGCGCTTACTACCGTGGCGCAAGCACAGGATGAGCAGGCCACGCGCATGAAAACCGCGCTCGCATCGCCGGCGCGCCCGCAAGCGGACAAGGATCGCGACGCAGCGCGAAAGCCGATCGAGACTGTGCAGTTTCTCGGCATCAAGACCGGCCAGAGCGTCATCGACGTGATCTCGTTCGGCGGTTGGTTCACGGAAGTGCTGTCGTCGGCCGTGGGCCCGAAAGGCAAGGTTTACGGACAGAATCCCGAATTCTTCACCTCGCGCGAGGGTTTCGCTGCGGCGGAAAAGGCGAAGGACGACCGGCTCGGCAACGTCACAGCGGTGCACGGCGAGCTCGCGGCCGCCGGCATCAAGAACGCGGATGCGGCCGTCACCGCGCTGAACCTGCACGACATCTACAACATGGGCGGTGAAGCGGGCGCCGTCGCCTTCGCGAAAGGCGTGTTCGACGCGCTGAAGCCGGGCGGCGTGTTCGGCGTCATCGACCACGCGGGCATCGCGGGCCAGGACAACAAGGCGTTCCACCGCATCCAGATCGAGAACGCGAGAGACGTGCTGACGAAGGCCGGCTTCAAGGTCGAAGCCGAGTCGAAGATCCTGGCCAATCCGGCCGACGATCACACGAAGGGCGTGCGCGACCCCTCCGTCGCGGGCCACACCGATCAGTTCATCATCCGCGCTCGCAAGCCCGGCTGAGATCCGATCAAATCGAAGGAAAGCGGGGCCGGCATTGCCGGCCTCGCTCGTTTTGGGGCGAGCGATGAGGCTCCGCGCACAAGCGCCGTGCCGCGCGGGGATATAATGCCGGCGTGACGTTGGGCGAGCCGGCTTAGCACAGTTGGTAGTGCACCTGATTTGTAATCAGGGGGTCGGGGGTTCGAGTCCCTCAGCCGGCACCATCTCGAGCGAGCCCGCGAGAAGCGCACGACCGCCGCGCGGGCGGTCAGTGCAGCAGCCCGAACGCAGACACCTGGAACTGTGAGCCGACGAAGACCTTGCCGCCCACAACGGTCGGCACGCCGAACTTGATCGCAGGTCCGGGGTTGTCGCGCGCGGAATTCTCGTTGCTGCTGAAAATCTCGTGGGCCACGTTGGCTGCGTCGTACGCATGCAGCACGGCAGGCTCTCCTCCGCCGTTCGTTTCCAGCGCCCAGGCCACACCATCGCTCGTGCCATTGGCGGAGATGACCGGAGTCGCACCGGGCCAGCGGTAGACGTTCGTGGACTGCTCTGCGGGAGCGATCTTGCCATCCGTCAGGGAGTACGCGTTCAGGTGGCCGTGGGCGGTCGCGACAAACACTCTGTTGTTGAAGTAGGCCGCCGCACCGAATATCGGGCATGAACCGGCTCCGCAGACCTCGCCCGGCAGGGACTGCACGATCTGGCTGTCGCTGCCTACCTGGAACGCACCCATGTCGTCGCGATTGATCAAGTAGAAGACGCCCTGTTTCCCGGCGCTCAACAGCAGGTGGGGCGGCCCGACGGATTGATCAGGGAGCAAGAGAGGCCCTCCGGACGCCAGGTCTGTATCCGTTTCCCCCATGGATTGCTGGTCATTGGGCGTGAAGTAATCGGTGACCCCCAAAGCTCCATTGTTCAACCTGAGGATGCTGTCGCTGTAATCATTCCCGCCGGTGCCCGCGTCGAAGGGACCGTCGCCGGTAGCGACGAACACGTTGCCGTTCCCATCGGCTACCGGGCCGCCGCCCGACTGCCAGATGCCGCCTTTACCGACATCGGCGTTCGGCGCCGAATTGAATTGGCCCACGGCATCGAGCGTCGTCGCATCGACCGCCAGCACCCATCCCTGGTAGGGATAGATATCGCAATAGGAGCCGAAGGCGATCGAGATGACGTTGCCGGTGAGGAGCAGTGCCGCGCGCTGGTTCTGAAGCAGGGCGCTGAACAGCACCTGGCCATGGCCGTCGTTCGGTGCAGTCGTGCCTCGGACGGCGGCTCGCAGTGGCCGGCCTGAGCCGGGCTTGGCGCTACCCGTTGTGATGTCGAGGGCATGCAGGCGGTATTCGTAGGCAATGCTCCCGTTAATTTGTTCCTTGGTCTTCGCCACGACGTAGAGCGTGCCGGCAGCCGCATCGATGACCGGCGTGCTCGTAATACCGATTTCCGAATCGACGTCGGCGCAGCCACCGGGAACGACAGGTCCCGGGCCGGTGTACGCGGGTGGCGAGGCCTCATCTTCGAAGGGAACGGTGGTAATCCCGTTGGCCGGATCGATGAAGCTGACATGCCAGAGCGGGGCCCCCTGCGGATCGTCCACATCAAGGGCGTAAACGCTGTTGTGCTCGGTGGCCACGAACAGAACATTGTGGAGTTGGCCGGCGATCGGCACATCCGCTACGTAGAGGGGTTCCGCATAGACGGAGCCATCCACCGGCCAGGAGAAGAGCTTCCCGAATGTCGTGCTCCGGACATTGGCGGGCGTCAGCACCTTTTCTTCGAGGTTCTGTCCGGTACGCGCGTTGTCGTTGTGATGGGTCAGGACGCCACGAAGGAGAGCGACCGTCACCGTCACTTCGGCGCTGATCGAGGGAGCTTCAACGCTGGTCGCCGAGATCGTGTGAGTCCCCGCGGAGGGCGGCGGTATGTAGATCCCGGCGGCCGAGATGACTCCCACCTGCGCGTTGCCGCCCGTAATCCCATCGACTTTCAGCGTCACCGCGGAGTTCGTTCCGTGCTCGGTAGCGGCCGTAAACGTCTGGGTCTCGAGCGTGGAAATGGCGGCGTTGGCCGGGGTCAATGTGACCACGATCGCGGGCGCTCCGGGGGGAGTTTGGGGCGGGACTTCGGGTGGCGCCTGGGCTGGAGCTTGGGGCGTGGATGCCGACGGCGGGACGCCGGAACCTCCTGAACAGCTAACGAGCAGAACAAGCGCAAGCAGTGCGAGAGTTCTTGATCTCCCGTGCTGGACGGAGAAGTATCGCGTCTCTGTTCGCGTGTCGCGATTCTTCACTGTCACGTCCGGCCTTCCTTGGTGCGGTAGCAACAAGATGACCGTTGGCGCCGGCCGGGTCCGTGCGGTGGCGTACGCCGCACGGCGCCGCTTTTGTGTTCGAATGACCCAGCTATGCGGCGGCGTTGCGCTGATAGACGACGTCGTAGCAGTGTCCGCCGGCCGCTCGGCTCGCGAACCGACTACGCGCGCGCTCTCTGAAGCCGTGCGAGGCCAGGAATGCGGACAAGTCGTTCAGCTGCGCGCAGCCTTCGTATATCTCGAAGTCCGCCGCCTCGGTCTTTATGTACTTGAAGAGAGGCAGCAAGGTGGCTGCGCCTTGCAGCACCATGAGCTCGGATCCCTGCGTGTCCATGATGAGTGCGTCGTAACGCGAGACGTCGATATGTTCGCGCGCGAGCAACGTCGGCAGCGTGACGCCACGCAGCTTGATGGATTTGGCGAATGACACTTCCGGCCAGACGTCCTTGTGGTCCTTCAGCTCGAGGATGGACGATGATTGGCCAGCGTTGTTCGCTACATGAAACTCGTACTCTCGGTCATCAACATCCGCGACGAGCGCCTGCAGAGCGCGTTGTCTGGGAAACGCCGCGAGGTTCGCCTGAAGTGTGGCGAATACTTCCGGAATCGGCTCGACCCACAACACGTCCAGCTTGAGGCCAGCGTACTGCGCCCTCTCTTGCCCCACGCTGGCGCCCACGTGGATCACTCCGCGGGTAGACCAGAGGAATCGGTCCACGTCCAACCCCAACGAGCGACGAGCCCGGCGCAAGATTCTTTTTGGCAAAGTTGATATCAGCATGAGTCCAAACACCCGCCAGCGACGCAATCGACGCAACCGTCCCATCGTGCGGGAGCATGTTCCGTCGCTAGCGTGTCAGGGACATGACAGAGCGGCGCACGTAGAATCTGTCGCGCACCGGGCCTACAAGGGGATATCGATGTTGCTCGCAAGTCCATTTCGTTCGCTCCGTTTCGCACGCGCGGCCCTGGTGATCGGTGTGCTCGGCGCATGTGCCGCGACGACCGCATTGGCCGCCGATGGCACGATCCGCCAATGGCAGCTCGTGAAAGCCGCGAAGGGCTACGACCTCGCGCTGAAGGAAGTCGCGCAACCGACGCCCGCCCGCAATCAGGTGGCCGTGCGAGTGCACGCGGTGTCGTTGAATCGCCGCGATCTCCTGATGCGTGCCGGCAATTACGGCCTCGGCAGCGTGCAGGAAGGCGGCGTTCCGATCTCGGACGGCGCAGGCGAAGTCATCGCTGTGGGGCCCGGCGTCAAACGCTTCAAAGTGGGCGACCGCGTCGCGGGGATCTTCTTCGAGCGCTGGATCGACGGCGCGCGCACGGCCGATGCGCTCGCGAGCGCGCGCGGCGGCAACGCGAGCGGCATGCTGTCGGAGGTCGTCGTGGGCGACCCTGAGGGCTTTGTGAAGATTCCCTCGCATCTCACGTATGAGGAGGCGGCTACGCTGCCTTGCGTCGGCGTTACGGCGTGGGACGCGCTCTTCAAGCGCGGTCGCATCGAGCCCGGTCAGTTCGTGCTGCTCGAGGGCACGGGTGGCGTGTCGGTCATGGGGCTACAGCTCGCGGCGGCCGCCGGCGCGAAACCGATCATCACGAGCTCGAGCGACGAGAAGCTGAATCGCGCGCGCAAGCTCGGCACGTTCGGCACCGTGAACTACAAAACCAATCCCGAGTGGCAGAAGGAAGTGCGCACGCTCACGGGCGGGGTCGGCGTGAACCAGGTGCTCGAGGTCGGCGGGCAAGACACGCTGCCGAAAGCGCTGCAGGCGCTCGCATTCGACGGCAACATTGCGATGATCGGCGGCCTATCGGGTTTCGCCAGCAACGTGCCGGCCGGCCAGCTTCTCGGACTCGGTGCGCAAGTCACGGGCATTTACGTCGGCTCGCGCGCAGATTTCGAAGCGCTGAATGCCTTTATAGCCAAGCACAAGATAAAGCCCATCGTCGATCGCGTATTCGAATTCAAAGATGCACCGGCCGCGTTTGCCGCGATGGAAGAAGGCGAGTTCTTCGGCAAGATCGTGATTCGCCTCTGATCGCCCCGAGGTCGATCACCGATCGCACTCCTCGGGCTCGCAGTGCACGCCGGCGTTATGGAAACCGCCGATGGAGAGCAAGGCGAGGTCATAGCCCGGCGTGTCGCGCGCGAGCTGCGGGTGCCGGCGTCTCCTCTCGGTCTTTGATCGAGCCAGCATCGGCTCGTGACGTTTACGAGATGACTGGCCGGACCATCCCAAAAAGTTCACGTTCGTGGTACATGATGCTCTGAGCGGCCCCTTGACCACGTGGTACGGAGCGCATGGCGAATCGGCGTCCCGTTCGAGTTCTCGCTCTTCGTGCAGCGCTCGCGGTGCTCGCCCTGGGCCAGTTCGGACCGGCCTGCGCCGAAACCCTTCCGAATGACGGCCATCTGATCGAGGAAATTCCGCGGCTCCTCGAGCAGTACTCCCGGCAAGGCGATTTCCAGCTGCCGACGTTGTCCGCGGCTGAGCTCGATACGCTCAACGCTGGCGAGGTCATCGTGGCGCTTTTCCGCGAGCCGGCCGGCGGAAAGACCGAGCACGTGGATCCGACGCGGCTCGTCGGGTGGCACATCGTCGCTGCGCCGCGGTTGCTCGTCTGGCTTTCGATTCTCGGCGGGAGCGAAGAGCCATCGGCTCGCCTACATCATGCCGTGTTGATACAGCGTCCTGCCGGCGCCTACGTCAGCTATCACCACATGGATTTGCCGTGGCCGTTCAAAGCTCGGCAGTGGACGCTCTTGTGCGAGGAGAATCTGAGCCTTGCGGAAGACAGTCACGGATTGATCTGGGAACATCGTTGGTCCCTGCAGCCGCGCGACGACGCGCTGCTCGAAGGGGCGTACCAACGCGGCCTCATACGGGGACTCACACGTCAGGCGCTCGACGACTCGGTGTATCTCCGCGCCAATCGAGGCGCCTGGATTCTCTTCGACCTCGGCGCCAGCGGCACGCTCGTCGCCGCATCCATGGACGTCGACTTTGGTGGCCACATTCCGGATGCGCTCGTGCGTTCGTTCGCCAAGCATCAGCTCAGAACATTCCTGGAATCGTTGAGCGACTTGCGCGGTACGCACTACACCGAGACGCCCGTGATTCACGACGGACGCGGTCTACCGATCACACGCGAAGCGGCGACCACCGTGACGCGCGTTCAGCCGCAACAGCTGACGCTCGTGAAAACGCCTGCCATGACCGAGCGCTGACGCGTCATCGAGCGGCGCCCGTTGAAACGGGACCCGCTGCGTCTGTCGGCTGCTGGCGGGTGAGCAGCAGCGCCAGCACGAAGTTCGACACGACGCCGATCGTGATCGGCACGCCGATTGCCCGCAGCACCGGGATCTCGGAGATCGCGAGCAGCGCGAACACCATGAACGTCGACGCGGCAGAGACGAGGATCGCGTGCAGCGTGCGCCCTTGCTCGCCCGCGTCGTCGGCCGCGTGCTCGAAGAACAGCGCGTAATCGAGGCCGAGCCCTGCTGCCAGGATCAGCGAGATCAGATGGAACAGGTTCAGCGACACGCCCGCGGCGTGTAGCGCGGCGACGATGATCAATGTGGTGAGCGCCATCGGCGCCAGTACACGCAGCACGCGCGCCCGCTCGCGCAACGCGAGCGCGACGATGCCGATCAAGAGCAATGCGCCTACGCTCAAGCTCGCGAGCATTCGCGTGCGTTGACTTTCGACGAGGCTCGCGGAGGCGTCACGCAGATCGAGCAAGGTGACTGCGTTCGCCGTCGCGAGCGCGCTCAGTGCGGCCGCATCCTTCACGCCGCTGAACGTCACGAGCGCCGCGTAGGAACCCCCGCGGTCCATGAGCAACGCGTCGAGCTGCGGACCGAGCACGGTCGCGCGCACTTGGTCCATTGTGAGTGGCGGCAGCGTGCGTGCGCGCTCGACGTCGGCCAGGAACGGTGCGAACGCGCCCGCTCGAAACGCTGTGCCGGCCTGCGCGGACTCGAGCGCAGCGCGCAGCGTCGCCGCGTCAGGCAGCTCTGCGCGCCGCGTTGCCTGCGCGGCCGCCGATGGCAGAAACCGCGCCGCGTGCGTGTAGCTCGCGACGGCGTTGTCGGCCACCAGCCGTTGCAGCGAGCCATCGAGAGCTTCGAGCCGCCCGAGCGCCGCATCCACGTTGGGCGCCTCCACGACGAGCAGATACCGCGCGTCCGCGGTGCCGAGCTGCTGGCGCAGTTCGCGGTCGCGCTCGAGCAAGTCGCGCGGCACCGGTGTGAGCCCGCCGAGGTCGTTCTCCCAGAACGGCTGGCGCGCGAGCAGCAACGCGGCCACGCACACGACGAGCGTGACTGGCACGGCCCAGCGCGGCCGCGGCAGCCCCGCGACGGCGTTCCACACGCGGCGCAAAAACGGCGAGCTGCCGTAGTCGCGCCCGCCTTCCGCCATCAGCAGCGGCACGAGAAATCGTGTGGTGAGCCCCGCCACCGCGAGCCCAGCCACGGCGAAGCATGCGAGCTGCGCGAGCCCCGTCACGCCGCTGAACCAGAACGTGAGGTACGCCACGCTCGTGCTTGCAACGCCGGTCGCGAGCGTGGGCCATAGCTCTTTCGCGATGCGCGTGGGCGGCATGCCCGCCCGGCTGTGACTCAATAAATGAATCGGGTAGTCCTGCGCTACGCCGATCAGCGTGAAGCCAAACGCGAGCGTGATGCCGTGCACCGCGCCGAACACGGCGCTCACGGCCGCGAGCCCGGCGAGCCCCGCGCTCGCCAGCGGCAGCGAGCTCAAGAGGATGGCGCCGAGGCTGCGATACGCCACGAGCAGCACGAGCAGCATGCCGATCGTCGCCGCGAGCGCGAGCGATTGAGTGGCCGCGCGCGTGCGCCCTTCCATGAGCACGGAGAACGCGCCGACGCCGCTCGCGGTCAGCGTCACGTGGCTCGCGGCGGGCATCGACGCGAGTGTTCGCTGCAACGTATCGAGCGCCTCGCGCTCTTCGGTGGGGTCGGACGCGGCCGCACGTGTCTCGGCCACGAGCAGCGCGCGTTCGCCAGCGGTGTCGAACCACACGTCGAACTCGCGGCGCGGCTCGCGCGTCGGTTGCCACTCGCCTAGCAGCGTGAGCAACGTGAGCGTCGGGTCGCGCGGCAGCAGCGGCTCGAGCGCAAAGCCGCCGGGCGAGGCGAGATCCTGCGCGCGCGCTTCGAGCGCCGCGTGTAGCCGCTCGCGGTCGAACGCGCGCGTGTCGCCGTTGGCGGAAAGCACATACCGGTACGGCAGCAGGTCTTCCGGCAACTGGTCCAGCGCCACGTCGCCGTTCGTGATGAAACGGAAATGCTCGTCGCCACGCAGCGCCTCGTTCAACGCGCGCGAGACCTCGGCGAGTGCGGCGGGCTCTGCGCCTTCGAGCGTGATCACGAGTAGCCGCGACGCGGGCCCCTCACCGATGGCGTCGAGCAGCAGGCGTTGCGCGGCCGTCGCGGGCGCGGGCAAAAACAGCCGCAAGTCGGAGCCCACGCGCAGATGGCTGTCGACGAAAGCTCCAGCGCCGACCAGCACGGCCACCCACACGAAGAGCAGGAGCAAAGCCCTGAAGCTGTATCTCATTCGGCCGCGCAGGTGCCGAGCAGGCCCGCAAGGGTCACCGTGGGCGGCACGGTCTTCGCCGCGTCGCCGAGCAGCATCACGCTGGCGCCGCCCTGCGTGTCGCGAATCACGAAGCAATGCGGCTCGCTGCCCGCGCCCGTCACCGTGATGTCGCTCAGGCGTTTCTGGATTCTGCCGTCGGTGGGTGCAAGATCGATACGCCACGCGTCGTTTGGCGTGGTACTCGTCGTCACCTGAAAGTGCGCCGCGATCAACACGTCGTTCCCGGACAAGAGCCCGGTCATGCCCGTGAGCAATCCGCGCAGCTCGGGTGCACGATGTAGGGAAAATGTGCGCGGCGTTTGGTCCGCGCGCTCTACGCGAACTGCTTCACCATGGATCGTCGTCGTTTCCTCGTACGGCTGCGTCACGTGGCGGGTCAGACTATCGGCGCCTTCGTAGCCGAGCTCGCCGCTCACGACGATCGGCATTTCGAGCAGCGCAGAGAATCGTGCCTCGACGAACGCGACGCTGGCAGGATACGGGCGCGCGAGGCGCTTGATGATGTCGGCGCCGTCCGGTGCGCCGAGAGCTCCCGCAGCGTGCAGCACCGCGACCAGCGCCGTTACGAGTGCTATCGAATTTGCTGAAAAACTGCGCCGGGACTCAAGGCTCATGCTGCGGGCCAACCGATCGCAGGGGATGAGCCCACAGTATATAGTCTCGCGGAATACTGCTTTCGCGGTACCCGCATACCATCGAGGAAACGACCCGTGGCTCCGCAACCTCAAGCTCGCGATTCTCTGGCGCCTGGCGCAGTGGTGGAGCCGCCGAGAGTCGTTTCGTGCCGGGCGGCGTAGAGATCCTACGGTGGGTGTTTTGGTCTCCCGAAACATCCGATCCAAAGGAATGGCGTGCAGCGCCGCAAGGCGCCGAAGGTGGGGTTCCGGATAGCGCCATCCCCGCTGTGCACCGGCGGCGCATGAGCGCGCTGTCCAAAATGGCCGTGCAGGTGGCACTGCAAACCGCCGGCGACGAGCGCCCGGACTTTCTGATTTTTTGCTCGCGGCATGGCGAGCTCGTGCGCACGCGCGAGCTGCTCGGCAGTGTTGTCGGGGGCAGCGAGCTGTCGCCCACCGGCTTCAGTCAATCGGTGCACAACACCAGCGCGGGGCTGTACACGATCATCGCGAAGAGCGACGTGCCTTCCACATCATTGGCGGCGGGGGCGGGCACCTTCGCCTACGGCTGGTTGGAAGCCGAGTCGTTTCTGGCATTGAACCCTGGCAAAACGGTATTGCTCGTGAGTTACGACGAGGTATTGCCCGTCGACTATCGAGCCTATAGCCAGCAAGCGCAGCGCACCTTCGCACTGGCTCTGCTACTGCGCGGCGCGGCAGCCGGCGGAATCACGCTGCAACAGTCACGCGCTGAAACGGAAGATCTCCTGCCCATCACACCGCAGTTCATCGCGTGGGCGTTGTCGACGGACCCGGCGCTGCGCGTGACGGCCGAGGGTCAGGGCTGGGAATGGGTGCGCCTTACCTTGCCTTCCGGCGAGAGTGGGTGATAGCGTGCGCCCGCAACTTCTTCACGCACCATTGCGCCAGCTGTCCATTGGGGGTTCAGCCAGATGCACGAGCTGGAACGGGAGCTCAAACAGCTGCTCATCGATGTCCTGAATCTCGAGGACGTCAGTGTGGAGCAGATCGACAGCCAAGCACCGCTATTTGGTGAGGGGCTGGGTCTCGATTCCATCGATGCTCTCGAGCTCGGCGTTGCGGTTCGCAAGCGTTACGACGTGAAGATCGACGCCGATTCGCAAACCACGCGTGAGCACTTCGGCTCCATCGCGAACCTCGCGCGATTCATCAGCGGCAGTCGCGCAGCGTTGTGACGCTGCGATGGCCGCTACTCGCACCATCGCCGGTTGGTTCTCCGCCGCTGTCGCTGGCGTCCTGGTGTTGTATCCGATACTCGTCTACGTAGGCATTGGCCGCTTCGGGCCGAGCGCCGTGGCCGTCTTGCTGATTGCCGTGTGCCTTCTGCGCTTGCTCGTGCTCCGCGTTCGCGGCGACCGGACGTTGGTGGCCAAGCAGACTGCCCTGATCAGCGTGGGCGGGGTGCTTCTCGCGGCCGCGAGTCTGCTGCTCGGTAAGGCAGACGCCATGTTGTACTACCCGGTGCTCGTGAACGCGACGCTGTGTTTTCTCTTCTCGTGGAGCCTGGTCAGTCCGCCGTCCGCCATCGAGCGTATAGCGCGTCTACGTGAACCGGATTTGTCGCCCGCGGGCGTTCTCTACACGCGTCGCGTCACGATCGTGTGGATTGTTTTCTTCGTGGTGAACGGCAGCATCGCGCTCTACACCGCGACGCTGGCGCCGCTTGCGACCTGGGCCCTCTATAACGGCTTCATCGCCTATATTCTGATCGGCGCGGTGTTCGGCGTTGAGTTCCTCGTGCGCTCCATCGTCTTGCGGGGTCGGTCGTGACGTTGAGCCGCCTCACGGGATTGCTGACGCAGGCAGGTGACTGGACCGCGTGTTTCGGCAACGACGGCTCCGAGCATCGCTGGCGGGAGCTGCTGGCGCAGGCCGCCGGTGTTCAAGCGCGTCTCTGCGAGCGGGGCGGCGAGCGGTGGGCGCTGAATCTCAACGACACGTATTGTTTCACCGCGGCGTTGCTCGGCTGTCTCGCGGCCGGCCGAACGCCGGTGCTTGCGCCGGCCCCGATGCTCGGCAGCGCTGCGGAGCGCCTCGCCCTCGATGGCGTCATCGAGCCAGAGGCCGGCACCACGCAGGCGCCGCAGCGTCTCGTGTGGGAAGAGGTCGAGCCGATCTCCGCCCCTCTCGACGCCATCGATCCGCTCGCGTCCCTCGTCCTGTTCACGTCGGGCTCCACCGGAGTTCCGAAGGAAGTCGGCCGCCGCGTCCGCAATCTCGAGGCCGAGCTCACGGCGCTCGAGACGTTGTGGGGCGAAAGCCTGCGGGGCTGCCGAGTGTTCTCGACCGTCTCGCATCGACACGTGTACGGCTTGCTCTTTCGCGTGCTGTGGCCGCTGCTCGAACGACGGCCGTTCGCGGCGTTCGATCTCGATTACCCGGAACAACTGCTCGGTGCCGCCGGTGCCGGCAACACGCTCGTATCGAGCCCGGCGCTGCTGAAGCGCGTAAGCCATCTGCCGCGCGCGTCTGGCCAGTGGCGCGCGATATTCTCGTCGGGCGGTATGCTCGCCGGCGAAGCCGTAACCGACGCGACGCGCGTGCTCGGCGTGTGCCCGACGCAGATTTTGGGGAGCACTGAAACCAGTGGCGTCGCGTGGCGATCCCAGTCGCCGGGATTTCGAGCACTGCCGGGTGTCGAGGCGCGCCTTGCCGCCGACGATTTGCTCGAGGTGCGCTCGGAGTTTTCGGGTGCGGACGGTTGGGTACCGCTGGGCGATCACGTTCGGTTCAACGCCGACGGCAGCTTCGATCTGCTCGGCCGAGCCGACCAAGTGGTCAAGATCGAGGACAAGCGTGTCTCGTTGACCGAGATCGAACGTTGCTTGCTCGAGCACGCATGGGTCAAGGAAGCCGCCGCGGTTGCGCTTGAAGACGGCGCGCGCCAATCCATAGGAGTCGCGGTGGAATTGACCGATGCGGGCCGCGCCGCCCTGAAGGAGCATGGCCGCGCCGCGCTAGCGGCGGCGCTGAAGACGGCAGTGCGCGGCCGAGTCGATCCCGTGGCGGTGCCGCGCGTGTTCCGTTTTCCGGATGCGATGCCGGTCGACGCTCAGGGCAAGCGTCAGCTCGCCAAGCTCAAAGAGCTGTTCGCGCGCAAGCGATGAGCACCGAGCCAATAGTGAGCGGGCAACGGATCGACGCGTCGAACGCGGAGCTGCACCTGACGATTCCGCGCGATCTCGTCTACTTTACGGGCCACTTTCCTGGGGCGCCGATCGTGCCCGGAGTCGTGCAGATCCAATGGGCCATCGAGCTGGCCCGGCGCTATCTCGGCGCCAGTGGCACGTTCGCCGGCATGGACGCGCTGAAGTTTCAGCAGGTGATGCGCCCCGGAGCACGCGTAACGCTGACGCTGCGCTGGGCCTTGAGCGACGGCAAGCTGCACTTCGCGTATCAGAGCGACGGCGCTCGTTACGGCAGCGGCCGCGTACGCTTTCGGCAGGCGCCGTGAAGTTCGGCGGCGGGTTGCACTGGGCTCATGTCAGTGAACGTGGTGGCGTCTGGGGCCTGCGATTCATGTTTGCGTCTTATCGGCTGCTCGGCCGAGGGGTCTTCACTGCGTTGCTCTATCCCGTCGTCGCGTACTTCTATCTCACCGGCCGTAGCGCGCGCCACGCGTCACACGATTACCTCACGGCGGTGCGAACGCGGCTCGCTCGCGAAGGCCGCTCCCTCCCGCCGGGCGTGAACGTGTTTCAGCACGTCGTCGCCTTTGGCAACGGGCTGCTCGACAAGCTGGCCATGTGGGCCGGGGCGCTGCCCGCGAGCAGTCTCGAGTTCGCGGATGCGCCGGTGCTCCAGCAGTTCACCAACGGCCGTGGCGTGCTATTCATCGGCTCGCACCACGGCAACCTCGAAGTGCTGCGCGCGTTCGGTGAGCAGATCCAGGGGCTCAAGGTGAATACGCTGGTCTCCACGCGTAATTCACAGAACTGGATTCGAGTCCTCAAGACCGTGAGCCCGCAGATGCTTCAGAGCATGATTCAGATCGACTCGCTCGGACCCGAAGCAGTCATTACGTTGCGTGACAAGCTAGCGGCCGGCGAGCATGTGGCGATCCTGGGCGATCGCGTGTCGGTGAAACACAAGGAGCGCTCGATTCGCGCGCCGTTCTTAGGTAAGCCGGCGCCGTTCCCGGAAGGCCCGTTCGTGCTCGCGAGCCTGCTCGAGTGCCCCGTGTATCTGCTGTTTTGCCTGAAGATCAACGGCAAGTATCGCGTGTCGGTCGAGCCGTTCGCGGATCCGCTCGTATTGCCGCGTCGGGAACGTCGCGCCGCGCTCGAACGCGCCATCGTCCGGTATGCTGAACGGCTAGAAGCGCATTGCTTGCTGGCCCCTATGCAATGGTTTAACTTTTTCGACTTCTGGGGGCAGGCGGGTGGCGACTGAGCCGCCTGCGACGACAATCGCAGGGGGTTTAAGGGTGTTGCAGGCGGAAGTCGAGGTCGAAGTGCCGTTTCACGACGCCGATCCGATGGGCGTCACGTGGCACGGCAACTACTTTCGCTATATGGAAACGGCGCGGTCCGCGCTTCTAGATAGCCTCGGCTACAACTACAGGCAGATGGTGAGCTCGGGCTACCTCTGGCCGGTCGTCGACGCACGCATCAAATACGTTCGGCCCACGACGTTTGGGCAGCGAGTGCGCGTAACGGCTACGCTGACGGAGTACGAGAACAGATTGAAGATCGCCTACGCGATCACGGATGTCGCGTCTGGCGACGTGGTGACGGAAGCCACCACCACGCAAGTGGCTGTGCATGGCGCAACCGGTGAAATGAGCTTCGTCTCGCCACCGGTGTTCACCGACAAAGTTAAGGCCGCGTTGAATGCGACGGCTAGTAGTCAATAGAAATGAATCTGTATCTGAACGACATGGGAGTCATCGCGCCCATCGGCGTCGGCAAGGCGAACGTGCTCGCGGGTTTGCTTGCGGGCGATGGCGCCGGCATGGAGCCGTATGCCGGCCTGCTGACGGGGCGCTCGACCGTGATCGGCCGCGTGCGCGAGGAGCTTGCGGCCGCACCGGCGGCGTTGGCAGATCTCGATTGCCGCAACAACCGGCTGCTCGCCCACGCTCTCGATCAGATCGCGGCGCCGATCGCGCAGCTGCGCGACACGTTCGGAGCCGATCGCATCGCCATCGTCCTCGGCACCAGCACCTCGGGAATATCGGCGGGTGAAGACGCGCTCGCAGCGCTCGCGCGCGAAGGCCGCATGCCCGAGACCTATCACTACCGTCAGCAGGAGATCGGCACCGCTGCGGAATTCGCGGCGCGGTATCTGAAGTTGACGGGCCTGCGCTATACGATTTCCACGGCGTGCTCCTCGTCCGCCAAGGTCTTCGCGTCGGCGTGGCGGTTGTTGAACACCGGTCGCTGCGACGCTGCGATCGTTGGCGGTGTCGACAGCCTCTGCAAGCTGACGTTGAACGGTTTCGACGCGCTCGAGTCGCTGGCGCCCGATCGCTGCAATCCGTTTAGCGCGAATCGTCGCGGTCTCAACATCGGCGAGGGCGCATGCATCTTCGTCGTGTCGAAAATACCCGCCGCCTTGCGGTTGTGCGGCGTCGGCGAGTCCTCCGATGGCTACCACATCTCGGCGCCCGATCCGAGCGGGCGCGGCGCTGAGGCTGCGATCCGCGCCGCGTTGGCACAAGCGGGAGCGCAGCCCGAGGCCGTTGGCTACGTGAACTTGCACGGCACGGCCACGCCGAAGAACGACGAGATGGAAGGTCAAGTCATGGCGCGCGTGTTCGGTGTCGATGCGCCGTGCAGCTCGACGAAATCGCTGACCGGCCACGCGCTCGGTGCGGCGGGCGCGCTCGAGCTCGGCCTCTGCTGGTTGCTGCTGGACGATGCGAACGTTCGGCGCCGTCTTCCCGCGCACGCCTGGGACGGCGCTCGTGACCCGCAGCTGCCGCCGATCAATCTCGTGCGCGATGACGCTCGCTGGGAGCGCGACATCTTCGTTTCGAACTCGTTCGCGTTCGGTGGCAGCAACGCCGCGGTCGCCGTAGGACGCGCTTGAGCATGGATGCGAGCGGCGCCCCGATCGGTGAGCTGCTTCCGCACGGCCCCGAAATGACCGTGATCGATCGGCTCGTCGAGTACAGTCCGCAGCGGTCGGTGGCGACCGCGGTCGTGACGGAGGCGAGTCCGTTCTTTCACGACTCCGGAGTGCCGGCCTGGGCGGGTATCGAATACATGGCGCAGACGATAGCCGCGCACGCCGGTTTCGAAGCACGACTCCGCGGTGAGCAACCTCGCATCGGCTTTCTGCTCGGCACGCGCGCTTACGAAAGCGAGGCCAGTGAATTCGCACTTGGCAGCACGCTGACGATCACGGTAGAGCCTGTCGTCGTGGAAGCGCGGCTCGCTGCGTTCCAGTGTTCGATCGCCACCGCTCACAGGGTCGCGACGGCCGTCGTCAATATCTATCAACCCGAGGCGCACGAGCTCGCGGATTTGCGCAGCCCGGCGTCGCACGGATGACGCGCTGCGTTCTCGTCACCGGCGCGAGCAAGGGCATCGGTGCTGCGATTGCGCTGGCACTCGGCCTGCAAGGCTACGAGATCGTGGTGCACTATCGCAGCGACAAAGCCGGGGCCGAACGCACGGCCGAGGGTATTCGCGCCGGCGGGGGCGCGTGCCGGCTGATCGCGTTCGACGTGGCCGATCGCGCCGCGTGCCGCGCGGCCATCGACGCCGACATCGCGACTCACGGCGCCTACTACGGCGTCGTCAGCAACGCCGGTGTGCATCGGGACAACGCGTTTCCGCTGCTCACGGGAGAAGACTGGGACGAGGTGATCCGCACCGATCTCGACAGCTTCTTCAACGTCTTGCAGCCGTGCGTCATGCCAATGATCCAGGCCAAGCGCGGCGGGAGGATCGTGACGATGTCGTCGGTGTCTGGCCTGCTCGGTAATCGGGGCCAGGTGAATTACAGCGCCGCTAAAAGCGGAATCATCGGCGCTACGAAAGCGCTGGCACTCGAGCTCGCGAAACGCAACATCACCGTCAACTGCGTGGCGCCGGGTTTGATCGAGAACACGGGCATGGTCGTCGAGGACAAGGAACGGGTCTTGGACACGATCCCCGTGCGGCGTTTGGGTACGACCGAGGAGGTGGCGGCGCTGGTGGCCTACCTCATGTCCGATCTCGCGGCCTATGTGACGCGCCAGGTCATCTCGATCGACGGCGGGCTCTCGTGACAGCGGTCCCCACCGAGCTCGTCACGAGCTGATGGGCCGCGCCGGCCCGCTGCATCTCTATTACGCCGATCGGCGCTGCCTCGCCG
Organism: Gammaproteobacteria bacterium; assembly: GCA_003155415.1. Lineage (GTDB taxonomy): Bacteria > Pseudomonadota > Gammaproteobacteria > Steroidobacterales > Rariloculaceae > FEN-1219. The sequence continues at coordinate 1,344 of PMCP01000028.1, read as the reverse complement.
ACGATCTCGTGGCCACGCTCGTAACGGCGGCGGATCGTGAGCGCTCTGCGGCCCTGACGCACCCACGACGGCGAGCTGAATTCCTCGCGGGACGCGCGCTGCTTCGATATGCGCTCGAGCAATTCACGGGCCGCAGCGGGCCCTCGCACGAGCTGCGTGTCACCGCCGAGGGCAAGCCCGAGTGCGTGGCTGGGCCCGCAATCAGCCTCTCGCACAGCGGCGAGATCCTCGCGTGTGCGGTGGCTGCCGGCAGCTCGATAGGCGTCGACGTCGAAACGCGCAAGCCGCGCACGCCCGCCATGGCGCTTGCAGCGCAATACTTCTCGGCCTTCGAAGTGTCGTGGGTCGAAGCCGATCCCGATCGTCGTTTCCAGATGTTGTGGGTGCTCAAAGAGGCGTATCTGAAGGCGCTCGGCATGGGTCTCGCGGGTGGGCTGGGCTCGCTCGAGTGCCGCGTCGAGCCGCCGTTGATCGAAGCCCGGATCGCCGAAGGCGAGGCGCCGCCAAACCTCGGACTTTTCGCAGGGCGCACGTGCCACTTGGGCGTGGCCTGGTTCGGCGAGCCTACTCGCCCGATCAACGTCGCGAGCTGGTTTCCTGCGGGAGGCGAGGACGTGCTTGGCCCTTTCGAGAGGTTTGCCACGACAGGCGCGCCGCAGTGATGAGGCCAACTGCCGATCGCGAGAAGGGAATGATGGGTCAATGACCTTGTTGCGGAGCGGCGTTGCCGTTCTGCTCGTCGCTCTTGCGCCGGCCGCGCGTGAAAAAGTTGCGGACCTTCGCCGCCGCCGTGCTCGTGACCGATTCGATACGCTGGCCGACCTTGTGCGACGCCTGATCCGCTTCGTTCGCCACTTCTGTAACGGGGGCCGCTGCGCTATTCGCGACGTTCGCCGCGCCCTGGCGTGCTGAGCCTTGGATGTCGGTGAGCGTTTTGCGCGGCAAAGTCGTCAGCGCCTGCGCGTTCGACTGCACCTGTTGTTGCGCACTGCCAAACGCCCCACTGCCCGCAGTCGGCTGCTGCGGAATGTTGAACGGCAGCCCGGCTGGCGCCGGCGTCGATCCCGCGCCGAACGCGTTCGGCGGTGCCGCGGGTAAGCCGTCGCTCGGCGCTCCAGAGAAGGCGGTCGACGCGGGCACAGCGTTCGTCGCGGAGCCCCCCGTCGGGAGCGCCGCCGGCCCCGCGAGTGCGCTGCCGAATGGCCCCACCGCGAGCAGATCGGCGCTGGGTTGCGCAGCGTTGCCCGGCACCGTCGCGGTCGGGCCTCCGGCACCGATGTCCGGTGCTGCGGCCGCTGCGAGATCGTTCGGAATTCGGTTCCAGAGCACCGTGCCGGTCTTCGA
>PMCP01000143.1 GCA_003155415.1 Gammaproteobacteria bacterium | reverse complement strand
TATATGACGGGCCCGTTGCTCGGCAACGCGCGCGCCGGCTTCGCCGCGGAACGCTTCGGGCTCGCGCGTTCGATCGCGTCCGGTGGCTTCCTTTGCGTTGCCTGCGTAGCCGCGTGCATTCCGCTGCTGCCCGCGTTCTGGCGGTATCGAAAACCGGTGGCCCCGGCTGAGAGCGTGGCGCGCTAGCGCGTCGTGGACGGGCAGGGACCGAAGGACTAACCTTCGAAGCTCCACCGAATCATGGGGAACACCATGTCCAGAGTGGTTCTTGCGTGCGCGTTGTTGGCCGTGACCGCGGCCGTGCCGTGGGTGTCTTTGGCCCAGGACGATGACACGTGCCCTAACCCGTGTCGTCCGGGACAGGTCAACGATCCCAGCACCGCTCGCGGCAGCCAGGTGAATCAGGCGCTGGAGCGGCAGGCCGACCGCGAGGGGGCGGCCGCCAACGACGCGATGCAGCAGCGTCTCGATGAAACCTACGCCTACTACGCCCCGAAGCCAGGCGGCGGGGGAGGCGGCGGGGACGGCGGCGCCGCGGTCAGAGCCAGGCTGCAAGCCAAACCTCTGCTGCCGGCAGCGAACAACCCGCTGATCGGCCGCTGGCGGCAAACGGCCGCGAAGCACTTCGAGCTCGGCCTTCTCGGCGCCGTCCCGGGCGCCCAGTCGATGGTCGACGCCACGTTCGGCGGTGGCTGCGAGGGGATCTTCGGCAAGGGGAGAGTCGCGTTCACTCCCACGCAGTTCAACTGGGTGGCGCCCGACGGTCACGAGGAGATCCTGAACCGCGTCGAGTACCGGTCCGATGGCGCCAACGTCATTGTCATTCCCACCGATTCCGATCTGCCGCTGATTTTCGGTTTGCCCGATCACGATCACGCGGTCGTCGCGTTCCTCGGTTGCCGCATGGAGCGCGAGGGCGCCAAGCCAACGCAGGTCACTGCCTTGCCGGCACCAGCGGGCGCTACGGCGGCAGCGAATGCGGGGCAGGGTACGGTGAAGCTCAAGGTGGGCGATATCATCGAAGGCCGACTCTCGTCGCCGCCCGCCGGAACCCGGATCTTCGTGACGCCGCAAGATCCCGACGCCAACCTCGTCAAAGCCGGTTTCACGGCGGCTGCGGGTACTCCCCCGGTCGAAAAACTATTCGCCGCTTGCAAGATCAACCAGGGCGGCAACCAGGCGGACTGCGCTCGCGGTATGCAGGCAATGATCGCCGGCGCGCTCGGCGTGGCCAGCACGGATTCCAACGGCGAAGCGGAAACGGGCGCGCTGCCGCTCGGCCGTTATTACTTGGTCGGTTTCACGCCTTACAAGGGCCACTCTCTGCTGTGGCACCTGCCGGTGGACGTCAAGGCGGGCGTGACTGCGGTGAGCCTGTCGTCGCAGAACGGCAGCATCAGTCATTGACCTTGCGCGCAAGCACCGCGAAGCCCATCGCCATCAGCCCGATGTTGCGGAGTGCAGTTCCCAGCGTCTGCAAAATGTCCGGCGCCGGCAGCACGGCCAGAACGAGATTGACGATCACGCCCGCGCAGAACAGACCGATGGCGCTACGCGGCAATTGCGCTGCGCGCCACGCGCCAAAGCCGAACGAGAGACCGCCGCAAACCATCACCGCGCCGTACGCGGTATACATGAACCCGAGACGATTCCACAGCGCCTCGTAGGTTGGGATTCCTTCCGCCAGCGCATACAGCGTCGTATGACCGAAGTACGCGAACGCGGCGCCGTAGAGCAAAGCTCCCACGAGTGCCGGCGTGGGCGGGCGTGGTTCGTGGACGGCGTACAGCCCCAGTAGCAACCACGGCATCGGCACGAACCCCGCATAGTTGATCCACAGCTGCACGGGAGTGAACCCGCTCTGCCACTCGAGCACGTCGCTGAGCGAATGCAGAGCGGGTGCCGCGATGGCCGTGATGCCTACGGCAATTCGAAGTCCTCGTGCGGCGGAGGGTGTATTCATGCGCGTCGAGCGTAGCGCGCCGGCAGAGCCCGTCGCCACCTTTACGCCGCGCGGGGCCGCGACCACAATCCCAGGCAAGTCCGTGGAGTTCCACTATGAGCATTGTGTCGCGACAACAACTTGATTCACTCGTGGGCAAGGAGCTCGGTGTTTCTGACTGGTTCGCGATCGACCAGCAGCGCGTCAACGATTTCGCCGACGTCACGCTCGATCACCAGTTCATCCACGTCGATCCGGAGCGCGCACGCGCGACGCAGTTCAAGGGCACCATCGCGCACGGTTTCCTGACGTTGTCGCTGCTCGTGCACTTGTGCCTGCCGTTCATTCCGGAGCCTGCAAATCGCGAACTCGTAGTGAACTACGGCTTCGACAAGATCCGGTTCGTGGCGCCCGTGCGCACGGGCAAGCGTATTCGCGCGCGTAGCGCGCTCGGTAGCGTGGAAGAGCGCAAGCCGGGGCAGATCCTGTTGCGCGTGGATGTCACGGTGGAGATCGAAGGCGAAGACAGGCCCGCGCTCGTGGCCGAGTGGCTGAGCCTGCACGTGGTGAAGAGTTGACCGGAGGTCGGCCGCACGTCGTGATCGTCGGCGCGGGGTTCGGTGGTCTCTCCGCCACCACCGCGCTCGCGCACGCGGCGTGCGATGTCACGGTCATCGATCGGCACAACTATCACCTGTTCCAACCGCTGCTGTATCAGGTGGCGACGGCCGGGTTGCCGCCATCCGACATCGCCTGGCCGATTCGCTCGATACTGCATCGGCAGCGTAACGCGGTCGTGTTGCTGGGCGAAGTCGTCGGCGTCGATGTCGGCGCGCATCGCGTGCGTTTGCGCGACCGCGAGATCGCGTTCGACTATCTCATCGTCGCGGCCGGCGCGACGCACGCGTACTTCGGTCACGACGATTGGCGGCCGCACGCGCCGGGGTTGAAGAGCGTCGACGACGCGACGCAGATCCGCAGGCGGATCTTGACGGCTTTCGAAGCCGCTGAGATGGAGCAGGATCCAGAACGGCGCGCGCGGCTGCTGCGTTTCGCGATTGTCGGCGCGGGGCCCACGGGTGTGGAGCTCGCGGGCACGATCGCCGAGCTCGCGCGCTTCACGCTCGCCGCCGATTTTCGCCGCATCGATCCGCGGAGCGCCAAGGTGATGCTCGTCGAAGCAGGCCCGCGTGTGCTCGCTACGTTCGCGCAGCGCCAATCGCAGTACGCGCAGCGCGCGCTCGAGAAGCTCGGCGTCGAAGTGCGCGTGAACTCCGCCGTCACGGCCTGTGACGCGGAGGGCATCACGATCGGCGGGGAACGCGTGTCGACGGCCACGGTGCTTTGGGCCGCGGGCGTCGCGGCCGCTCCTGTAGGTGCGTGGCTTGGCGCCGCCACCGATCGCGCCGGCCGCGTGAAGGTGGGGCCCGATCTTGCGGTGTCCACTGATCCCGCGATCTTCGTGATCGGCGACTCAGCGCTCGTGGAGACGGCGGCGGGTCGCGTGCCGGGAGTGGCTCCCGCCGCGAAGCAGCAGGGCCGCTACGTGGCCGCCGTCATCGCGCGCCGCCTCCTCGCGCAGCCAGCGCCGCCGCCGTTCGAGTATCGCAATGCCGGCAACTTCGCCACGATCGGTCGCGCGCGCGCCGTCATCGAGTTTCCATTCCTGACGCTACGCGGTTGGCTCGCCTGGTGGTTCTGGGGCGTTGCGCACATCTATTTTCTGCTCGGGGTGCCGAGCCCGTTGATGGTGTCGTTACGGTGGTTGTGGGAGTACCTGACGTACGGTCGAGGCGCGCGGTTGATCACAGGCGCGGAAGATGCGGACTGAGTCACCACGAAACGTTTTACAGCAGCGTGCGGCGGCTCTAGAGTCCACATCGTGAGCGTCGAGCACCGACGCGTGGGGGAAGCATGACGAAAACAACGAATCCGGCGCACGAAGTCGTCGCCGGCAATGGGCTGCTGCACAGGCGTTTGTTCCTGACGCAAGGCGCGGCGGTCGTCGGCGGCGGTTTGTCGCTGCTCGCGGCGCAACCGGTGGACGCCGAGCCGCTCGCGGTGCCGCCGTGGATGAAAGCACCCGGAACGCACATGAGCGCGTATGGTTCTCCGTCGAAGTACGAAGCCGCGACACAGCGATTCGTAGGCGGCACGCCGAACGTCGTCGGTAGCGGCGTGTCGTTCACGCCGCATCACAAGCTGCACGGCACGATCACGCCGAACAGCCTGCACTTCGAGCGGCACCACAGTGGCGTTCCCGACATCGATCCGGCGGCGCACAAGCTGCTGATCCACGGCGCGGTGCGCCGGTCACTAACGTTCACGGTCGATTCGTTGCTGCGTTATCCGACGGTCACGCGCATCCAGTTCCTCGAGTGCGCCGGCAACAGCGGCGGTAACTTGAGCCCGATGCCGCCGCAGGCGCCGTGCGGCATGATCCACGGGCTCATGTCGTGCAGCGAGTGGACGGGTGTGCCGCTCGCGCTATTGCTCGAAGAGGCAGGCGTCGAGAAGGGCAACGAATGGGTGCTCGCCGAAGGCGCCGACGCCGCGGCCATGAGCCGCAGCGTGCCGCTCAAGAAGCTCATGGACGACGCCATGATCGCGCTCTACCAGAACGGCGAGCGACTGCGGCCGGAGAACGGCTACCCGATGCGGCTGTTCTTGCCGGGCTACGAAGGCAACATGAACGTGAAGTGGCTACGCCGGCTCAAGGTCGTGAATGCGCCCACGATGACGCGCGATGAGACGTCGCACTACACCGACGTGCTGCTGAACGGCAAAGCGCTGATCCTGACGTATCCGATGGAAGTGAAGTCCGTCATCACGAGCCCGTCGACGGGTCTCGCGCTGAAGGGCGCGGGCGTCTACGAGGTGACCGGCCTCGCGTGGAGTGGCCTCGGCAAGATCCGTCGCGTCGAAGTGTCGGCTGACGGCGGCAAGACGTGGGGGCAGGCGGCTTTGAACGAGCCGGTGCTGTCGAAATCGTTCACGCGCTTTCGCATGGCGTGGCATTGGAGCGGCGGTCCCGCGACGCTCATGAGCCGCGCCATCGACGAGACGGGCGCCGTGCAGCCGACGCGCGCGAGCTTCATCGTTGAACGCGGCGAGCGCCAGAATTACCACAACAACAGCATCCAGGCCTGGGCGGTCGCAGCCAGCGGCGAGGTCAGCAATGTCTACGCGTAACGAATGTATCGGCGTGTTCGCGGTCGCCGTGTGCGCTGCCGCATGGCCCACACTGGCCGGTGCGCAAGTCGGTGCGCCGGGACTCGGTCAACCCGTGTCCGTAGCTGACGCCGCGGCGTGGGACTTGAGCATCCAACCGGACGGGACGGGCCTGCCTGCGGGCTCGGGCACTGCAGCTACCGGCGCGCAGCTATTCGCAACGCACTGCATTGCCTGCCACGGCGCCGGCGGCGTGGGGCAACCGAACGACAAGCTCGTCGGCGGGCAGGGCACGCTGACGCAGTTTCAACAGGTGCGCACCGTCGGCAGCTACTGGCCGTATGCCACGACGATTTTCGATTACATCCGTCGCGCAATGCCGTTTCAGGCGCCGGAGTCATTGACGAACGACCAGGTGTACGCGCTCACGGCGTACCTGTTGGCCGAGAACGGCATCATCAAGGCCGGCGACACGATGAACGCGCAGACGTTGCCGCAGGTGAAGATGCCGAATCGTGACGGGTTCATCATGGCGTACCCGAAGCGCGCCGACCGCGGGCGCCGCTGACGCGTGATTCGGGTACTGCTGTTCGTCATCGTGATCGCCGCGCTCGCGGCGATGGCGCTGTCCGTGCTTCGGCGCACGCCAAAGACTCCGACGGACCGTTCCGCCGAGGAAACAGGAGAGCGCCGTGCGTTGCCGACGCCCAAGAGCGCACACGCGCTGGGGCGCGAAGCCACGCGCCAGAAGTTGTACGAGCTCGCGTTCGGCGCCCCGCTGGCAGCCAGCGTGCCGGCCGAGCACGTAAAGGTCGTGAGCGCAGTCGCCGGCGCGTTGCACTCCGCGGCCACCGATCCGAAATACTCACCGCGCCGGCCGATGCTGCTGCCGCAGTTGCTGCGTGCGGTGAACGACAACGACACGACGCGCAAGGAGCTCGCGATGCTGATCGCGCGCGATCCGGCGCTCGTGGGCAGCTTGTTGAAGCTCTCGAATAGCCCGTTGTACCGGCGTGGCTCGCAGCCAATCGAAGGCGTGGAGCGCGCGCTCGCGGTGCTCGGCACGCAGGGCGTGCGATCGCTCGCGGCTGCTGCGCTCATGCAGCCGGTATTTCGTGCGGTGGGCGGTGACGCGGGGCAGTTTCCGGAAGTAGTGTGGGAGCACACCTACCGCTCGGCCGCGGCGGCGGAGCTGCACGCTTCGGCCGTCGAGAACGCGGATCCGTTTGCGGCGCAACTGCTCGCGCTCGTCATGGGGCTCGCCGCGATCGTCGTGTATCGCGTCGCGCTCGATCAGTACACCTCGCGGCGGCTGACGCCGGATTCGACGGCGCTCGCATCGCTGCTCGACGAGCATACGGCGGAGGTTGCGCACCGCACGGCTGCGAGCTGGGAGCTCTCGCCGCAAGTGCTCGAAGCGCTCGCCGAGCAGAGCTCGGACAAGATCACACGGCCGCAGTCGGCGCTCGGTCGGTCGCTGCGCTTTGGACTCACAGCCGGCGCGCTCAGCATGCTGAAGACGGCCGACCGCATCGACGACGACACCGGCCTCGTGTCGCTCGCGGCCGCGGGCGGCGAAGGCCAGCGCTTCGAGCGCCTGTGGGAGCGCCTCACGTGGCCCGAACCGGAGCGCGTCCCTAGCTAGACGCCGCAAACGCGGGCTCGCCTGCGACGTAACTTAGTCGTAGAACTCGGGCGACTTTTTGAGCTTGCGGTGGTTCGCGAGGTCGTGCTGGATCCAGAGTTGCGCGTGCGACTGCGTTAGGAACGTTTCGATCGTGGCGCGCGACTTCTCGGTTTGCGATTCGCTGACCTCGAAGGTCGGTAGGCGGTGCAGCGTGCGTTCGGCGGGGTAGTGGTACAGGTCGCCGGAGAGGAGGACGCCGCCTGTATTCGCGAGCTTCACGTACAGCACCGAGTGGCCTTCCGTGTGGCCCGGTGCTTGCTTGATCACGACCGTGCCGTCGCCGAACACGTCGTAGTCCGGTGTGGTGATGAGCGTGGTCTTCGCGTTCTTCAGCGCGCTGAATGTTTCCGGTCGCGAGCCGCCCGGCGGATCGGCCGAGAACATCGCGTCGTGCTCGACCTTCTGCACGAGCCACTGCGCACCGGCGAACAGGTTCGCGTCGGCCGTGTGGTCCCAGTGGTAGTGCGACAGCGCGAGATGCGTCACGTCGCTCGGCTTGTAGCCAGCGGCCGCGAGCTGCGAAGTCAGCGTCTTACCGAGCTTAACGAAGCGCTCGGCGCCGTCGCGGCGCACGAGGCGCTGATCGAAGCCGACGTCGCCGCCGCGCTCGTGATCGGCCACGGCTCCGGCGTCCCACATCAGTACGCCCTTCGGGTGCACGATCAGGAACGACGCGACGGAAATGGAGACTTCCTGGACGTCCGCGTCCGTGAGCCGGTAGCGGGCGGTTTCAGACGCGAGCACGCCTCCGTCCATTACGTAGATACGCGGCGTTTTGACCGCCGGTCGCGCACCTTGCGCATTGACCGTGCCGGCTGCGACGAGAGCGAGGACGGCGACGAGCACGCGCTTGAAGTCGATGCGTAGCATGTAAACCCCCGTGAATCGTGTGATGCGCCGTCGTACGCGGCGCTGTGAAGCAATGATGCTCCATTTGCCGCGAGCCGTCACGGCTACGGTGGGCAGCTAGACCTCGGCGGAGATGAAGCTACCGCGGATCTGGCGGAAACGCAGCGTCAGAAATTCGACGCCGATGATCCAGCGATCGGCGGTGTCGATGTCGCGATTCGTGTGCGCGACTCGGGCGAGCGCGTGCAGTTCGCTGCAGATGATCTTCACGATCTGGTTCGGCTGCAACCGCGTTGCGCACGTGAGCTGCATGCCATTCAACGACAGGTCGCGCATCTCGCCGACGTAAGACTCCGCCTGCGGCCACGTGACATAGATGTCGATAGCGTGGTGTTTCGGGATTCGGCTCAGCATGCGCTGGCCCGAGTATTCGAGCCGGTGCCGCTCTGCGGGACATAACGGGCTTCCACAGCGGCCGCAATCGTCGTCGCGCTCGATCCGCCGCTGTAGGCTGTGCGCCGCGCCGCAAAACAGGCACTGGTTCATGACGAGCGTTTCGGAGTGCTCGTCGACGGCGGGCACTTCGCGCGGCGGCGCGGGCCGCGCGCTGGCCGAGCGCCGTTGCGCATCGTATGCCGCACGGCGTTGCGCGTTGCCGAGCACCGCGTACGCCTCCTCGATCATTGCGGGATCGGCCTCGCCGGCAAAGGTCGCCGACGTCTGCAGGCGCTGCAGCAGCGTTCGGTAGATCGCGTGTATCACGGCCGTAGGCGCGTCCGGCTGGACGTGCAGAATGCGGTAGTAGTCGGGCGGCGCGCTCATTTAGCCGCTCACGCTAAGCGCAGGCACGGCCGCTCACAAGTCGACGCGGTCACACCCCGGGAAGAGAAAGACTCTCTCGCCAAGAGCGCCAAGGGGAGAAGACAATTGGCCATAGTTCTCTTCCTTGGCGCTCTTGGCGAGAGATCTTCTCTTTGTCTTTGTCTTTGTCTTCGTTTTCTAGTTCTGTTGCGGGACCGTGGGGTTAGACGAGCCCGCGAACAGGCGCTTCCCATCCTGGAAGGTGACGGTCCCGACGTTGACCGTCGGCGAGCCGTTGCGCGCCTGCCAACCGTCCACCACGAGCGTCGTGCCGGCCGGCAGATCTTCCTTGCGCCAACCGCGCCGAATCAAACCGTTTGCGCCATTGGTCTCGCACGCCCAGTTCTGTACTTTGCCGTCCGTGCCCGTCACGTCGAGATAGATCCATGCGTGCGGGTTCGACCACTTCATCTCCGTGACCTTGCCGGTCAGCTTCAACGGTTTCTCGGGGTCGAACTCGGCGGAGAACGAGTGGTGTGCAGCGGCCGCGCCCGCAGTCAGCAGCGCGGCGAAGGCGACGGCAATCTTTTTATGTCCCAAGCTACTGCTCCTTATGCGTGGCACGGTAGTCGTCGCGAATTTCTTTCAGGTGCGTGAGATCGCCATTGTCTTCGTGACAGGCAACCTCGAGCAACTCGTCGTTCTTCTTGTTCAGCGGCACCTCGACCGTCCAGGGCCGTGTGTACGCGATCGGATCTGTCACCGTGGCGCGATAGAGGATGCGATCGGGCGCGACCGGCGTGAACGTCTCCACGACGGTTTGTGCGTGTGTGATCACGTCCCCGACTTCGTTGAGCCACGCTTTGCCGTTGAAGTTACGGCTCTCGACGACGAGCGTATCGCCGTCCCAGCGGCCTGCAGAGTCGCCTTGCCACAAGCGCACGTGATCGGGCAGGGGCGGGCGCGGCGTCAGCGGAATCTGCCGCCACGACATCCGCTCGAATAGCATCACGACGTAACCCGGCGGCTGCAGGATGTGCAGGGGCGCCGGCACGTATTGCGAGCGCGGCACGCCGCCGATGAAGCAATGTGCCGTCGGGTCGTCGTATCCGCGGTACGGTAGCGCGCGTTCGATGGCCTCTGCGCGCGCCCAACGCTGATACGGCAGCTTGCCGTTCTTCGGGTCCACGACGATGCCGCGGCTGGCGGGCGTGAGGAAATTCTGCGCGCGCGTCTCGAGGCCGTAGTTCGCGCCGCCCGCGTCGGGTTCGTACCAACCCGAGATGTCGGGTTTGCCGTCGGGCAAGCGTGCAATCTCGCCCGTCACCGTGGGCTTCGGCAGGCGAGCGCTCGCGCGAGGATTGAACGCGACGTTGCCTGCAGGCGGTGCTGCCGGGTACCACGTGCGAGTGTCGGGTTCGAAGGCGCCGCTCTGCTCTTCTTTCTCCGCCTGGCACTGGTACTCGAGCAGTCGCGTTACGTCAGTTTGCCGATGCAGCGGCATGCTGATTTTCCACGGTCGCGTGAAGACCTTCGGATCCTCGATCGTGACCTCGTAGTCAATCGTGTTCGCGTCACGCAGCGCGTATCGCTCCGTGACCTTGAGCTGATCGCTGTGAAAGTCGCCCGCCGCGTCGAGCCAGGTGCGGTCGTTGTGATCCGTGACTTGCACCACGAGCACGTCACCCTCCCAATGCCCGCGCGAGTTGCCCATCCACGATTCAATGCCCTCGTGCATCGTCGGCTGGCCGTTCGTGTAGATGAGTCGGTATATCTGCGACCACTCGAACGTAATCGCGACATGGTCTTTCGTTTGGAAGATCTGAAACGGAAATTCGAGGTACATGATGCGGGGCACGCCCGGCATGTAACACGAGTTGAGCGGGTCTTCGGTGGCGCGACTCGCGAAGTTCTTGCGTTGCTGCTCCGCCGCCCACGGTTGATACGGAATCTCGTCGCCTTCGATCACGCTTTGCCCCGCGGGCATGTCGTGCCGCGCGACGTGGGAGCGAAGGTCGTAGGCCGCGCGACTCTGCACACGCCAGATGCCTTGCAGGTCGGGCTTGCCGGTCGGCGTGCGCGGCACGGCCTGGCCGAAACAAACGGCGCTCGCTCCAAAGGCCAGCATGACGAACACCACGCGCGCAAACATTGAATCCCCCTCGACGATTGTCATGGTCCATATAGCGAATGAAGCCCTCCGGAGTCCAGTGCCGGAGCACGCTTAAGTTTTCTTGCGGTCGCGGCACCTCCGGTTCAATGCAGCTCATCCCTTGCAGAAAACGGCGGCGACCCGTGCTCACTTGCGGAATGTCCTTATCCAAGGCTCCGCATCAACGTGTGACCATAGTCCTCGAGTAGCGGCCCTGCCATGCGCGGATCGGGAGCGGAACATGCGGCGACAACGCCTACTTCGTACAGCGGTTGTGCTGGCCTTGTCGGCTCTCGGCGTTTCTACCGCTGCGGCCCACCACAGCTTCGCCCGGTTCGACCGTTGCCACCTCTTCACGCTCGCCGGCGATATCCAGCGTGTCACCTGGCACAATCCACACGTCGAACTCGGGCTCCTAGCCATCGACGGCACGACCTACAGGATCCTGTGGCTAAGCCTGCAGCAACTCAAACGCGACGGTGTGGAGCCCAACGCACTCAAAGTCGGCGATCGGATCGAGATTACGGGCGCCAAGCAGCCGGAAGAAAATCTGCACGACATCGCGCTGGTGACGCAGATCTGGCGGCCGAGCGACGGCTGGCGCTGGTCGCGACCACCACAGGGCTGTTGAAGGTCACGCAGCGGCCGGCCGACCGCTCTCGCGGTACGTGCAGGAGGAGTTCGAGGCGTATCTGAAGCGGGTGCATGTTTATCCGTGCTATTCGCCGGGAACCCGCTGTGCGGGAATCATGTGCGGCGCACTCAGACAATCAACTCGCGGGCAAAACACCGGGCGATCTGCTAAAAAGTCCAACGCGAATCTCGCCAAGGGGGGAGCCTTTGACGGTACGAACTCTGTTCGCGGCGGCTGCACTGCTGTGCTCGCTCGCCGCGCCTGTCGCGGCGGAAGTGGATTTATCGGGCGAGTATCGCTCCATTCGCCACGAGGACGTGCCGGACCGAGGTCCGGGCGTAGGCTACGGCGACTACTCCGGCATTCCCCTCACGGACGCGGCGCGCCAATACGCGGAGAGCTGGGACGCGGCGCAGCTCAGCATGCCGCAGCAGCAATGCCGTGTGCACACGGTGGCCTACAACATGCGGGGCCCGTTGAACCTGCGCATCTGGGAAGAAAAGGATCCGCGCACCCAGGACGTGGTCGCCATCAAGCTCTACGTCAGCACCTATGAGCAGACGCGCACTGTCTGGATGGACGGCCGCCCGCATCCTCCCGCCTTTGCACCGCACACCTGGATGGGGTTCTCTACCGGCCACTGGGCCGGCGACCGCCTGATCGTGGAGACCAGCCACATCAAACAGGGCTGGCACCGGCGCAACGGAGTGCCGCAGAGCGATCAGACCACGCTGACCGAGCACTTCGTGAAGCACGGCAATCAGTTCACGCACATCGCCGTGATTCGCGATCCGGTGTATCTCACGGAACCGATGCTCAAGACGCAGCACTTCGAGCTGATTCCGCGCGCGTTACCGAAGGGCGCGTGGCTGTGGCCATGCACGGTGGTGGAAGAGATCGCCCGCGATGGGAACGACGTGCCGCACTACCTGCCGGGCCAGAATCCGTACCTTGCCTCGACGCGGACGGAGTCGAAGATGGACGTGCCGGGCGCAGGTGGCGGGGCCGCCACGCTGTACCCCGAATTCGCGGGGAACACCACGAAGCCCGCCACGCCGGCGAATCGCCCCGATGCCTCCGCGATTACGCGCCGCGCCGTGCAGCAGGCGCCGCCAAAACCACCCGTGTCGGCTACCGACACGATCGAAATTTTCCCCGTACGCGGCAACGTCTACATGCTGGTCGGTGGCGGTGCCAACACCACGGTGCAAGTCGGCGAAGACGGCGTGGTGGTGGTCGATCCGAAGCTCGAGGGCGCCAGCAAGAAACTGCTCGCAGCCATCGCGACCCTGTCGCGGAAACCGATTCGCTACGTCATCGATACTCACGTGCACGCCGACGCCATGGGCGGTAATGAAGCCGTCGCCGCGGCCGGCACCACCCGCACGGGCGGCGTGGTGCTGCGGCAGATCGGCAACGAGGTCGCAGAGACGGCCGCGATCATCGCGCACGAGAACGTGCTGTCGCGCGTCGCGGCGCCCACTGGCAAAGCTGCACCGATCCCGCAACGCGCGTGGCCGAGCGATACGTTCTATGGCGCGCGACGCGAGCTCACGGTGAACGGCGAAGGTCTCGAGCTCCGGCACTTGCCAGCAGCCCATACGGACGGCGACATCATCGCCTTCTTCCATCGTTCGGACGTCATTGCAGCGGGCGATATCTTCAGCACCGAGAGCTACCCTGTGATCGACCTCGCGCGCGGCGGTTCGGTACAGGGCTTGCTCACAGCGCTCGACACCGTGATCGAGCTCGCGATACCGGACGTGGACCACGAGGGTGGCACCATGATCGTGCCAGGTCACGGCTACCTCGCCGACGAGTTCGATGTGGCGGAGTACCGCGACATGGTCACCATCGTCCGCGACCGCGTGAAGGACATGCTGAAGCGGGGCCTCACGCGCGCACAGATTCAAGCCGCACGGCCCACCTTCGACTGGGATGCGCGCTATGGCGCCGAAAGCGGCGAGTGGACCACCGCCATGTTCGTCGATGCCGTGATCACGAGCTTGCAGGGAGACGCGCGATGAAACGCTCAGCCGCGCTGTTCTTCTGCCTGCTAGCGATCGGCGGCACCGCGTTCGGGCAAGCACAACGATCCACGCGCCCTGCGCCCACTGCTCGCAGCAGCGCGCCCGTCGATCTCACGGGCTACTGGGTATCGGTGGTCACCGAGGACTGGGCATGGCGGATGCGCACTCCGCCGAAGGGTGACTACGCAAGCATTCCGCTGAACGCGGCCGGCAAGCAGGCGGCCGATACCTGGACCGAGGCGGAAGTCGGTTCGTGCCTCGCGTTCGGAGCACCGGCGATGTTGCGGATGCCGACGCGCGCGCACATCACCTGGCAGGACGATCAAACGCTGAAACTCGAAACGGACAACGGCGTACAGACGCGGCTGCTGCATTTCGGCCCCTCCGCGGCGGACGTGCCCGGCGCGCCTTCGTTGCAAGGCAGATCGCACGTCGCCTGGCAGATTCCGAACCAGGTCACCGATCGAGGCGAAGATACAGGCCGGAAGTCCGACGACGACTGGGCGCCGATGAAAGTCGGCACCACGAATCTGAGCCCAGGCTGGCTACGGCCGAACGGCGTGCCGTACAGCGCCAACGCCGTGCTCACCGAATACTTCGACACCTTCACGGACGGCAATGACGCGTGGTTCGTCGTCACCACGATCGTCGACGATCCCGTGTACCTCACCGAGCCGCTCGTGATCAGCTCGAACTTCAAGCGCGAGGCCAACGGCGCCAAGTGGGCGCCGAGACCCTGCAAGGGCTAGCCGTGAACCGAAGAACGCTATTGCGCGGCGGCACCGCAACGCTNNACCGGCCGCGTGCGCGGCAGTACGCGACTCGGCGTGCACACCTTCAAAGGACTCCCGTACGGAGCGCCCACGGGCGGCACCGATCGGTTCAAGCCGCCGCGCGCGCCGGAGCCGTGGACGGGCGTCCGCGACGCCATCGATTACGGCCTGCGCGCCTACCAATCTCCGCGCCCCATGATTCCCGAGATCGGCGACGCGCTGACGGGCAGCGGCCCGATGAGCGAGGACTGCCTCAAGCTCAACCTGTGGACGCCGGAGACCGGACGCGGCCGGCGGCCCGTCATGGTCTGGTTCCACGGCGGCGGGCAACGCACGGGCTCGGGCAACTCGATCTTCTACGACGGCACCGAGCTCGCGCGCCGGCACGACGTCGTCGTCGTGACGGTCACGCACCGTTTGAACGCGTTCGCCTACCTCTGGCTCGCGGGCCTACCGGGCACGGGCGAACGGTTCGCCGACTCGACGAACTTGGGTCTCCGCGACCTCGTGCTCGCACTTCAGTGGGTGCGCGACAACATCGGCGCGTTCGGCGGCGACGCGCGCAACGTCACGCTGTTCGGGCAATCGGGCGGCGGCGGCAAGACGGCGATGCTCACGGGCTTCCCTGCGGCTCGCGGGCTGTTTCACCGCGCGATCATCATGAGCACGCTGTCGGACACGGCGCTGACGGGCCTCGAGCCGGCGCGCGCCGTCGAGGCTGCGGAGCTGCTACTCGCGCGGCTCGGCATCCTGCCCACGGCCGCGGCGAAACTCGAAACGCTGGCACCCGAAGCGATAGTTGCGGCGCTCGAGAGCAACGGCAACGCACCCGATATCTCGACGCGCTATGCGCCGGTCGTCGACGGCAAAACATTGCCCGCGCATCCGTTCGAGCCCGCCGCTTCGCCGCTCTCGGCAGGAATTCCGATCCTCACGGGCTCGAACGAGTGTGAGGGCGTGCCCTACGGCAACCCCATGGATCCTTACTGGACGCGCGAGCTCACGAACGATGCCGAGCTGCGCAACGCGCTGACGAAACTCGTGGCAATGAGCGACGCGAACGCGGACCGCATGATCGCGCTCTACCGCTCGCACCGCCCCGCGGCGACGCCCGGCGATATCGCCGCGGTCATGGCCGGTGACGCCTCGCTACTGCGCCAGTCGTCGTATGCGATCGCCGAGCGCAAATACGCGCAGCGCGCGGCACCCGTGTACCTCTACTACTTCGACTGGTACTCGCCCGTGCGCGGCGGCAAGTTGCGCTCGATGCACGGTATGGAGCTGCCATTCGTGTTCGCGCACCCCGACCTGGTGCAGTTCATGACGGGCATGGGCGAGGATCGCTATGAACTCGCGCAACGAATGAGCGCGTCATGGGTGGCGTTCGCGCGCAGCGGCGATCCGAACCATGTCGGCATCCCGCGCTGGGAGCCATGGAACCCGAACCGCTGGCCCACGATGGTCTTCGGTCGCGAGGTGCGCGCCGTCGATGACCCGAGGGGCGACGAGCGCCGCGCGATGGCCGCGGCACGCGCGGCCGCGCAGCGCTAGCGCGCCATCAATCCGCCGTCTTCGCTTTCCGCCGCTGATCGAGCGGATTTGCTAGCGCGGCCTAAGTCGGCGGGCTCGAGACCGGGCATTATGTCCCGATCAGGCTTGATGGCTGCAGGCCTGGGGTACGATGACTCGTCGGCTCTTAAAAAGAAGAAGAACAATGAAACAGGAGCTCGGTATTGCCCTTGGTCTTGCGATTGGCTCGTTGGTGTACGACGCATTGCATGGCGAAATCGGCGGTTTGCCGCTGTATCGCGCGGTGCTCGCATTCGTGCTGTCGTTCGCTTTGCTGACGGTACTGGCCGCGATCAAAAAGCCGCGCAGTTCGCGCTAACGCCGCAACGCGAATCGGTTCCGAATTGTGTTACGGCGCGTGCGCGACGGCGTTGCGTCCGCCGCCCTTGGCCTCGTAGAGCGCGAGATCGGCGCGCGCGATCAGCCGCTCGCCTGCGACCTTGAGATCTTCGCCGTCGGGGGCCGAGCGATGCTCGGCCACGCCGATCGACACCGTCACCGATAGCGGTTCGCCAGCATGCCCGGTGATCGCGAACGTCTCGTCGGCCACTGCGCGGCGAATTCGCTCCGCGAGCAGCCCGCCCGCGTCCCGGCCAGTGCCCGGTAGCAGAATCACGAACTCCTCGCCGCCGTAGCGAGCGGCCACGTCGCTGCCGCGTACCTCGTCTTCGATACGGCGAGCGACTTGGCGTAGCACGTCGTCGCCCGGCAAATGCCCGAGGCGATCGTTGATGCGTTTGAAGTGGTCGACGTCGATCATCAGGCAAGTCAACGGGGTCCGATCGCGCCGGCACCGCGCGAGCTCCTCGTGCAGCCGGCTCAGCAAGTACCGGCGGTTGTGCCAACCCGTCAGCACGTCGGTGAAGCCACTCCGGATCAGGCGCGACCGGTTGACCGCGCTCTCGAGACAGTACGCCGCGATACCGGCGAGGTGACGCAGAAAATCGGTGGCGAGCTCGGGTACGAATCGCTCCCGCTCGTCGCTGCCGAGATTGACACTGCCGATCAAGTATCGCCCGCGCGCCAGCGGCAGTAGGGCGACGGTGCGCAGCTGAAGGTTTGCGGGGAACAGCAGCTCGTGATCCGCGCGCACGAACGCTCCTAGCCAGGGTCGGCCGGTGGCGAGCTGGGGCGCGAGGGAATGAACGGAGTCGACGAACAGCACGTCGGGATACTCATCCGTGTGACGTCCCTGCGCGAGCAGCAGGTGGCGGATTTCGTGCTCAGGGTCTGCGAGCACGAGTGTCGCAGTCGCGAGCTTGTAGCTTGCACGCAGTCCGTCGGTGAGCCGCTCGAGCAACTCGCCGAGGCCGCCGGCCTCGAGCAGAGACATCTCGCGCTCGTGCGCACGTTGCCACGCGTCTTCGTTCCGCCGGGCCTCTTCGGTCAGTGTCGCGAGCCGCCGGCGCAGCTCCATCAATTCATTTTCTTTATCCCCCACCCTGTGAAAGCTCCGTTATTTCGTCGACCGCACAGTGCACTTGCGGTGGTGGAGAATATTTGCCGGTGGGTCTCATGGTTCGAGACGCGTGTCTCATTTTTACGCGCTCGAACGGAGCCGATCGGCTCACTCGCGAGCGGCTCGACGTGGATGGGTACGCTTTCGCACAGAGCGAAGGTTCGCGTGCGACTCAAGATGGAGTCTTACTCCGAAAAAGGCGGGCGTTTAGCCCCGAGCAAAGGTGGTCCCGTGAAAAAGCTAAGCCTGTTCTTGTCTGTCAGCCTGATTGTGGCGGGCGCGGCCGTGGCGTACAAACCCGCCGAGGAGCGCTCCTTCAGCGAAATCGCTGCGAGCGGCTGCATGAATCACGATGGGGACTTCATCGTGCGCGGGATGGTCAGCAACGCCACGGAGGATACGGTGGTTCTATCAGACCCCGCAGACGAAGCGCGCACGATGGCGCTGTCGCTCCCTGGCCGGGGACCTCTGGCGCGGGTCAAGGGTTTCTTTAGCAGAAGCAAATACGAGGCAACGCAGAAGCGCCTCGACGAGTTGCGCGCCGAACGCACGCCTGTCGTGGTCACCCTGAAGTGCCGCGGGAACGGCACTCCGGCAGCTCGTAACATCTCCTATACGAACGAGGACGGATCTGCCGGTTCGATTTCGTTCTAGCGCGGCAACGCTTACTTAGGGGGTGCTTCCGCGGAACCGCTCGCCGCGGGCTTGCCGGTCTCGGGCGACAGCCCGCCGAACCCGACCGTCTTGCCGTTCACGGTGAAGGCTTGAATGAACCCGCCGTCGTGACCGTCGTGTCGGGGCGCGATCAAGATCGCGATCTTGTCCCCAGGGTGAACCATGTCGCGCGTGTAGCCGGCGCGAAAAAAGTGGCTCGCGCTGTGGCCTTCGTACTGGACGGTCCGTGTGCCCTTGGCGTCGGTCACATCGACGAACGCCGCCGTGTGCGGATTCGTAACGTTGAACTCCTTCACCACGCCTTGGATCGTGACGCGTTGGCTGAAGTCGAACTGAGCCGCGGAGTGGTGTGC
>PMCP01000162.1:2184-16986 GCA_003155415.1 Gammaproteobacteria bacterium | reverse complement strand
CACAGCTGGAAGCCCCACATCAGCCCCTCCTGCTGCTCGGGGAACTCGGAGTGCACGATGCCTCGCCCAGCGGTCATCCACTGAATGCTGCCGGGGCCGAGCAACCCGCTGTTGCCCTGGTTGTCGCCGTGGCGCATTCGGCCCGCCAACATGTACGTGACGGTCTCGAATCCGCGGTGCGGGTGGTCCGGGAAGCCGCCGATGTAGTCGTTCGGGTTATCCGATCGAAACTCGTCGAGCAGCAGGAACGGATCGAATGAATCCAAGAGCTGCGAGCCGATCACGCGCGTCATACGCACGCCGGCGCCGTCGCTAGTCGGCTGGCCACGCACCTTGCGCGCGACTTCGCGTACCTTCTTCGTGACCTCAGCGCTGCGCGTTGCCATGCGAAAACTCCTGTGGTGTGAGCCGGCTCCCGTACTTGAGGACGCAGCCGCAACCTTGCAAGCATGCTCCGCCGCTGCGATTGCTGGCAACGGTGCCGGCCGTGCAAGGCTGGCACCCCGCCGCGGCCCGGCTATATGATGGCCGCCTCGCGTCCGCGCAACGACAATCACATTTTTCGGGGGATAACGGCGTGCTCACCAACTCAAAGCTGCTCGGCTGCGCTCTAGCCTTGGCGCTCGCCGCACCCGTTGTGGCGCAGCAGCAGGATTTCTCGGCCGTCAAGATCGAAACCGAGCAGCTGGCACCCGGCCTGTTCATGCTCATGGGCTCGGGCGGCAACATGGCGCTATCCATCGGCCCCGATGGCGCGGTGCTCGTCGATACGGAATACGCGCCCCTGAACGCCAAGATCCTCGCAGCAGTGAAGCAAGCGGGCGGCGGTGCAGTGAAATACGTCGTGAACACGCATTGGCACGGCGACCACACGGGCGGCAATGAGCCGTTGGGCAAAGCCGGCGCGCAGATCATCGCGCACAACAACGTGCTCGTGCGCATGAGCAGCGAGCAATTCATGGCCGCGTTCAACAACAAGATCCCTGCGTCACCTGCGGCCGCTTTGCCAACGGTCACGTTCCCGAACCGCGCGACTTTCCACTGGAACGGCAACACGGTGAACGTCGTTCACGTGAACCCCGCGCACACCGACGGCGATTCGATCGTGCACTTCACTAACGCGAATGTGATCCACACCGGCGACACGTTCGTGAAGGATCAGTATCCGTTCATTGATCTCAGCAGCAATGGCTCGCTCGATGGCGTCATCGCCGCAGCCGAAACGGTGATCGCGCGCAGCGACGCGAGCACGAAGATCATCCCGGGCCACGGCGCGCTCGCGAATCGCAGCGACATCCAGCGCTACCACGACATGCTCGTGAAGGTACGCGCCAGCATTAAAACGCTGGTCGATCAGGGTAAGTCCGAGGACGAAGTGCTCGCGGCGAAGCCCACGGCCGAATTCGACGCGCAATGGGGCAAGGGCTTCATGAACGCGGAGACGTTCACGCGCTTCTCGTACCAGAGCCTGAAGCGCTAGCGGGCGCCGCCCCAGCAGCGCCGCGGCCGCGCGGCGCCCCTGCCTCACTCCGAAAGTCCGACGCCGCCGCGGGTTCTGGGCTATAGTCCCCCGAGCCGGGTTGTCTCCGGCGTCTTCCCAAGGAACCACGAGTGAGCACGATGCTTTTCGTGAGCAATCTGCCGATATCCGCCACGGAAGATTCGCTCGTCACGAAGTTCGGCCGATTCGGCACGGTGGTTTCAGCAAAACTGAACCGCGATGGAGCCAACGGGCACAGCAAACGCTCGGGGTTTGTAGAGATGCGGACTTCGGCAGACGCGCAGACGGCGATCAACGGGCTGAACCTGGCGGACTATGACGGCCGCCTCATCTCAGTCTACAGAGCGGTAGCAACCGCGACGGTCACGCATTGACTATGTCACCCAACAACAACCCTGCCGCTAGCAGCGCTATCGACAACGGGTTTCGCGTTGTCTCCATTCGTTCCATTGATGCGCCGCGCGGCAGTGCGGGCCACGACTGGTTCGCGTACTGCATCGCGCAGGGCACGAACATGATCAATGGCTATAGGTGCGGCGAACTCGCCGACGTGACCCTCGGCGTCGAGAACATCGTCGCTGCACTCAATGAGCGGCGCGTCGGAAAGCGTGGCCGCGTAGAGCTGAAACCGAGCCGGCCTGCCGCGCCGCAAAGAGGCACGTGAGCACGAAGCTCTAGCCTCACTTCTCCGGCGTCACGGACCCCGCGCCACCGGGTGGCCGCGCCGCGCGCTGTTCCGCCTTACGTGCCGCACGCTTCAGGTCCTTGAGGCGGCGGTCGTCTTGCTTAGCGAACTCGCGTTGACGTTTCGCTTGCGTGGACATTGAATCACCTCTGGTTTCGAGAAGGCTCGCACGCGCGGTGGTAAGAACCGCGTTTGCGAACGTTCGAGAAGGAGACGCCGGAGATCGGGCCGCGGCGTAAAACAGCGGGCAGCGTTCGATGCTGCCCGCCGATTTAGGTGAGCGAAAGAGCGCGACTACTAGTAACGACGGCCGTAGCCACCGCCACCGCCACCGAAGGCGCCACCATTGCCCCGACCGCCGCCCGCGCCACCACCGCCGCCGCCCGAGCCCTTGGGCTTGGCCTCGTTGACCTTGATCTGGCGACCATCGAGCGTCTGGCCGTTCATCGCCGTAGTGGCGGCTTGGGCCTCCTGGTCGGTGGCCATCTCGACAAACCCAAAGCCTTTGCTCTGGCCGGTGTCGCGATCGGTGATCAAGCTAACGGAATCGACCGTGCCGCTCGCAGCGAATGCATCGCGCAGCGACTGTTCGGTTGCGGAATACGGCAAATTGCCGACGTAAAGTTTCCTGCCCATGGTTATCTCCTCAGATAGCGTTTCGCCAAAAAGAGGATGAAGGCACCATGCCCGCAGGCTCATTAGAAGCGATAGGGAACCCCGGCACTATAGCCGTGTTCGCCTATCGGCGTTGGAAAACCTCTTAGTTCGTCTTCTGGCTCGCGCTTCGGATCATCGCGTCCGCTTCGTCGGTCGCGCAGTTCAGCGACAGGATCGCGTCGAACGGCGCGAGCGTGAGCGTGCGTTTCGGCAGCACCCACGGAGCCGTCAGTACTTTGGGATCACTCACGGTAGCTTCAATCTCGAGCGTATTGGCATCGGTTCGGTGGTAACGCTCGACGATGTGCAGCGCATCCGAGTGCGGTGAGACGCGCCCCTCTGCAGACATCCATGTGTCGTCGGTGAAATTCGTAACGTCTACGACGAGCGTGTCACCGTCCCAGCGCCCGACCGCGTCACCTCGGTAGGTCGGAGGCTGATCGTCACGATGCGGCCGACCGTCCGTCGGCACGAGCTGAAAATCATGGAAGGTTTCGGAGAGCAGCACGACCATCTTCGGCGTCGCCACGATCTGGCCCACGGCGCCCACGTTCCACAGCCGCACGTTCAGTGTGCCGAACGCGGTGGGTACGCACTTTAGTGTCGGGTCATCCTTGTCGCTCAACGTAGCCGCTTTGGCCGCGACCGACGGCTGATACAAGCTCGTGAACGTGACGGGACGCGGCGCGCCGGCGGCGGGCGGCCCGGGCGGCCGCGAGCCGCGCGCACCGACATCTGCCCCACCCCACCACACACCCGAGAGATCGGGGTGACCATCTGCGAGGCGCGGTGCAGCAGGCACGGCCGACGCTCTTTCGGTGCCGACCTGAGCGAACGACACGCTGGTCACTGCAAGTAAGAACGGCAAGAAGAATCGCGAGATCTTGTGTTGCATGTCGTGAATCTCGCCGGAGCGCATCATTGCGAGCTCGGCGCCTGTTGCGGTCCGAATAGTCCGAACACAGTGCCGTCGGCCGTCGTGAGCTCACGCAGCATGCCCATGTTCTGCGCGGGATCCTTGGCGTGGAAGCCGGTGATCGTCACTTCGTCGCCCTGCTTGATCACGCTGGCCTTGTAGCCGTTGCGAATCATGCCGCTCGGCGTGCCAGCCTCGAAAGCCCAGTGATCGATTCCCCCGGCAGCGTTCTTCACGTCGATGTAGAACCACGAATGCGGATTCGTGAGGCGCACTTGCGCGATGGTGCCCTTGACCGTCACGGCTTGCTTCAAGTCATACACCGCCGTGAACGAGTGGTGCGCCCACGCGGGCGCAGTCGCGCCGACCAGCAACAAAACACCGAGCAAACCTACGCCACGCATGAGTTTTCCTTGCGCCGCCTCAGCGCGAATACGAGATGCGATAGATCAGGTTGGCGTCATCGTCGCTCAGCAGCAGGGCACCGTCGCCGGCCACCGTCACGCTTGCCGGACGACCCCACGGCTGCGAGTCCGCCGTGACGAAGCCCGTCAGAAAATCGACGTACTCTCCGGTCGGTACGCCGTTCTTCATCGGCACGCGAACGACCTTGTGGCCCGTTCGGTCCGCGCGGTTCCATGAGCCATGGAAAACTGCGAAGGCATCACCCACGTATTCGGCAGGGAACGCGGAGCTGCCCGAGGTGGCCGTATAGAAGGCAAAGCCGACCGCGGCCGAGTGCGCTTCGTAGGGCACATCCGGCGTTATCGTTTTGCCCTTCAGATCTGGACGTTCGCCCGCGTGCCGCGGATCTTCGTGATCGCCCATGTAGTACCACGGCCAGCCGTAGAAGCCGTTCTCGCGCACGCGCGTCGAGTAGTCGGGTACGAGGTTGTCACCGAGGGCGTCGCGCTCGTTGACCGTGCACCAGAGGTCGCCCGTGCCGGGCTGCACCGCCAGCCCCACACAATTGCGGATGCCGGTCGCGAAAGGCTTGCCTGGTTTGTTCGAGCCAACGTCGAACACGAGCACGTCGGCGCGATTGGCCTCGTCGCCCCACGCGGCGCCGAGGCCGTGCTCAGCTTCCCACGTCTTGATGTCGGCAGGAGACTTTTTCGGTCCGCCCTCGGCGACATTGGACGCCGAGCCCACGGCGACGAACATCTTCTTGCCGTCCGGCGAGAACACGAGATCGCGAGTCGAGTGGCCGCCGACCGTCCCAGCGAGCTGCGCAACGACAGTCTCGGCGTTGCCGCTCGACTTCGTGTCACCGTTCTTGTACGGGTAACGCATCACGCGATTTATCTCGCTGATGTAAACCCATTGCGGCTGCGCGCCGGCCGGATAGAACTGAATGCCGAAGGGCTGCGTCAGCCCGCTGACGAATGTCGTCGAGCTGGCGACGCTCGCGCCATCCGCGGAAGGATGCAGCACCTTCACGCGACCGGACTTCTCTTCGGCGACGAAGATGTCGCCGTTCGGAGCGATGCGCATGACGCGCGGACCTTCGATGTCGCGTGTGAACACATCGACCTTGAATCCGACCGGCAACTTGAGCTGCGCGGAATCGGGCTTCGGCGTGATGCGCGGGAACTGCCGCGCCGATTCCGTCGCAAACGGCGCCGGGAGCTTTGCGACGTCGATGCGGTGCACGCGCCCCGGTGCGTCGTCTTGCCACTTCGTTTGCGCGTACGCGTACGAAAGCGTGCACACCGCCAACACCGACACTACCGTTGTCATCGAACGTGACCGATTCAGCATAGGACCCCCAGTCGAAGCGGTGGATTGTGGACGCCGCTTCTCAGGCCAGCGGCGCAATCGAAAGAGTAAAGAGTAGTGAGCATACCGCTACGCCCTACCGCCACGGAACAACCGGGCGGCGAAACAGGGCTCTCGACGCCCGCCACTCGGTCCGCGTAGTCTTTAGAAAGCTCGGCAGGCAGGGGGAGCCACATGAGCGCAAGTCGTATCGCAATCGCATTGCTGGTGGCGGCCGGTCTGCCGTGGCCAGGCCAAGCGCAGGACGCTACCGCCGCACTCGATGCCGCGGCGAAAGCCATGGGAACCGCCACGCTACAGTCGCTGCGTTACACGGGCACGGGCTCGAACAACTCTCTTGGGCAGGCGTATAGCACCGGCGGCGCTTGGCCCCGCTTCACCGTCAAGAAATACACAGCGCTCGTAAACTACACGGCGCCCGCGATGCGCCAGGAGATCGTGCGGATCGACGATGAGGATCCGCCGCGCGGCGGCGGCGCCGGGCCGTTCACGCCGGCCACGGGCCAAGGCGGCATTCGCCCGATCCCGGGCGACATCATCCAAAACCAAAACTCGGACGGCCGCACCGAAATCGGCGCGTTGAACCTCTGGCTCACGCCGCACGGGTTCATCAAGGGCGCCATCGCAAGTGGCAACGCCAAGATCGCGGGTAAACGAGGACGCAAGACATTCGTCGCGTTCACGGCGTTCGGCAAATACACCGTCACGGGAACGCTGGACGAGCGGAACCTCGTGGAGCGCGTGGCGACCGTCATCGACGGCGGTTTCACCGGCGACACGCCACTCACGGCGGAGTACAGCGACTACCAGAGCGTGGTCGGCGTGCAACTGCCGCGGCACATCGTGCAGAAGCAGGGCGGCTTTCCTGTTCTCGAGATTTTCGTAGCGGAAGCGGAACCGAACAACGCGGCAGCGCTCGAGATTCGCGGCGCACAAAATGCGCCACCGCCGGCAGCGCCCGCCGAAGTTCGCACCGAGAAAATTGGCGACGGCGTCTGGTTCTTGAATCTGGGCGCGCCGCAGGCGCTGCTCGTAGAGTTCAAGGACTACCTCGTGATCATCGAAGCGCCGACCGGCGAGGAGCGCTCGCTCGCAACGATCGCAGCGGCGAAGCGACTCGTGCCGAACAAGCCGATCAAGTACCTCGTGAACACGCATCATCATTCGGATCACGCAGGCGGATTGCGTACGTACGTCGCCGAAGGCATCCCGATCATCACGCACACGTCGCACAAGGGTTGGTACGAGCGCGAGATCTTCAAGAACGCGCACGCACTGAATCCGGATCGTCTCGCACGCGCACCGCGTGCGGCGATGCTCGAACTGATGGGCGACAAGCGCGTGCTCTCCGACGGCACGATGACACTCGAACTGCACCTGATGCGCGGCAACCGGCACAGCGAGGGGCTGCTCATGGCGTACGTGCCGACGCTGAAGATGCTGATCCAGGCCGACGCGTTCGCCCCGCGCCCCGGTGCGGCGCCGTTGCCGAAGCCAAGCCCCTACACGACGAACCTCGTCGACAACGTCGAGCGCCTGAAGCTCGACGTGCAGCGCGTCGCGCACGTCCACGGCGGCGTCGACGGCTGGGACGCCGTGCTCGCAGCCGCGGGCAAACCGGTCAATGCGTCATCGAGTACATCGCAACGTTGATGCCGAGACGTAGCGCAAGATTCGCTTTGTCGCCGGGATAACGCGGATCGTCGGCCCACTGCCAGCCGTCCATGACGTCGTTGTTGTACGCGATCAGCATCACAAGCCGGCCGTGCTCGTCCTCGACGCCGCGCCAGCGGGGCGTCCCGCGCATGAAACCGCCACCGTAGCCGATCGAGTTCGCGTTCGGAATCTGGACCTTCGTCATCTGCGGCAAGTCGAACACGACGTGAAAGATCGGGTGGTCATCGCTCATGTCGATGATCGGGCGGTCCGGGAATATGCGTTTCAAGCTCTCCTCGAACGTGTTCCAGTTGCGCTCACCGAAAAAGCTGTCGCAGAAGAGAAAACCGCCGCGCAGAAGGTACTCGCGAATCTTCGCCGCCTGCGCATCGGTCAGCTGCCAAGCCTGTGCAAGACCCACAACCATGAACGGGTAGTAGTATAGGTCGCCGCCGTCGTCTGGGTTGATGGGCTGCTCGACGCCGCGCACCTGAGTGCGCGTGAATCGCCGCAGCATCGTGACGAAGGTGCGGTCGCCCTTCGGGTAATCGTCGGTCCAGCTCGTGCGGCCCTGCGTCCAATCGCTGCCGCCGCGGCCGAACCGGCCACCGGGATACATCAGGCGACCGACCACGAACTCCTGGGGTATGTTCCAGTCCGGTGGGATCGGCGCGGCGGCGTCAGCGCCTTCGAAGCTCTCGTATTCGCGAAACGGCACTGGCCCCTGCGCGCCGGCCTCGCGCGGCGGAAAGATCCCTGCTGCGACCGCGAAAACCGCGGCCAGCAGCAACGGCTTGTGCGAGGCTCGATTCATTCGCGCGGGCGAGCACGCCCGCCTCCCGTTAGGTCAACAACCAGCCGCCGTCGATCACGAGATTGATGCCGTTCACGCCACGGTTCGTGAACAGGAAGTCGACAGAATGGACCACATCTCCGGTCGTCGCCAACCGGCCGCCCGGTGTTCGCTTCTCTATGTTCTTGATCGCGTCGGTCTTGTCGCGCCACGCCGGGCTGTCGGAAATGATGCCGGGGTGGATGGCGTTGAACCGCACCGGCGCAAGCTCCACGGCCAACGTGCGAATCAGGCTGCTGACCGCACCATTCACGGTCGTAATGGAGGTGGACCCGGGATACGGCCGCTCGCTCGCGAGGCCGCCGAACAGCACCGCCGAGGCGCCCGCACCCATGCGCGGGTACAGCGAGTGCGCAACTTCGGTGTAGCCGATCAGCTTCATCGTCACGATGCGCCGCGCGCGCGCGATGTCGTATTCGCGAGCGCTGTTGTAGTCGCGCTCCACGGCGACGAGAGCGAGATAGTCGATGTGCTCGATGCTCTTGAGCGCCTCCTCTACGCGCTCCGGCTCGGCGACGTCGAGGGCGATGCCGCGCGTGTCGCCGCCGACCTCTTTGGCGACGCCCGCCGTGCGTTCGGCGTCGCGTCCCGTGATGACGACCTTAGAGCCACGATCGGCGTAGAACTTCGCAATCGCGAAGCCGATGCCACCCGTGCCGCCGATCACGAGGACGCTGGGTTTGTTAGGCGTTGTCATCGAGCGGTTCCTTGTTGTTGCTGCTGTTCGGCCACGTACTCCCAGTCACGTGACCAGCGGTACGAATTACGCGCCGGCGGTTGCGGCGATTGAGTTTCGAGCCAGCGGACATTGCCGCTACTACGGTTATAGAACGCGTGCGTGCACCCGACGCCGGCCCACAGAAAATCGCCGGGCTTCATGAGGTACTTCTGGTCGTCGGCCCACGCCTCCACCTCGCCGAACATGATGTAGTAAGCCTCTTCGAGCGGGTGGTCGTGCGGATGCGCGTTCGCATTCGGCTCGTACTCGACCATGAACATCGTGTGCAACGCGGCGTCGAGACGCTGGTCGACCAGCATCTTCAGCGAGATGCCGCTGTAGACGAGTAGCGCGGTGGCCATGCTCGCGGAAACCTTTGCCGCGTCCTTCTTCAACCCCGTGCGCACGGAGTCGACCTTGATGTCGTCGTCGGCCATGCGAAACAGGTGCCGCGACGACGGATCGCGGATGTCGAACGGTTTGACCTCCACGGCCGGCGGCGGCCCGATGAAGTAGGTGCCGTCGGCAAAGTTCTCGCCCTTGGGGCACGGTGCGTTCATATCGAGCCAGCGCGCGGTGCCTGTAGTCGGCCCAAGCCATGCGTGCTGCACGCCGACGGGGATGACACCGCACGCGCCGGCCGAGAGTCGGTAACCGCGCCCATCGAGGATGAGCACGGGGTCGCCCGCCACGACGAAAAAGCTCTTTTCGAACGACTGCACGTGCAGATCGACGTGGCCGCCAGCGTCGAGCTCCGCCAGGCCCCAGCCCGTATGGACGGCGCCGATCGAGCGGTCAGACAACGCGAAACGCCGGTAGCCCGCGGCGTGTTGCGGGAACGCCGGCGTGGGTTTGACGTCGGCCGCGCGGATGAAGTGATGCATCGAGGTCTCCAGTCAGGAAAGAAATGCTTGGCCGTTCACCGCCGATTGTCAACCAAAGACGCGCCCGCATGTCGCGATTCGCCGCGCTACTGACGCCCGCCCGCTGCTGCGGTACCCTACCCCCGCAAGGCTCGTACCCAATAACAACAAAGCAGAGGCACCCATAGTGGCCACCTCCCCGAGCTCGCTGGACAGATCTCCTGCGTCGGCATCCCGCCGCGAACGCGTGTTCTTCGGCGGCATGACGATCGCGATGCTCGCCACCGTGATCGCGGGATTCGGGCCCACGTACTACTTCAGCAGCGTGTCAAATTCCGCCGTCGAACTCACGCCCGCGTTGCATGTGCACGGCGCGGCGTTCACCGCCTGGATGCTGTTGCTCGTCGCGCAAAGCACGCTGATTTCTGCGGGCCGCGTCGACGTGCATCGGCAGCTCGGCGTCGCCGGCGCCGTGCTTGGCGCGTGCATGATGGTACTCGCCGCATATGTCCCGATCTCGCGCGTGCACGCCGGGGTGATGGCGACGCCTCCAGGGGTGTCGGTTGCGGTGCTACTCGCAATCGCACTGGCGACCGTCGTCGTGTTTCCCACGCTGTTCGGCTCCGCGCTCCTGATGCGGCGGCGAACCGACTACCACAAACGGCTCGTGCTGCTCGCGACGTGCGAGCTCGTGCTCGCCGCGGTCGCGCGCCTGCCCGGCGTCGCTGAGGGCGGCCCGGCCGCATTCTTTGGAATCACAGACCTGTTTGTCGTGGCGCTGGTCGTGTACGACCTTTCAACCCGCGGCCGCATCCATCCGGCGACCCTGTGGGGTGGCCTCTTCTTCATCGCGTCGCAACCCCTGCGCCTCGTGGTCGGCGCCTCGGGCCCGTGGCAAAGCTTCGCCACCTGGCTCGCGAGTTGATTCGTCGCGGAGCTAGTCCCGGTCCGGCGCGCCCAGCGGGAACAACGGCCGATAC
This sequence comes from Gammaproteobacteria bacterium, assembly GCA_003155415.1. Taxonomy (GTDB): domain Bacteria; phylum Pseudomonadota; class Gammaproteobacteria; order Steroidobacterales; family Rariloculaceae; genus FEN-1219. The sequence continues at coordinate 6,378 of PMCP01000162.1, read as the reverse complement.
GGCCGCGCCTCGTTCACCGCGCGCGCAAACGAAGGCCGCGCGAGCAGCCGTTGCCGGTACGCGCGCACGTTCGCGAATTTGTCGTCGATCGGGTGTGTCCAGTCCGCGTAGAACAGAAACGGCGCGGCAGCACAGTCCGCAAGGCTGAAGGTATCGCCGGCGGCCCATAGGCGCCTCGCCATCACGCCCTCGAGCCACTCGTAGGCGGTCGTCAGCGTGCGCCGAGCCTCCTCGACGCCGTAGGGGTCGCGACTCGCTTCAGGGCGCAATCGATCGAACACGAATTTCCCCTGCGGCGTGGCGATGTAGTTGTCGAAAAATCGGTCCATCATCCGAACCTCGAGCGCCGCACGCGGATCTTCCGGAATGAGCCTGACCGGCCCCGGATACTCGAGTTGCAAGTGCTCGATGATCACGCTCGCCTCGACGACCGTGCGGCCGTTGTCGATCAGCACCGGCATGCGTCGCATCGGCCAGCGTTTTGCGAGGTCAGCCCACGCATCCGCGCCCTCCATCTTGCGATACTCGAACGGCGTGCCGTTCTCGTACAGCGCCGTGAGGACCTTTTGGCAATACGAAGAGAACGGGTGAGCGTAAAGCGTCAGAGCCATTCGAACGGTTACTCCGGGCGAGAAAAGGCCCGCGGGAGACGCGCCCCCGCGGGCCGTGTGTCGAGCGCGGCGTGGAGATCGCCGGCTTTAGTACGCCGGCTTCAGTATGGATTCGCGATCGGCAGCTCTTCCGCCGGGAACAGCGTGATGATCTTCGCGCCCTCGGGCGTGAGCACCACCTCTTCCTCGATGCGCGCGGCCGAGATGCCGTCCGACGCCGGGCAGTAGGTTTCCACCGCAAACACCATGCCGACCTTGAGCTCGAGCGGATCGCGGAACGACGTGACCCGCGAGATCAGCGGCCGCTCGTGCAACCCGAGCCCCAGGCCATGGCAGAAGTTCAGACCGAATGCGTCTATCTCGCTCGAGAACCCGACCTCTTCGGCTGTCGGCAACGCGTGCGCAACGTCGTCGCTACCCATGCCCGGCTTCAGTAGGGCGATCGTGTTGTCCATCCACTCGCGCGCCTTGCGGTACGCGGTGCGCTGCGAGCTCGACGCGCGACCGACCGCAAAGGTGCGGTAGTAGCACGTGCGATAGCCGATGAACGACTGAATGACGTCGAAGAACGCCTGGTCACCCGGCCGAATCAACCGATCCGTGAAGTTGTGCGGGTGCGGCGAGCAACGCTCGCCCGAGATCGCGTTGATACCCTCGACCAAATCCGAGCCCATCTCGTACAGACGGCTCGCGGCGAGCGCGACGATCTCCGATTCCTTCACGCCAGGCTTCAGCGCCTCGGAAATGTCCTGGTACACGCCATCAACCATCGACGCCGCCATGTTCAGCAGCGTGATCTCGTCGTGGCTCTTGATCTCGCGTGCGAGCAGCATCGTCTGCTGGCCGTCGCGCACTTCAATGCCGGCTTTCTGCAGCTCGAAGAGCATCGGCGGCTCGACGACGTCCACGCCGAGCGGCATGTGGCCAACGCCTTCCTCGTCGAGGAGCGCCTTGATCTCGCGCGCCGCATCGCGGAACAACGTCGGATCGGCGCCCACGGCGCCGCGCATGCCGGTCATGCCGGCGCGGCAATGGTCGGTATGCAGCCACGGCGCGTGGAGCCTGTGGTGCTTCGCTGCGGAACCAAAGTCCCAAATGTAAGGATCGCCGTTGCCCGTAAGTAATGAGTAGCGCAGCAGCTTGTCCCGCGCCCACTCGCCGATGACGGTGCTGGTGGTGTAACGAATGTTGTGCTGGTCGAACGACAGCAGAGCGCCCAATCCCGAGCGCGCGAGCGCCTGGCGGGTTCGCGCGAGACGGTAGTTGTGCAGCCGGCGGAAATCGACGCGTTCCTCGAAGTCGACCTGCGTGTGGCCCGGCGCCTGCAGTGGCCGTTTCCACTGGTGATTCGGGTCGATGTCGCTGCCCTTCACGATCTTCGGCTCGACGAGCTTCGACTTGTCGCCCTTCCTGATCGGTACCGCCTTCGCGGCACTCCCCTTCGACTTAGCCTTCTTCGTTGCCATGCTGTCCTCTGTGGTGAGCGTTCCCGAACCGCACGGTTCGCACCGATGTGGGGCGGCTCGATGCTCGGGATTGTACGCGGCGCGGCACAAGTCAGACAGCCCGACATGGATCGACAGCACCACCCAGAACGGCCGTCACCGCCCCGAATTCGTGCACGGGTCCGGACGCCCTGCCTTCTGATCGGGCGGCCAGCGTGCTCCGTCATGGTTCCGTCAGCGCGGCACACCGTTGGCGCATCTCGCCACGCCACATTTATGAGATCTCTCACGCGGTTGGCACAAGTTTCGCAACACATACACGACACAGCGCGAACGTCTCGTGCAATGGGTGAAGGAGCGATGCGGACTAACGCGGACAATCTGACGGTCCTCGAGCGCAGCGACATTCGCGCTGTGCGCCCCTGGCTCGGCCTGTACCGCGACGTGCCCGCCACGATTCAGCCGGCGAGCAGCACGGCGCTCGCGATGTTCAAAGCNNGGCCTGCAGGCGCGCGGCGTCGGGCGCGGCGATCGCGTCGCCATCTACCTGCAGAACGTCCCGCAGGTCGTCATCGCGGTGCTCGCGGCCTGGAAGTGCGGCGCGACCATCGTGCCATGCAACCCCATGCTGCGGGAGCGCGAGCTGATCAAGATCCTGTTGAGCTCGGGCAGCCGCGTGCTGATCTGTCAGGACGACTTGCACCGGCAGGTCGCCAAAGCCGCGGTCCTGGCGACCGCGGTAGAGCACACGATCACCACCTCGCCGCTCGAATTCCTCGATCCCGCCGTGCCACTGCCGACGATGCTCGCCGGTATGCAGCGCTTTCGCGACGACGGCACGACGGATCTCCGTGCGATCGTGGCCGAGAACGCCGGGCGCGTGCCCCGCCCCGTGGAGATCACGGGCGATGACGTCGCGTTCATGGTGTTCACATCGGGCACCACGGGCGACCCGAAAGGCGCCATGAATACGCATCGCAACGTCGTGTTCGCGACCAGCGTGTACGAACGTTGGATCGGACTGACAAGCGCGGACGTCATCCTGGGACTCGCACCGCTGTTCCATGTGACGGGGCTCATCGGCCATGTCGCGCTGACACTGCTGACCGGGGCACCGCTCGTGCTCTTCTATCGCTTCGACGTCGCAGAAGCCTGCATGCTCGTAGAGGTCTACCGTGCCACCTTCACGGTCTCCGCCGTGACCGCATTCATTGCACTCTTGAACAGCGGCGAGCTCGAGAAGCGCAACCTCGCGTCGCTCAAAAAGGTCTACACAGGCGGCGCACCGACGCCCACCACCGTGCTCGACGACTGGCATGAGCGCACCGGCGTGCGCATCCAGCCGATGTACGGCCTGACCGAAGCGACATCGCCCACTCACATGACACCGCACGGGGCGATCCCGCCGATCGATCCTCACACCGGAGCCATGTCCATCGGCGTGCCCGTGTTCAACACCCACGTGAAGGTCATCGCTGAAGACGGCGTGGAGTGCGGGCCACGCGAGATCGGCGAGTTCGTGATCGCCGGCCCGCAGATCGTTCCTGGTTATTGGCAGAACCCGGCAGCCACGACGAAGACCATCACCGCCGACGGACTGAAGACGGGCGACGTCGGGTTCATGGACGAGAACGGCTGGTTCTACCTCGTCGATCGCTCGAAGGACATGATCGTCGCATCGGGCTTCAAGGTGTGGCCGCGCGAAGTAGAGGAAGTGCTGTACGAGCACCCGGCTGTCCGCGAGGCAGCGGTCGTCGGCGTGCCGGATGCCTATCGCGGAGAAACCATAAAGGCCGTGATCAGCCTGAAGCCCGGGCACCAGGTCACGCCCGACGAAATCCGCGCCTTCGCGCGCGAACGCCTCGCGGCGTACAAGTATCCGCGCTTCGTCGAGATCACGGACGAGCTGCCGAAGACCACGAGCGGCAAGATCATGCGCCGCCTGTTGCAGCCCACGGCGCACGCCGCCGCGCTACCTTTGCAGACCGAAATCCTGAACGTCAATTATCCCCAGCTGCGCGCTGCCCTCGATGCACGTGCGGTACTCGAGACCGGCGCCGTGTGGCTTCGATTCAGCCGCGGTTTGATTCCGCTCGCAACGTCGGAAACGTTCTACGAACGGCTCGAGACCATGCTCG
>PMCP01000162.1:0-2173 GCA_003155415.1 Gammaproteobacteria bacterium | reverse complement strand
GCGCCAAACGCAGTTTACTTCCACGAGTACCTCACGGACTGCCTCGCGGCAGGCGATCGTGTAGGCGCAATCAAGGGCATCGTGTCGTGGAACAAGCACGCGTCTAGCGGCGTGCGCCGCGCGCTCGATTCGCGCGGCCAGGACGCCGCGCAACGCGACGAACTGCGGCCAGGGTGCATTGTCGAGGACCTTTCCTTGGCCGCCGCCAAAGAGCAGGAGAGTCTTGCGGGCGATGTCGACGCGCTCGTGCAGGCGCTCGACGCTCGCGCGGCGCTCGAGATCGGCATCGCGCAGTACCTGGGCACCGCCCTATCGATTGAAGCAGAGCGAGACGCTCTCGTGGGGCGCCTACGCGCGTTCACGCCGCTCGTGCGTGGCACGTCGCCGACGTACGTCGCGCGATACATCCGTGCCGACGATGCCTTCCACCGCATCTTCATCAGCTTGCTGCGCAACTCGCATCTGTTCGAGATCTACAATGCGATGGATGTGCCGGAGCTCATGCGTCGCGTTTTGACCGTGGCGCCGCTGTCGATCCGCGAAGTGTTCGACGACCACCGCGGCCTGATCGAAGCGCTACGCGCCGGCAACGCGGACGCGACGAGTGCCGCGATCACGGAGCATATGAACCGCGTGCGTTCGGCGCTTGCGGAATTTCTCTCAGCGACGAACGCGGCGGCAAACGAATCGACAATTCATAACGCCGCGTAAGCGCAGCTCGCTCTGCTCATCGCAACCGACGCCGCCGGGCGCGAGTTGCGTTCAATCCTTGCCCGTAAAGGGTCGCGCACTGCGTGCGGTATCGTACGGATTCGCTTCCGCGCCAACAGTAGCGTCGAGGCATGAACTGCCCATCGAGCGAGCACGCAGTGGAAGGTCGCCACCCGTTCCGCGGATGGAGCCCAAGTCATGAGGAACGCCGGTCGCAACCCGTAAGCGCCTTCCAAGTCGACACGAGAACTGGGAGTTCGCCGTCAACGCTGTTGGCGTTGTCGGAAGGTTGGCGGGCCCTGTTGGAAAGATGCTCACTTCTTTCGAGCTTGCCGTTCCTTCAAAACATGCCGCGCGGCGACGGCCATCCGGTGTATCTGTTGCCAGGATTCATGGCCGACGGGGAGTCCATGGCCATGTTGGGTCGTTGGCTCGGCGGACTCGGTTACAACGCAATTCCATGGGGGCTCGGCCGCAACGTAGGTCCTCGCGGAATTCTAATGACACGCCTCATCGCCACGGTGAGGGGTCTGGCTCGAGAACACCGTCAACCGGTGTCACTGATCGGGCACAGCCTCGGCGGCGTTTTTGCGCGTGAAATCGCAAAAGTTATTCCAAAGCAGATCCGGCAGGTGATCACGCTGGGTTCCCCGTTTCGACAAACCGACGCCAATGGCGCGGCNNAAGATCAACGACCTCTCCCGCCCGGCACCGGTGCCATCGACCGCGATCTACAGTCGCTCCGACGGGATCGCCAACTGGAAGGCGTGCATCGAAGAGGAGGCGCCGTATACCGACAATATCGAAGTGTATGCCAGCCACTCCGGCATGAGTTCCAATCCCACCGTCTACTACGCGATCGGAGATCGCCTCGCGCAACCTGCCGGTAAGTGGCGCAAGTTTGCGCGCAGCGGCGCGGGTCGCTTCGCCTACTACCCCGCCGCGATCTACGCTGCGCGGACACCGATGACGTCGAGTACCACAGCCGATGCGACTCGCAAGCCTCGAGCTCGGGCGCACAGCCCCTCCGTGCTCGGTGGGCAATCGCACGGAGCTGGCCCGAACTCTTCGAGATGCTCTGACCACGCGCACCTCGGTGCGCACGAGCCATTCAAGGAGGGTTTATGACGGCATCCAAACATCCAGAGAAAGATTTGCCTGGCACGCGCGCGAGCAAACCCGTTGAATCGCCCGCGGACGGCGTCCAAGGGGAAGGCGACTACAAGTCTGCCCGAGAATTCAACGAGGCCGAGCGCAAGTTCGTCCAGTCCGGGAAGGTACCCGCGGCAGCCCGCGCGGCCGCACCGAAATCAGACGCCGAGGCACAGGAACTGCTCGAGGCCGAGGAAGAAGGCAAGCGGCACGCCAAGGAGTGAGCGTGCGTAGCTATCGAACGAAATGCCGGGCGTCTCGGGACGCCCGGCATATACACCACGGCTACTTCGCGCGGCCTTTGTAGCCC
>PMCP01000128.1:47343-76985 GCA_003155415.1 Gammaproteobacteria bacterium | reverse complement strand
CCGACCGCACGGTCGTCAGCTTCCTGCTCGAGCTCGCGGCTGAACCCGTACATCGACGCCACGAGCCCAATCCCAATCACGCTACCGACACCGCCGAGCACGCCGCCGAGCACCATGCCCGCGATGATCTTCTTGTTGTTCGCGCGCATATCCACCACACCGTGGTGGCCGGCCACGTGATTGAGCTCATGGCCGAGCACAGCCGCGAGCTGTGCCGTGTCCGCAAGACGCGCGAGCATGCCCGTGTGCACGTAAATGTCCCCGTTCGGCAGCGCGAACGCGTTCGGCGACGGGTCGCGCAGCACGAAAAACCGGTACTGCATGTAGTCATCGGTCGGCGCCGGCGTGAGCCCTCGGCCGACGCCGGCGACGAGTTCGACTACGCGGGGGTCGGTGAATAGCAGCGAGCGTTGGTCGAAGTAGCCGTGGAGCTGACGCGACGTGTCGATCAGCGACTGGTATTCCTTGGCCTTCAGCTGCACGGGGGCGTAAATGCCCTGAGCGCCCGCGACCATAGTCTGCAGCAGAGCCAACGCGAGCAGCGCAGCCGAAATGGCGGCGCATAGGGACTTCCGGGTCATCGCCCGGCAGTGTACGGTTGAGGGGTTGCGAAGAAAAGAAACGGGGGCCTCGCGGAATGGCTACTTTCGAACGCCGCACGTTGCGGATCAATGGCATAGACACAGTGTTGCTCGAAGGCGGCAGCGGACCCACGCTGGTCTTCTTCCATGGCGCGGGCACGGTCACGGGCTTCGACTTCGCCAACGCGTGGACGAAGAAGTTTCGTGTACTGATCCCGTACCATCCGGGCTTCGGCGCGTCCGCCGACGACCCGGCTGTCATCACCGACATCCACGACTACGTGCTGCACTACGTCGAGCTTTTCGATCAGCTCGGGCTCGCGCGTTTCAAACTCGTCGGCCAGTCGATGGGCGGCTACATCGCGACGAAGTTCGCGATCGAGCATCGCGGTCTCGTCGAAAAGCTCGCGCTCGTGGCCCCGATCGGTGTTCCCACGGCGGAGCCCACCGTGAATTTCCTGAAAACGCCGCCGGAGCAATTGCCCGCGCTGTTGGCGTTTGACCCGCAGACCGTGATCAAGCACTTACCGAAAGGCGAGCCGAGCGCGGAGTTCATCGCGGAACGCTTGAAGGAAGCCGCCACCGCGGAACGCGTGCTCGGCGGCGGCACATTCGACCCGCGGCTGCCGCGGCACATGCATCGCCTGACGATGCCGACGATGCTCATCTGGGGCAACAACGACAAGCTCACGCCTACCGCGCAACACAAAGCATGGATGCGCGCGTTGCCGCGCGCGACGATTCGCCTGTTCGACGACGCCGGTCACCTCGTGCTCGACGAGGCGCCCGCCGCCGTGACGGCGATCGGCGAGTTCTTCGGTACACGCTAGAGCCCTACGATTCGATCCGGCCGGCTGTAGACGTTGAACCGGCCAGGCTTCAGGAATCCGACGAGCGTCATGCCAAACTCGTTCGCGAGGTCGACTGCGAGCGACGAGGGCGCACCGACAGCCGCAACGAACGCGCACCCGGCGACCTTGGCCTTCTGCATGAGCTCGAAGCTCGCGCGGCCGCTGAACACGAGGCCGTGCTCGCGCAGCGGCAGCCTGTCGTCGAGCAGCGCACGGCCAATCAGCTTGTCGAGCGCGTTGTGGCGACCCACGTCTTCGCGCACCCCGACGAGCGCGCCGGTGGCGTCGAAGATGCCCGACGCGTGCAAGCCACCCGTCTGCTCGAATACCGCCTGCCGCTCCTTCAGCGCGGCGGGCAACGTGCCGAGGACCTCGGGGCTGACTTTGAAGCTCGCGCTGCCCACGTCGTACTGGCTCTGCACGGCGACGGCGTCGATCGATGCCTTGCCGCAGATGCCACAGCTCGACGTGGTGTAGAAGTGGCGCTCGAGTTTCTTGAAGTCGATCGTGACGCCGGGCACGAGCTCGACGCGCACAGCGTTCGTGAGGCCGTTCGGCGCCGGCTGCCCGCGCGCGACTACGCCCTGCACATCGGCGCGCGAGCGCAGGATGCCCTCAGTGAACAGGAAGCCGACGGCGAGGTCTTCGTCGTGGCCCGGCGTGCGCATCGTGATCGACACGTTCTCTTCGGCGCGGCTGCCGTCGCGGCGCGAATAACCGAGTCGTATTTCGAGTGGCTCCTCGGTCGCGACGATGTCGTCCGTGCCTGCGGCGCCGACGCGCCGCACGCTCACGTGCCGCGCCATCTGCTGTCTGCCCGCGTCGTCGATTTCGGTCATGCGGTGGCGGCTTTCGCAGCGCCGCGAAGTGCGGCTAGAAGCCGCTGGTGGGCATTACGAGCTTGTCGACAGCTCGGGCGGCGATGGGCGTGAGGGCAACGACCTTCTTCTGCTCGATGATCGCCTTGCGCATCTCAGGCGTCCAAAAGCGCGTCAAATGATCGGCGATGGTCGCGGCGATCTTTTCCTTATCGGCGCCATAATCGCTATTAGCAGCGATTTGGTTCGCCATCTTGACGAGCTTTTCGACGTCCATCGAACCGAGCCTAGTTCACCTTTTCCGGCTGGCGCGCGCGATTCAGGTGCTCGAGCTGCTCTTCGGTGAATTTGGCGAACTTCTGTTGCCAATCCGACAGCTTGCTGACCTTCGACGCTTGCACGGCCGTGACCTTGTACTCGGGGCAGTTCGTGGCCCAGTCCGAGTTGTCGGTGGTAACCACGTTCGCGCCCGAGAACGGATGGTGGAACGTCGTGTACACGACGCCCGGCTGAATTCGCTCGCTGATGACGGCGCGCAAGACGGTTTCGCCCGCCCGGCTCTGCAGTCCGACCCAGTCGCCGTTCTCGATGCCACGGTTCTCGGCGTCGTGTGGATGGATCTCGAGCACATCCTCGTCGTGCCACTGCACGTTCTCCGTGCGGCGCGTCTGCGCGCCCACGTTGTACTGGCTCAAGATACGGCCCGTGGTGAGCAACAGCGGATACTTGCGAGTGGTGACCTCGTCGGTCGGCACGTAGGGCGTTACCTTGAACATGCCCTTGCCGCGCACGAATTCGCCGATGTGCATCGTCGGCGTGCCGTCAACGGCCGCATCGTTGCATGGCCACTGGATGCTGCCAAGCTTGTCGAGCTTCTCGTAGCTCACGCCCGTGAAGGTCGGTGTGAGGCGGGCGATCTCGTCCATGATCTCGCTCGGGTGCGAGTAGTTCATCGGGTAGCCGAGCGCTTGCGCGAGACGCTGCGTCACTTCCCAGTCCGCAAGACCCGCGAGCGGCTCCATGACCTTGCGAACCGGCGAGATGCGGCGCTCTGCGTTCGTGAACGTGCCGCTCTTCTCGAGGAACGAGGAGCCCGGCAGGAACACCGTCGCAAACTTGGCCGTCTCGTTCAGGAAGATGTCCTGCACGATCATGCACTCTAGCGACGACAGCGCGTTCGTCACGTGGTGCGTGTCGGGATCCGACTGTGCAACGTCTTCGCCTTGAACGTAGAGAGCCTTGAACGTGCCAGCGACGGCCGCGTCGAACATGTTCGGAATGCGCATGCCGGGGTGCGGCTGAATCTCCACGCCCCACTCGTTACCGAACAGCGCTCGCACGGCAGGATCGGACACGTGCCGGTAACCCGGCAGCTCGTGCGGGAACGAGCCCATGTCGCAGCTGCCCTGCACGTTGTTCTGGCCACGCAGCGGGTTCACGCCCACGCCTTCGCGGCCGATGTTGCCCGTGCACATCGCGAGGTTCGCGATGGCCATGACCGTGGTCGAGCCCTGGCTGTGCTCGGTGACCCCAAGCCCATAGTAAATGGCGCCGTTCGGCTTCGACGCGAACAATCGCGCCGCGCCGCGCACGATTTCGGGATCCACGCCCGTTTCCTCGAAGACGTTTTCCGGCGAATTCACCGGATCGAGGATGAAGGCCTTCCACGTCTTGAAGCCTTCGGGGTCGCAACGCTCCTCGATGAATTTCTTCGCTTCGAGGCCTTCCGCCATGATCACGTGCGACAGCGCATTGACCACGGCAACGTTCGTGCTCGGCCGGAGCTGTAAATGGAAATCCGCCTGGACGTGCGGCGAGCGAACGAGGTCGATCTCGCGCGGGTCGAGCACGATGAGGCCCGCACCTTCACGCAGGCGGCGCTTCATCTGCGAACCGAACACGGGGTGCGCTTCCGTCGGGTTTGCGCCGATCACGATGACCACGTCCGACTTCATCACGGAGTCGAACGACTGGGTGCCGGCTGACTCGCCGAGCGTAGCCTTCAGGCCGAAGCCCGTGGGCGAATGGCACACGCGCGCGCAGGTGTCGACNNACGTTGTTGTTGCCGAACGCCGCGCGCACGAGCTTCTGCACGAGGTACGTCTCTTCGTTGGTGCAACGCGACGACGTGATGCCACCCACCGAGCCCTTGCCATACTTGGCCTGGATACTCTTGATCTTCTTGGCAGTGAAGTCGAAGGCTTCGTCCCACGAGACCTCGCGCCAGGGCTCGTGGATCGTCTCGCGAACCATCGGCTTCTTGATGCGGTCTTTGTGCGTGGCGTAGCCGAATGCGAACCGGCCTTTGACGCACGAGTGCCCGTGATTCGCATGGCCGTCCTTGTTCGGCACCATGCGCACGACTTCCTGGCCCTTCATCTCGGCGCGGAACGAACAGCCAACACCGCAGTAGGCGCAGGTCGTAACGACGGAGTGCTCAGGCATCCCCTGCTGGATCAACGTGTTTTCCGTGAGCGTAGCCGTGGGGCATGCCTGCACGCAGGCGCCGCACGACACGCACTCGGAATCGAGGAACGGCTGGTTCTGGCTCGGGCTGACTTTCGATTCGAAGCCGCGCCCCTGGATCGTCAACGCGTAAGTACCTTGCACTTCTTCGCACGCGCGAACGCAGCGCGAGCACACGATGCACTTGCTGGGATCGAACGTGAAATACGGGTTGCTCGTGTCCTTTTGCGCGGCGAAATGGTTGTCGCCTTTGTAGCCGTAGCGCACTTCGCGCAACCCCACCACGCCGGCCATGTCCTGCAGCTCGCAGTCGCCATTCTCGGCGCACGTGAGGCAGTCGAGCGGGTGGTCAGAGATGTAGAGTTCCATGACGTTGCGGCGAACGTCGGCCACTTTCTTGTTCTGCGTCGTGACCTTCATGCCCTGCTTGGCTTCGGTCGTGCACGAAGCCGGCAAGCCCTTCATGCCTTCGATCTCGACGAGACACAGACGGCACGAGCCGAAAGCCGCGAGGCTATCGGTGGCACACAGCTTTGGAATGTTGATGCCGTTCAGCGCGGCAGCGCGCAGCACGGTAGTGCCCTCCGGAACGGTGACCAGCTCGCCGTCGATTGTCAGCGTGATGGTGTTCGTCGACACGGCGGCGGGTGGTGTCCCGAAGTCGGCGGCCCGTTCATAGGGTGTGTAGGCACTGCTCATGTTATTTGCTCCGTCGCCCGGCGCGTATTCACCGGGTAGTCTAAGCGCGGGCCCTCATATCCTCTGGGAAGTGGTTCAAAACGCTCATCACCGGAAACGGCGCCATGCCACCCAGGGCGCACAGGGAACCACTAATCATAGTGTCGCAGAGCTCGCGCAGCAGCACGAGATTGGCCGTAGCGTTCTCGCCGCTGCGAATCCGGTCGATGACCTCCACCCCGCGCACCGCCCCGATGCGGCATGGGGTGCACTTGCCGCACGACTCGATGGCACAGAACTCCATCGCGAACCGGGCCTGCTCGGCCATATCCACGGTGTCGTCGAACACCACGAGGCCACCATGACCCACCATGGCGCCGACAGCTGCGAACTTTTCATAATCGAACAGGGTGTCGAACTGGGAGGGGTGCATATAGGCGCCGAGCGGCCCCCCGGACTGCACCGCACGGATCGGCCGGCCCGTGGCGGTGCCGCCGCCAAAGTCGTACAGGATTTCGCGCAGCGGCACACCGAAGGCGATCTCGATGAGGCCGCCCTGTTTGATGTTGCCGGTAAGCTGGATCGTGAGCGTGCCGCGCGAGCGGCCACTGCCGAAGTTCTTGTAGAAGTCCGCGCCCTTGTCGAGGATGACCGGCACGCTCGCGAGCGACATCACGTTGTTGATGATCGTCGGTTTGCCGAACAGGCCCTTGATGGCGGGGAGCGGCGGCCGGTAGCGGACCATGCCGCGCTTGCCTTCGAGGCTCTCGAGCAGCGAGGTTTCCTCGCCGCAGATGTACGCACCCGCTGCCTCTCGGACCTCCAGGTCGAACGTGTACTGGCTGCCTTGAACGCCGGCACCGAGGTACCCGGCTGCCTTCGCGGTCTCAATGGCGGTCCGCATCGTGCGGATGGCCTGCGGGTACTCGGCGCGGATGTACACGTAACCCTTCGTGGCACCCACCGCGACGCCACCGATCGTCATGCCTTCGATCAGCACGAATGGATCGCTCTCCATGATCATGCGGTCGGCGAACGTACCGGAGTCGCCCTCGTCCGCGTTGCAGACCACGTATTTTTGGTCCGCTGGCGCGCCAAGCACGGTCTTCCATTTGATGCCGGTCGGGAATGCTGCCCCGCCGCGGCCGCGCAGGCCCGAATCCGCGACCGCGGCGACGATCTGCTCGCCGGTCATCTTCAACGCATTTGCAAGCCCACGGTAACCACCATGCTGCCGGTAATCATCGAGCGACAGCGGATCGATGATGCCGACACGCGCGAACGTGAGGCGCGTCTGCCTTGCCAGGTAATCGATCTTTTCGGTGGGGCCAAGCGCCAGCGCGTGCTTGGCGCCGCTCAGGAAATTCGCATCGAACAGGCTCACCACATCGCTCGCTGCCACCGGGCCGTACGCCATGCGCGTGCCATCGACGACGACTTCGACGAGGGGCTCGAGCCAGTACAGGCCACGCGAGCCATTGCGAACGACCTGAACGGACACACCGCGGCGCGTTGCCTCGGCGGCGATTGCGGCGGCGACAGCATCGGCGCCGAGCGACCGCGCGGTCGTATCGACGGGGACGAAGACGGTGGTGCTGGTGGCCATGGCTATTTCAAGATCTCATCGAGGCGCTGCGCGGTAACCCGCCCGTAGACGGTCTCGTCGACCATGACGGCCGGTGAGCAGGCGCAGTTGCCAAGGCAATACACGGGCTCGAGGCTGAATCGGCCGTCGGCCGTAGTCTCGTGAAAATCGATGTTCAGCTTGCGCCGGGCATAGTCCTCGAGGGCTCGGGCGCCCATGGACTGGCAGGCCTCTGCGCGGCACAGGTAAACGGTCTGCTTGCCGGCGGGCTTGGTGCGAAAGAAGTGATAGAACGTCACGACGCCATGCACTTCGGCGCGGGACAGGTTCAGCGTTTCGGCAACGATTCGCACCGCAGTGTCGGGAACGTACCCGATCTCGTCCTGGATGGCGTGCAGAATAGGTAGAAGCGCTCCGGGTTCCCCCGCGCGTGCCTCAGCCAGGCGCCGTATGGCGGTTGCCTGTTTTTGCTCTCCCTGGTTCACCGACGGCGCTTCCCTAGACGCAAGAAACCCAATGCGCTCCCAAGTATACCCGCGCCTAGCTGCGCTCGGGCCAAAAAAATCTTCAGGGGCCGGCTTCCTTCGGCTGCTGCGGATTCACGAATAAGTCAGAATCGTCCTCGCCGGTCCGTGGGGCCAGACACGTGTAGTCCTTCTCGACCAGGATCCGCAGGGTCTGCCCGTCGCCGATCGAGTGCTCCGCTTCGATGGCGACCTCGCTATCGTCGAGCCAATGAGCGACGCGCGCCTTCGGCAGGATTACGCGCAGCGAATTGGCTGCAAACTGCACGGCCACCTCGCCACCAGGTTTGACCTCGATCCCGTACCGCCATTCCGTGCCGGGCGCGAACTGGATGGAATCATCGGCTGTGCCCTGCTCCGCAATCTGGGTGAGTTCGCTGCGCGTTACGCGCAGCCGCAGGGAGTTGCCGCGAATTCTAAGCTTCATGTGTGGGCAAACTAGGGAAACTTACGCGCAATTCTACCAGTGGGGTCGAGACCCGTGCCGGCCAAGGTTCGCAAAGGGCGAACGAAGGCTCATTCCACAAGGACCGAACGTCAAGTGTTTGTCATATAATGCCGCGCGGAGTGCAACGGTGGCGGGCCAGCAACGACTGCCACGAACGGCGAGAGCCGGGAGTTCTATGACGGATCAAGTGGGAATCAGCGGCTTCGCCGTATACGTGCCACCGTATCGCGTCGACCTCGAGTCGTGGTGTCGCTGGACCAACAACCACTGGGATAAGACCCGCGCCGTCGTCGGCCATAGCTTTCGGATGCGCGGCCCGGCGCAAAGCGTGTACACGATGGCCGCCAACGCCGTCATGCGGCTCATCGACCGCTACGGCGTCGATCCACGGAAAGTCGGGTTCCTGGGGCTCGGCACCGAATCCAGCACGGACAACTCCGCCGGTGCCGTTATTGTTAAAGGCATGTTGGACGAGGGGCTCCAGGCCAGTGGCCGGCCGCCTTTGTCCCGCAATTGCGAGGTTCCGGAGGTCAAACACGCCTGCCTCGGTGGCGTGTACGCCTTGAAGCACGCCCTCCGCTACCTGGCGCTCGAGCCGGACGACCGTTGTGCCATCGTGGTCAGTGCCGATATCGCCGAATACGCCCGCGGCAGCTCGGGTGAGCCCACCCAGGGCGCAGGCGCCGTGGCCATGCTGGTCGAGCGCAACCCCCGTCTTCTAACCGTCCACCTCGAGCACATTGGCAGCGCGTCGTCGTACCGGGCAGTCGACTTCCGCAAGCCGGTGCTCCGCAACATCATCCGCGGCAAGCTGAACGGCCACTTCCAGGATCTGCCCGTTTTCAACGGCAAGTACTCCACCACCTGCTACCTGGA
Organism: Gammaproteobacteria bacterium; assembly: GCA_003155415.1. GTDB lineage: Bacteria > Pseudomonadota > Gammaproteobacteria > Steroidobacterales > Rariloculaceae > FEN-1219. Next base: position 68,158 of record PMCP01000128.1, on the reverse strand, counting down.
TGAAACCCAGCACGCGCTCGACGACATGTCGCGCCGCATGGGGCGCAACGCGCCAGAGTACTACCGCGAGCTCGCAGCAATCTTCATGCACCGCCCGTATCACAAGATGCCGGAGCAGTCGTTCGCGATGAGCTATCTGTTTGGCCTCGCCAACGACGGCGCCAGCGGGCTGGTCGAGCTCGAGCGTCACTGCACTCGCGCGAAGATGCCGGTCGCGAGCGTTCTGGCGGAGATGCGTTCGCAACCGAACATCTTGCAGCTCGCGAAGGACGGCAACATCGACGCCGACGCCTATCCGCTCAGCATGCAGCTACTCAAAGATTTCCGCGCCAGCGCGGAGTTCAGCGCCATGGTCGCTGCCAAGATGTCGCTCGGCTCGGAGATCATGAAGGACATCGGCAACGTCTATTGCGCCGCTCTGCCGGCGTGGATGGCCGCGGGCCTCGAGGACGCGTACCAACGCGGCAGCGATCTCACGGGCGGCAAAGTGCTGGCGGTCGGCTATGGCAGTGGCGACGCGGCCGAAGCGATTCCGATGACGGTCGCGCCGAACTGGCAGGAAGCCGCATCGCTGATCGGCTTCGAGGCCGCGCTGGAACCTCACCAGGATCTGACGCAAACGCAGTACGAAAACCTGCACGACACTGGCACGGCACAAGGGCTCATCGAGCCCGACGACGGTTTCGTGATTCAGTCAATCGGCAGCAGCGCGAACCCGAACTTCAGCGACGAAGGAATCGAGTACTACCGCTTCGTGCGGTGACGCGCCGCTCAGCGCTGGCGCAGCCGCTCGGTCTGCCCTTCGAGTTCCTTGATCAGCGTGTCGAGCGTGCCACTCGCGAGAATTCGCTGGTACTCAGCACGCTTCAATGCCAGATCGCTGACGCCATCGGCCACGATGTTGACGATGCGCCACCCACCACCGCCCTGCTGCAGCAAATATTCGAATGACACGTCGGGCTGACCCTGCCGCGCGACGCCCGTCGTAACCTGCGCGCGCGCCCCCTCGGCTGCGGCTCCGGATACGATCGGCCGGAATGTGTTCGGACCCACGTTCACGAACCGCGCGGCATACGTCATTACGCTCAGGCGCTGAAACGCTGCGATGAACCGCATGCGATCGGCCTCGGCGAGCTGCGGCCACTGGCGGCGCAGCGCGAACTCCGCGATATACGGCAGGTCGTGCGTGGCGACGATCAACGGCTCCAACGTTTTGTAGCGCTCGTCGACCGTGGCACGCGGGGACTGTTGCGACAGCGCGATGAGCCCGCGCTGCACCGTGGCGATCGTGGCCTCCGGCGTATCCGTGGCGATCGCGAAGTCGGCCGCGTGGCCGACGAGCGCGGCGCCCAGCAGCAGTGCTGCGAACACAGCGCGGCGCGAGATGGAAAATAGTGTGGTCACGGATTCGATTTTCCGCTCGGCGCAGATTCGGCGCTAGTGGTACACCCGGCTCATGGCTGCGCGAGAGACCGATCGTAGCTGCGGTTCTTCCAGTTCCCATGCGAGCCGCGCCAGTAGCGGACCGCCGACGTCCACGTCATCACTAGAAACAGCGCGGCCGCCACAGGCAACGTCAGTGCCCAGTACGGGCGCAGCCGGTAAAAATGCACCACTGGAAAGTATGCGGCGCTCATCGCGATCCATGCGGCCGCGCCAACGAGCGGCAGAGCCGCGCCGCCCGCGGCCAGCGCCACCACCGCAGCGACGGGCGCGACCAACATCACGAGCATTAGCAGGCTCGTCAGCAGCAGCAAGGCGTTCGAGTAACGGAGCTGCGTGAATGCGCTGCGGCTCACCATGGCCCAGAAGTCTCCGAGCGCGGGATAGGCGCGCAGGCTGCGTACGGAGCGACTCACGCCGAGCCAGATGGGCGGCGCAGCGCGCTTCAGAGCCGCGGCCAGGGTGCAGTCGTCGATCAACGCTCCGCGAATAGCGGCGAATCCGCCGATCGCGCGCAACGCTTCCGTACGGATCAGCATGCAGCCGCCCGCGGCGGCGGCCGTCCGGCGCCGCGGATCGTTGCTCCACGCGAAGGGATACAGCAACTTGAAGAAGAAGACGAAAGCCGGTGTCAGCAGCCGCTCCCAGAACGCCGTGCAGTGCAACTCGGCCATGATCGAGACGAGACTCGCGTTGAGCCGCTGCGCCTCGCGCAGCAAAGTCGGCACGAAATGAGGTTGCAGCTCGATGTCGGCATCGAGCAGCAGCACGAATGGCCGGTCCACCAGCTTCTGGCCCTGTTCGAGTGCCCAGAGCTTCCCTGCCCAACCGGGCGGCAGCGGCTCGCCGCGCAGCACTCGAAGCTCGAGAGCTGCCGGGCTGCCGGCCGCTGCGCTCATCGCTACCGCGCCCGTGCCATCGCTCGACTGATCGTCGACGACGATCGCGGCAAGGCCCTGGCCTTGCGCGGCCAAGGCCTTGACGACGTGCCCGATCATCTCGGCTTCGTCGCGTGCGGGAATCAGGACGGTGACGGCAGATAGATTGGTAGGAGCTTCGACATCCGCATCGAGCCATTCGCGCAGACGATGCGCCTGCTGCGGCGCGATCAGCACACCGACCCACGCGAGCAGCGCCAACGCGCTGCACACGAGGAGCGCAGTCATGCGGGGGCAGCGGCGACCGTTTCCGGTCGCATTACGCTAGCGCTTGAGGCGGCCGATCTGATCGACCGGGATGGCGATACCCGGGGCACCCTGGTGCAACACGGGCAGCTCCGGCGCGAACTCGCCGTCGAGCTTCGGTCCAAATAGGAACACGCCGAGCGCGGTCAAGGGGCTCGCAATGGTGTGCTCGACAGCCGTGCCTTCGTACCCGCAGTGCGCCATGCAGTTGTCGCACTTCGGGTTGCGACCTACGCCGTACTTCTCCCACTCGGTGGTTTCCATGAGCTCTTTGAAGCTCTTGGCGTAGCCCTCGTCGACGAGCAGGTAACACGGCTTCTGCCAGCCGAACACGTTGTACGTGGGGTTTGCCCACGGCGTGCACTGGTAGCTCTGATTGCCGGCCAGAAAGTCGACGAACATGCTCGACTGGTTGAAGTGCCACTTGTTGCCACGCTGTTTGCCGATCTTGAAGATCGAACGAAACAGCTCCTTCGACTTGCGACGACCCAGGAACACGTCCTGACGCGGCGCATGCTGGTAGCTATAACCCGGCGACATCATGATGCCTTCGACGCCGAGCGACATGGCATGGTCGAAGAAGTTGGCCACGTCCTCCGGATCCTCGCCCGCGTACAACGTGCAATTCGCCGTGACGCGGAAGCCACGTGCGCGCGCCGCTTTTATGGCCGACACGGCCTTGTCGAACGTGCCATCGCGGCACACAGCCTCGTCGTGGCGATCTTTGTTGCCGTCGAGATGGATCGAGAACGTGAGGTATGGCGACGGCGTGTACTGATCGAGCTTCGACTCGAGCAACAACGCGTTCGTGCATAGATAGACGAATTTCTTCCGAGCGACGATGCCCTCGACGATCTTCGGCATCTCCTTGTGGATCAGCGGCTCCCCGCCCGGGATCGACACAACCGGCGCACCACACTCGTCGACCGCGTTCAACGCGTCTTCCACGGACATGCGCTTGCGCAGAATCTCGTCCGGGTAATCGATCTTGCCGCAGCCGGAGCAGGCCAGGTTGCACTGGAACAGGGGCTCGAGCATCAGCACGAGTGGATAGCGCTTGTTGCGCTTCAGCTTCTGCTCAAGGATGTAACGCGCGATGCGATAGGCCTGTACTACCGGAATACCCATGACTTCTCCAGCTTGTCGCTCAGTTAGCCGTCCGTGCCCGTGCCCGCCAGCATACCATCGAGGTAGTTGGCCTTGATGTGCACCCACTCCATTTTGAACCATGGCGTGAAGCGGTCGGGTGTTGCCGCGAGCTCACGCTCGAGCGTTTCCACGTCGACCCAGCGCCACGCGGCGATCTCGTTGACGTTCACGTCTGCCGGGCCGTCGTAGTGCCCGTAGTAGACGGAGCAGTATTCGTGCTCGGCACCGATGGCCCCGAACTGCGCTTGATACTTGAACTTGTACAGGAACGTCAGCGGGCACTCGAAGCCGAGCTCCTGCTTCAGACGCCGGACGACGGCTTCCTGCATGGCCTCGCCGCGCCGCGGATGCGAGCAGCACGTGTTTGACCAGTAGTTCGGCCACAGCATCTTGCTCGGGCTGCGCTGCTGCAGCAGCAGCTCGTTGGCCGAATTGAAGACGAAAATAGAGAACGCGCGGTGCAGCGTACCCTTGCCGAGATGGGCATCGTTCTTTGCCTTGAAACCGATCTCGCGGTCGAACTCGTCGACCAGGATCAGTTGCTCGCTGGCATTGGAAACGACTTCCTCACGCGCCATTCAAATCCGCTCCGAGTAGCACCGGCATGGCCTGAAAGCCCGCCGCGCGGATCGCGCTCACGACCGGCTCCGTGTCGCCGTCGCAGACCGCGATGATCGAGCCACCACCACCACCGCCCGTGAGTTTGGCGCCGAGCGCCCCGTTCTCCCGTGCAATGGCGCACACCTTCTCGAGCTCGGGGGTCGAGACGCCCAGGGCATTCAGCATGCCCTGATTAATATTCATGAGCTGGCCCAGCGTTGGCAAGTCGTTGTCCTGAATGGCTTGGATCCCGCGCAGCGTCAGGGCGTCGATCTGGTCGAAAATGCGCTCGTACAGCTTTTTGTCTTGTTGCCAGGCCTCGCGCACGCGGCCCACCGTCTTGGCCGTAAGCCCCTCGAGGCCTGTCATGCCGATTACGGCGGGAATCGGCACGCGGATGTTCAACGGCTCGATCAGCGGCGGCTCTCCGGTCCGAAATACCAGCGCTTTGCCATAACACGCGAGCGTATTGTCGAGGCCGCTCGGGCTGCCGTGCGCGACTTTCTCGGACTCGAACGCGAGCCGGTTGACCTGCTCGTCGGAGAGTCCCAGGCGGAAATGCTTGTCGAGCGCACGCACGATCGCCACGGCCATAGCCGCCGAGCCGCCGAGCCCCATGCTGCGCGGCACGTCGGGAAACACCTCGATGCGCATCGCACGCCGGCTCAAGCCTAGCTGATCGAGCACGACACCGGCCGGCCGTTCAAACGAGCGACGGTCGTTCGGGCTACTCGCGAGGCGGTACTCGACCCCCCAACGCGGGATCAGAAGATGAATGCCCTCGTCGCAATCCTCAACGAGGGCCTTGACTGCGAGCGGGATGGGCGCCGCGATCGCGTGCCGGCCGTAGACGACCGCGTGCTCGCCGAGCAGGATCACCTTGCCGTAGCCGACGCCCATCTTCGCTTCCTGACTGCGCTTCGGCGCACGGCCGGTCTCTTTGCGACGGCGTTCGTCCTGCACCTCCGTGATGATTTCCTGTGCCTTCCAGACCTTGATGACGCCGCTCTGGATCAGCCGATCCAGCACGTCGTCGAACAGCTCTTTGCTCGCGCCGGCCGCGGTCACGACGCTACGCGCGTGCAACGTCATGTGGCCTTTCTGGATGCCTTCGGTCGCGAGGGCGCGGATCGCGGCGAAGTTCTGCGCGAGCCCCACCGCCCCCATGACCTGCGCGAGCTCCGTGGCCGATTTCACATCGAGCAACCGCAAGTTCAAAGCAACGGTCGGGTTCGACTCGATCGGCGCGCCGACGATGCCGACCTTGATCGGCATCTCGATGCGACCGCAGAGGTTGCCCTCTTCGTCCGCCCACCACTCCGTCAGCGACGAGTACCGACCGCTGCGCGCGGCGTATGCATGTGCGCCGGCTTCGATTGCGCGCCAGTCGTTGCCGGTCGCTATGGCGACCGGATCGATGCCATTCATGACACCTTTGTTGTGCGTGGCGGCGCGATACGGATCGACGGCGGCGAACTCGGACGCGACGATGATGCCGTCGCGCGCCTGCTCGCCCGTATAGCCGCGGCCCGCGAGCTGGGTGAGCGGAATCTTGCAACTCGCGCGCACGAGCGCGCGATCGGTCAGGTTCGAGAGAATTCTCAAGAAAACTTCGCCGCCCGTAATGGTTTCGACGAGCGGCGCAATGCCCTCGCACATGCCGTTCACCAGGTTCGCACCCATCGCGTCGCGCGTGTCGACGAGCAGATGGACGACGAGCATTGGCTTGCCGCTCGACGGTAACGGATGCACGAACAGCTCGATGTCGCGGGCGCCGCCGCCGCGCGCCACCATGTTCGGGTGGAAGCTGTTGGCGAGGTTGATCAGATCTTGCTTGCGGTCGCGTAAGCCCTGCTTCGCGCGCTCCATGTCTGGCAGGTTCACGACCTGGATCTGGCCAATGAGGATCGGATCGGTGGCTTCGGCCTGGAACCCGCCGCACGCACGGATCAGTTTAGCCGCGGAGCCGAGGGCAGCGACGACCGACGGCTCCTCGACCACCATCGGCACTATGTATTGCTTGCCATTGACGACCAGGTTCATACCGAGGCCGAGCGGCAGCCCCATGACGCCGACGACGTTCTCGATCATCTTGTCGGCGGCGTCGAGATCGAGTGTGTGGCGGCCGGTCGACAGCGCACGGAAATCGGCCGTATCGATGAGGCCACGCTCGTGTACGGCGCGCACTCGCTCTTCGACGCTCAGTTTGTAGAAATCGGGAATGCGCGTGCGATCGCCGCTCACGAAGTAGCCTCCGGCGCGCGCTGTTCGACGTTCAGGCCTTTTTCAGCCAGAGACACTTTGATCACTCGAAAACCCCGATCGGTCACCGACCGTATAAATGCCGCAAGCGCGCCGGAATCGATCGAACACGCCAAGCCGAGATCCCCGCCGCCGGCACCGCTGACCTTGTAAGCCACCCCAAATTTCCGGGCATGCTCACCGATCTGCCGGTGCTCGGCCGTAACGATCTCCGCGCCTATCGCTTCCCCAAGAGCTTGCAACCCGCGGCCGTACTCTGCGAGCGAGGCCACAAACGCGGCCGAGTCGTCCCCTCGGGCTGCCGCACACCCTGCCTCGGCCACTTCCGTCAGGCGCCGCAGCATGGCGGCCGCCTTGCCTGGCTGCGCCTGCCCCCAGGCCCGGTAGTGCGCAACAAACGCGGGCGTGGAGGCCGACCGGCCGGCAAAAATACCCGCGAATCCTACACTGTTCGGCAGTCGGACTGAACCAACTTGGGGCGCTGCTTTGGTGTCGAGACGGAAGCTGATCGCCCCGCCCGTGAAGGCGGCCGCCACGTCGATGCCGCTGCCGCGGCCGCCCTGGAAGGCCCGGTGTAGTCCGATCAGATCCGCGAGCGTGGGTTCCGGCGCGTGTCGGCCCTCGGCCCTGGCGAATGCGGTGAATGCCCCGGCCCATGCACACAGCACCGCTGCGCTGGAACCCAGACCGAGCTTGTCGGCACCTTCGAAGAACGCCGCGGAGTCGACGGCCGCGCGAAACACGAGCGGCGGCGCCACACCGGCGGTCACTACGTCGAGCAACGGCGCGCCGCTCGGCTCGCCCGGCACAAACGTCTGGCGTCCGAGTTGCAACGGCCGTGTTTCGAGATGGCAGGCAGAGTCCGGGCTCGTGCCGATGCACGCTTCTGCGAACCGATCGAGCGCGAGCACGAGTGCCGGCGCACCGTCGAGAACCGCGTACTCCCCGAGCGCCACGAGCTTGCCCGGTGCGCGCGCGACGAACACGTTAGAAGAGCTCCGCGCCGGGACCGAGCCGGCTGGTCAGTAGCTCGAGCACACCGGGCACACTGCGCAGCGCTGCTTCAACCTGCGATCGCGCGCCCGGAGTGCACACGGCTTTCACCTGCGGACCCGCATCGATCGTGAAGAACACAGGCACGCCAGCGGCGCGCAACTTCCGCACCGCGTGTAGACATTCGACGGTGGCACCGTTCCAGTACACGAGCGGCGGCTGCGCGGCGATCGCGGCGGCGTGCATCTTGAGGCAATTGTGCTCCGCGATGTCGGCGAGCGCCGCGAAGTCGCGCGCCTCGATCGCGGCGCGCGCGGTGGCGAGATCGGCTGGTTGATTCTCAACCCAGGCCGGGTAGTACGGCGACGACTTCGCCGAGCGCGTCATGCCGCTGCTCGAGCCGACTTCTTTTTCGCCGGTGGCCGTCACGGCGATCACGACTTCGAGCGGCCACGCCGCGGCGTCCAGCAGCGGCTCGGCGAAGCTGTCGAGACCGTCGGGCGCAGTACCCGCGTGCATCTCGACGAACCCCCCGAACACCGAACGGGCGGCCGAGCCCGAGCCCTGCCTCGCTGCGATGCTGCTTTCGCGTGGCGATAGATCGAGGCCCAGCGCCCCAGCGCCGGCTGTCACGAGCGCCGCGAAACCCGACGCCGACGACGCAAGCCCGGCACCGGTCGGAAAATTGTTGCGACTGGTGATCCGCGCGCGCGTTTTCACCTTCGCGCGAGCGCGGAGCAGGTCGAGACAGGCCGAGACCTTGCCCTGCTCTTCCGACCGCGTACGACCGTTCAGCGAGAACTCGTCGGCGGTGAGCTTCGGATCGAGCACCACCTTCGTCTCCGACCACAACGCGTCGAGCGTGATGGAGATCGAGCCCACGGCCGGCACGTTCAGGCGCGCGTCGGCCTTGCCCCAATACTTGATGAGCGCGAAGTTCGCGCCGGCCCGCGCTTCCGCAGTGCCCTCAACCTTATTAGAAGTACTCATTGCTCTTGAACCAATCCACAGCAGCAGCAATCGCGAGCCGTGGGTCGCGCCAGCGATAGCCTAGCTCGCGCTCGGCTTTGCGGCTGGAAAAATACATGTGCTTGGTCGACATCCTCACGCCATCGAGCGTCACACGCGGTTCACGCCGCGTGACCAGAGCTGTAGCCTCCGCCACGGCTGCGATCGGATACACGAACCAGTGCGGCAAACGGATCGTCGCAGGTCGCCGGCCCACCTTCGCGGCCACCGTCTCGAGAATTTGCCGAAGCGTAAAGTCTTCGCCGCCCAAAATGTAGCGTTCGCCCGGTACGCCTTTGGCATACGCGAGCACGTGACCGCGTGCGCAGTCGTTCACATCGACGAGGTTCAGTCCCGTGTCCACGAACGCCGGCATGCGCCCTGCGGCCGCGTCGAGCAGGATGCGGCCGGTGGGCGTGGGCTTCACGTCGCCCGGGCCGATTGGCGTCGATGGATTCACGGTCACGACTTCGAGCTTCAGCTCGCGGGCGCGAGCGTGCACTGCCTGCTCCGCGAGAAACTTCGAGCGCTTGTAGTGACCGATCATTTGAACGGCCGTGACTGGAGTTTCCTCGTCGGCCGGTGTCCGGTCTTTGTTGATTCCGAGAACGGCCACGCTCGACGTGTACACGACGCGCGGCACGCCGGCGGCCGCAGCCGCGTCGAGCACATTGATGGAGCCTTCGACGTTCGTGCGGTACATGGGTGCGGGATCGGCCACCCACAATCGGTAGTCGGCCGCGACGTGATACACGCCCCCGCAGCCGCGCACGGCGGCGTCGAGCGACGCGCGGTCAGTTAGATCGCCTTCGGCGATTTCCACGTCGAGCCCCGCGAGGTTGCGCCGGTCACTTCCAGCGCGCACGAATGCGCGAACCCGCTCGCCGGCCGCCAGCAGTGCGCGCACGACCGCGGCGCCGAGGAAACCATTCGCGCCCGTCACGAGCTTCGTGCCGCTCATGCGGCGTGTTGCGCCTCGCCGCCGAACACCTTCAACCATGCCGGCAGCACGATCAGCGTGAAGGCCATGCTGACGCACAGGCCGACCGTGAGCATCACCCCCATGCTCGCGGTGCCGACGTGCGCTGAGAACGCGAGGATGCCGAACGTGGCGACGATCGTGAGGCCGCTCGCGAGCACCGCGCGCATCGTGCTCGTATTAAAGAGCTGTTCTGCGGTGTCGGTGCGCATGCGATGCACGACATGAATACCATTGTCGACACCGAAGCCGACGAGCAGGGGCAGCGCAATGATGTTCGCGTAGTTGAACGGCATCGCAATCGCGACTGCGATGGCCGCCGTCACGAGCTTCGATAGCGCGATTGGCACTACCACGAGAAGCGTCTCCCGCCACCGGCGCAGTACGACGAAGATTATCGCGCTGACCATCGAGAACGCATACACGAGCGCGAGCTCGAACGCGCGCACGACGGTGCCCGACGCCTCTTGATAGACCACTGGCGGACCTGTCACCTTCGCAACGACAGCGCGCACCGCGGCGATGAAGCGGCGCGCCACGGCGTTGTCGCTCACGTCCTCGGCCGGCGTAATCTCGACCAGCTCGCGCCCGCCCGAGCCGACGTAACGCGACGCAATTACCTCGGGTAGGTCGTCGCGGCTGAACGGACGCGCTTCGAGACTGGACGCGAGGCGCGCCAGCTCGGCGGGAAGACCGTCGGTCAACGCCTTGTCGAGTGCAGCCAGCCGTAGCGCCCTCTCGGTCGGCGCGGCGGCCGCGAGATCGGCTCGGAACTTCACGACCGCCTCGTGCAGGGCTTCGGCCTGCGGCCGCTCGGCTGATGCCGTCTCGACGGCCGCGAGCGAAGCGGCGAGACGCTCGGGGTCTGCAGCGGTGCGGTTGAGACGCGCGAATGACGGCCCCATCACGAACTTCAGGTCTTCGAGCACCGCCATCTTCTCGTTCTGGTCTTTCGGCACGAGCGAGTCGATCGTGATCACGTTGCGGATTTCAGGCAGCCCGCGCAGTTGCGCAGCCCATTCAGTCGCGGTCGCGTGATCCGGCGCGACGGCCTCGAGATTCAGCAACTGCGCATCCCCGTTCGCCGCAAGCTCGAGCAACGTCGCGACCGACTCGCTCTTCGGATCGCGCAGGTGGATCGGATTGCTGTCGAATGTGACCCAGCGCAACGCGACGCATGACGCGATAACAACTGCCATCGTCACCGCAAGTACCGCACGCGGGTGCCGGTTGAACGGGACGAAGATGCGTGGATCGAGTAGCGTCCGCGCACTGCTTCTCACCTTCTCCGGAGACGCGAACTGCACGACGAGCGCGGGCAGCAGCGTCGTTGCCGCGAAGAAACCGAAGAAGACACCGGTGCCCGCAATCCAGCCGAGCTCGGCGACACCGCTGAATTGCGTTGGAATGAAGGCGTAGAAGCCCGCTGCCGTGGTGAAGGCGGCTAACACCAGCGAGGAGCCCACGCCGCGCATCGTCTCGAGCAGAGCCGGCTCCGCCGCGTGCCCCTTCGCGATCAGCTCCTTGTAGCGGAGCAGCACGTGGATCACGTAGTCGGCGCCAAGTCCTACGTTCAGAACGACGAACGTGATCGAGAGAAGATTTAGATGACCGACGGTCGCGGCGGCGAACGCGGCGGTGTAGGCCAGCCCGGCGAATAGCGCCAGCACGGAGATTGCGAGCAAACGCCACGAGCGCAGCGCCATGTACAACACGCCGCAAACCAAGAGCAATGTGGCGATGCCGCCGATCCCAGCCGAGGCGCTCACGCTTGCGAGCTCGTCGTGCTCCATCGCTACGCTGCCGCTCAACCGAACAGACACCGGTTTGGTCTCTGCTGCGTTCAAGCGCTCGGCGATCTCACGAATCCCGCTGATAGCCGCCTTCGCGGGCTGGATCTTGCCGAAATCGACGGCGGGCTGCAGCACGATGAGGCGCCGCGCACTCCGCTGCTGTGCGGCGCCTGTCGAGATCAAGTTGCCCCACGACAGCGGCTCCGGAACGCCGGCGAGCGCATCGTCGAGGACGTGCGCAAGCTCCTGGTACAGCGGCGTCGCCGCGGAAGAGTCGAACGCTGGCGCATTCACCGGCGGCGCGAGCGCGAGCGTCGCGACATTGAGCACCGCGGCACCATCGAAACGGGCCTGCAACAGTCCGAGCAACGGCTGGGCGACCGTGAGCCGGTCCGCGAGCTGCTGGAGCTGCGCCTGCGGTAGATAGAGGAGCCCGTTCCGCTCGAAGAACTCTCCCTCCCCTTGCAGCAAGATCGAGCGATAGAGGTCGGGCTCGCGGCGCAACTCGGCCAGCATCTTCGCCGCGAACGCATCGGCGCGCGCGGGCGTGCCAGCGTCGATCACGATCAGCAGATTCCGGTCGCGTGCCGGAAATGCCTCTCGATACTCATTGAAGTTCTGCCGCCAGGCGAGCGCGGGCGAGATCATGTTCGTCGTGTCGGTGTTCACACCGAGATGGCCGGCGGCGTACCAACCCGCGAGCACCGTCGCCAGGACGCTCGCGAGCGTCGTGAGTCTCGGCCAGGCGATCACGCATGCGACCCACCGGCCGAGCCAGACTCCAATGGTGTCAGCGACTTTCGCCATGGATTTTCAGCTTTGCCTAACGCCATCGAGCAACTTTTGAGCCGCAACGCTCTTCGCGAGTCGCACGAGCACTGCGTTCGCTTTGCGGTAGCGTTGCGCGAGTCGCCACAACGCCTGCCATTCGCCGGGCCTCACGATGGCACCGAGCGCAGCCGCGGTTCGCGTGTTGCCGTGGGCATCGATCCAGCTCTCGGCACCCGCCGGCACGGCATCCGCCTGCGCGTCGACGACCACTCGCAACACGACGAACGGCACGCGGGCGCGCGCCGCGACACCGGCAATCGCCGCGGATTCCATGTCGACCGCGACGGCCGCCAGCGCCGTGGCGGCCGCGGCTTTCGCGGCCGGCGAGCCGAGCGCTGTGGGCACGGTCAGCAAGTCACCGAACGTCATCGCGAATTCCGCGGCGAGCGACGCGAGCCGCTCGTGCCACGCGGCGGTGACCGCGAAGGTCTCGCCGCGCTGCATGATGACGCGCCGCGGCAGAATCACGGTGCCCGGCTCGAGGTCGGCCGCGAGCCCGCCGGCAAGGCCCCAGGAGACGAGCGCTTGCGCGCCGGCGGCCACAGCGGCCTTTGCGCACTGCGCCGCCCGTTCCGGGCCCGGGCCGCTCTGCACGAGCGACCAACCGAGTGCTGTGTGCGGCACACGCGCCAGCGCGGCCCGCTCGTTCCCGAGCGCGGCAATGATTGCGGTGCGGGGCGCGGCAGCCGGCACGGCGCCGCCGCTAAACGACATCGATGCGCCGGTCGAGCCAGCCAGGCTCGCGTGCGCCGGCGGTGGCAGACGTGTCTACCGCGAGCGGTAACCCGTCGGCGGCGCGCGCGAACATCAGCTTGAGCGCGCGATTGCTGAGCAGCGTCAGATTCGTCGCGAGCACGGTGGCCTTGACCGTCCGCCGCGATACCTTGACCTCGGCCGCGGAGCGGAACGATGGGTGCGCGTGCACCTTGCGCAGTGTCAGCACCGCGAGCCCGAGCGCCCACAGGCAGAAACGCCGAATGCCTTTCTCGCTCTTCGGAATCATGCACGTGTACTCGAGCGCGTTACGCAGATGCGCGTGCGCGACGCCGATCAGCCGCTCGAGCCCATCGCGAAACGCGGCGCCCTCGTGCAGTTCCTCTAGCCGCGCGAGATCGAAGTCCGGTGCAAAGACGGAGCGCGGCAGCCAGCACGCGTTCGCCTGGCGATCGTCCCAGATGTCTTTCAGGATGTTCGTCATCTGCAGCCCCTGACCGAACGACACCGCGAGCTCGAGCATCCGCTCGCGACGCGGCGCAAGCTCCGGGCAGTGGAGGCAGAACAATTCGGTGCACATCTCGCCGACGACACCCGCCACGTAATAGCAGTACTGCGCGAGCTCATTGAGGTCTTCCAGACCCTTAAGGCTCTTGTTGCGCTGAAACTCGGGCATGCCTTTGCACATGATCGCAACGCACCGAGTGAGAGCGTCGCGCTCTGGCTGGGAGAAGCCGTGGGTCACGCGGATGACGGCCGCGGTGTTGCGCACGAGGTCGCGCTCGGCAGGAAGCGAGCGCGATGACAGCAATGGAGCGAGCTCGGTTGAGAATTCTTCGGCGCTCTGCTCGCCTCTGACGACCGCGACGAACCGTGAGTGAAAATGCGACTTCTGATCGTTGTCGAGCCCGACGTCGTCTTCGATCGTGTCGGCGAGGCGACACAGGAGGTACGCGTTCGTCATGACGATGGCGAGGTCGTGCGGCAGCACGGGGATCGTCATCGCAAACGTGCGAGACACACCCGGAAGAATCGCAGATTGATAAGCGAAATCGTCGGCGGACGCGCTGTTTTTTCGGCTAGATTCGGAGACCACGAATGCTTGCGCCGGGCGCGCCGTTTCAATGTTAGGATTCCCGCGCATGATACCACGGGCCTCTTCAGACGCATTCGCCGAGCGCCTTACCTACTACCGCCGCAGAGTCGATGACAAGCTCGCCGCCGCGCTCGGCGCGGGCCGTGACGTGCCGGAGCGGTTGCTCGAGTCCATGCGCTACTCCGTGCTCGGCGGTGGGAAGCGCGTGCGCCCACTACTCGTGTACGCGAGCGGCGAGCTTGCGGGCGCCTCCGAAGACGCGCTCGACGCGGTGGCCGCTGCCATCGAGCTGATTCACGCGTATTCGCTCGTCCACGACGACTTGCCGGCCATGGACAATGACGATCTGCGTCGGGGCCGGCCGACGACCCACAAAAAATTCGACGACGCTACGGCGATCTTGGCCGGCGACGGCTTGCAGGCGCTCGCTTTCGAGATCCTCGCGACCGATCCGGCACTAACGAACACGCCACAGAGCCAGGTCGCGATCATCAGCTGGCTCGCACGCGCCTCCGGGCCCGCTGGCATGGTCGGCGGGCAGGCGCTCGACATGGAAGCGGAAGGTCGGCGGCTCGACGAGCGCGGACTCGAGCAGATCCACCGCCGAAAAACGGGCGAATTGATCCGTGCCGCGATCATGATGCCTGCCGAGCTTGGCTCGTTCACCGCTGCGCAACGCGCGAACCTCGATACGTTCGCACGCGACATAGGGCTCGTATTCCAGATTCGTGACGACTTGCTCGAGGTCGAGCAGGACACGGCGACTCTGGGCAAGAACGCCGGCAGCGACGCAAGCAACCAGAAGTCGACTTATCCGTCGACGCTCGGGCTCGAGGGCGCACGCAAACGCGCTGCCGAGACGCAGAAGCGAGCTGTCGATGCGTTGCAGACGCTCGGGGAGAAGTCGGTGAGCCTGCTGTGGCTATCGGACTTCATCCTGAAGCGCACTTCCTGAACGAGCCGGCCGCAGCTCAGTACGAGATCAGGCTCACGATCTTCCGATCGCCGAGCTTCGCGCGCCCGGGCAGGAATGTAAGCTCGATCAGAAACACGCACGCCGCAACCTCGCCGCCCTGCCGCGTCACGAGCTCGGCCACGGCCGCCGCGGTGCCGCCCGTGGCAATCACGTCGTCGACGATCAAATAGCGACCGCCGCGTTTTAGCGCGTCCTCGTGGATCTCGAGATGATCCACGCCGTACTCGAGCTCGTAGCTCACACTCAAGGAACGTCGCGGCAGCTTGCCCCGCTTGCGCACGAGCTCGAGCGGAAGTGCGAGCCGCTGCGCGAGAGCCGCACCGAAGATGAAACCGCGCGATTCGATCGCCAGGATGCTGTCCGCTTGCAGTTCCTCACAACGTTGCGCGAGCTGCTCTATCGCGGCGCGAAACGCAGCCGGATTCTCGAGCAGCGGCGTAATGTCCTTGAACACAATCCCAGGCTTCGGAAAGTCGGGCACGTCTGCGATTAGAGTTTTGATCTCGGCGGGTGTCATTGCTGGGTCGTTGGTACTTAAGCCACAATGCGGCGTCGCATAGTAGCAAACCCCTTACTCTCACCGATGAGCCTTGCGCAGAATTGCGTCAGCGGCGCCGTCAGCGCTCTGAACGCGGGGGGCCGCGCGATGCGCCGTTTCGGCGCAGACCCGCCGTCGCTCGAGATCGATCATCTGCGTCGCGCTGCTTTCCGTCGCGCCGGCTCGACGAGCTTCGGCGCATGGGATTTTAGCGAGCCCCTCGAGCGGCTATTGAAGTCCTACCAAGACGAAGCCGATCTCACGACGCTCGGGCGCATCACGGTTCGCGAGCTACTCGTGAGCCTGCTCGAAAATCTGTTGCGCATGGAACAAGAGCGCTCGGCGAACTCCACGATCGAGCGCCAGGAGATCGTCGCACCGGTTTTCATCGTGGGCCTGCCACGTACCGGCACCACGCACTTGCACGGGATGATTAGCCAGGACCCGGCGAGCCGCGCACCATTCACGTGGGAAGTCATGTACCCCGCGGCACCGGTCGCGACGCAGCGCGAGATCGATCAAACGCGCGCGCGGACCGATACGCGCCTGAACTGGGCGAATCGGCTCGCACCCGAGTTCATGCGGATTCACCCGATCGCAGCGGACCTGCCGCAGGAATGCATCGCGATCACGGCGCAGACGTTCATGAGTATCCAGTTCCACACGACACACAACGTGCCGTCGTACCAAGACTGGTTCGAGAACGCGGCGCAGGATCTCGGGCTCGATTTTCACCGCCGCTTGCTGCAACACCTGCAAGCGAAGCGCCCCGGCAATCGCTGGGTGTTGAAAGCGCCGGGCCACTTGTTCGCGCTCGAAGGCTTGCTCAAGCGCTACCCGGACGCGAAGGTCGTGCACACGCACCGCGATCCGCTGCGCGTCATGGCGTCGATGGCGAGCCACGCAACAGTGCTGCGGCGCGCGTTCAGCGACCGCGCGGACCCGCGCCAGATCGCCGCCGATTGGGCCGACCGCTGGGCGCGCGCGCTCGACAAGTTCCTCGCGGTGCGTGACCGCGCACCGGCAGCGCAATTTCTCGACGTCGATTTCGACGCGATAGAGAAGAACCCCCTGGCCGCGATCGAGCGCGTCTACGATTTCCTCGGCTGGCCGGTCACGGCCGAAGCGCGTAGTGCAATCAATGCATTTCTCGCCGCCAACCCGAAGAATAAACACGGCGTGCATCGCTACACGCTCGAGCAGTTCGGTCTGAGCCGCGCCGCGGAAACAGCGCGGTTTCGCAGCTACTGCGAGCGGTTCGGAATCAACGTACGCAGCGAGCGCTGACGCGCTTCGCGGGCCACGGCCGCGTCAGTCGTGGCGGCGCGGCTCTTGAACGGCCGGCGACGCCATGCCGCCCATCAACCGATCGACTATGCGGCTCACGTGTTGCGGCGAGCGTGTCCCGCGCGCGAACAGCGAGTACGCAATCGGCACGGCGACCAGCGTCAGAAACACCGCCACCATCATGCCGAAGAACACGACGATGCCGATCGGCCGCCGCTGCTCCATACCTGCGCCGCTAGCCAACATCAACGGTAGCGCGCCGAACGACGTGCACAGGCTCGTCATCAGCACCGGGCGAAGCCGCGTCTGCGCGGCCTGAATGATTGCTTCCGTGAACTCGATGCCCCGATCGCGAAGCTGATTCGCGAACTCGACGATCAGCACGCCGTTCTTGGCCGCAATGCCGATCAACATGATCACAGCGATCTGGCTGAAGATGTTGATCGTGAGCCCGAACACCTTGAGCCCGAACACCGCCCCGATCAGAGCGAGCGGCACCGTGACCATGATGATGAGCGGGTGCACGAAGCTCTCGAACTGCGCGGCGAGCACGAGATATACGACCGCAAGAGCGAGCAGGAACGTAAAGTACAGCTGCTGCCCAGTGCGCACGAAGTCGCCCGATTCACCGTCGAAGTCGAGCGACGCTTCGCTCGGCAATTCCTTGGCGACCGTATCCCTGAACCACTGCACCGCCTCGCCCATCGTGTAGCCCGGCGCGAGGTCCGCCTGGATCTTGATCGCCCTCAAGCGGTTGAAACGCGACAGCTGCATCGTCCCCGACGTTTCATCGAGCCGCACGATGCTCGACAACGGGATGAGATCCTTCGTCCGTGGCGAACGCACGCGGATGTTCGTGAGATCGGTGCTCGTCTGTCGCAAGTCGTCGCGCCCTTGAACGATGACGTTGTACTCGCGGCCGCGATCGACATACGTCGTGACGATGCGCGATCCGAGCACCGTCTCGAGCGTCTGCCCGACGACCTCGAGCGAGATACCGAGATCGGCCGCGCGGTCGCGATCGATGGCCACTCGCATCTGCGGCTTGCGTTCCTTGTAGCTCGTCTGCGGGTTCTGCAGCCCCGGATTCTTTTCGGCGAGCGCCAGAATCTTGTCGGACCACTGAGCCAGCGACTGGTAGTCGGGTCCGCCGATCACGGCATTCATCGGCTGACCGATGCCGCGCCGACCGATGCCACCAGGCGTGCCCTGGCTGACTCGAACGCCGGGCAGCTTGCGCGCTTCTGCCACGAGCGGTTGCATGATCTGATTCGCGCTGTGCTGGCGGTCGCGCCAAGGCTTGAAGATCACGAAGCCGCGCGCAGTGTTGATGTCACCGGTGCGCAGGTCTGAGCCGCCCTGGCCTGGAACACGGATCAGCACGCGGTCGATTTCGCCGTTGTCGAACGCGCTCATCTCGATCTTCTCGAGTTGCATGGCGTACTTGTCGATGTACTCCATGCTCGAGCCCTCCGGCCCTTCGAGCGATATAAGGGCTCGACCGACATCGGCTTGTGGCGTGAACTCGGAAGGCACCGACCGGAACGTCACGATGCCGAGCGCCACGAGCACGAGCACCACGGTCACGACCGACCACGGATGGCGCATCAAGCGATGCAGCGTGCGCCCGTAGAACGCCGAGACGGCTTTGAAGAACCGATCGACCGCGGCCGCGAACCGGTTCGGCTTCGCGTGATCAGGAAGCCGCGATGCCAGCATTGGCGTGAGCGTGAGCGCCACGAACGCGGAGAACACGACGGCCGCCGCGAGCGTGAACCCGAATTCGCGGAACAAACGGCCGATGTCGCCAGGCAGAAACGAGATCGGAATGAACACCGATACCAGCGTCATCGTCGTTGCGATGACGGCGAAACCGATCTCCTGCGTTCCCGTGATAGCCGCGACCAGCGACGGTTCACCGAGCTCGGTGCGGCGATGCACGTTCTCGAGCACCACGATGGCATCGTCGACGACGAGACCGATCGCGAGCACGAGCCCGAGCAGCGTGAGCACGTTGATGGTATAGCCGAGCGCATACATGACCGTCAGCGACCCGACGATCGACACCGGAATCGTGACCGCGGGAATCAAGGTGGCGCGCAGGTTGCCGAGGAACAGGTAGATGACGGCGAGCACCGATACGAGGGCGAAGCCAACGGCCACGAGCACCTCGCGCAGCGCGGCTTCGATCGGCAACGCGTTGTCGATGCTGACGTCGAGGCTGGTGTTGGCAGGCAGTGTGGCTTTGAGGCGCTCCGCTTCCGCGCGCACCCCGCGCGCGATGTCGAGCGTGTTCCCTTTCGACTGCGCCTGCGCCTGCAGCAGAAGACCCGGCTTGCCGTTCAGGCGGCTATACGACCGTTCATTCTCGGCGGCGAGCCGAACGTCGGCGACTTCGCCGAGCCTTATCAGATGCCCCTCCGCGCCGCGCGTGATCACGAGGTTGCGGAAATCTTCCTCGCTGTCGAGACCTACCATTGTGCGCAGCGAGAACTCGCGGGTGCGCGACTCGAGCCTGCCGGCCGGCAACTCGACGTTCTCACGTCGCAGCGCATCTTCGACGTCGCTGACCGCGAGGTTGTGCGCCGCGAGCGACTGGCGATCGAGCCAGATGCGCATCGAGTAACGCCGTCCGCCGGTGATGCCCACACTCGCGACGCCCGGCACCGTCGACAATCGGTCGACGAGATTGCGCTCCGCATAGTCGGTGAGCTCGAGCATCGATAGCGTGTCGGAGCTGAAGGCAAGCACAACCACGGAGTCTGCGTTGGCATCCGCCTTAACGATCTGTGGCGGATCCGCGTCTGTCGGCAATTTGGCGACGACGCGACCGATGCGGTCGCGGACATCGTTGGCGGACGCATCGATGTCGCGGCTAATGTCGAACTCGATCCGAACCTGCGAGCGCTCGTCCTCGCTGTCGGATTCGATTTTCAGAATCCCCTCGATGCCGGCCACGGAATCTTCGATGACCTGCGTAACCTTCGTCTCGATGACGGCTGAAGAGGCGCCCCGATAGGTGGTGGTGACGGACACCACCGGCCGGTCGATGTCCGGATACTCACGAACGGAGAGGCGTTGCAGGGAGACAAGCCCGAAGATCACGAGCATCATGCTGAGCACGGTCGCAAAGACCGGCCGGCGAACCGAAAGCTCCGCGATACGCACGCGCGTCAGCTCGGCGAGTTCGGCGGCGGCGTTTCCTGCACCGTGCTGCCGTCGCGAATGTTCTGGGTGCCTTCCACGACGACGCGCTCGTTCTCGTGCACACCCTCGATGATCTCGACCGAGCCCGGCTTACGCTTCCCCGTGCGCACCTCGCGGCGTTGCACCACGTTGTCCTGCACGACGAACACGTACGCTTTCCCGCGCTCCGGCACGATGGCCTCTTCCGGCACGAGCAACGTTGGCGACAACTCGGCCTTCAGAGCAACGGTCAGGAACATGCCTTGGCGCAACATGCCGTCGGTGTTTGGCAGTTCCGCGCGCACGGCTATAGAGCGAGTGACGGGATCGACTCGCGAATCCATGTTGGTGACCACGCCCGTAAACACGCGGTCGGGCAGTCCCGTGGCGCGAGCCGAGACCGGCAGACCACGTCGCACGACGAACAGCAGCGTTTCGGGCACTGTGAAATCGAGTTTGATGCTCGAGGCATCGTCAAGAGTAGTGATGACAGTGCCAGGGCTGACATAGCCGCCGACGCTGATGTTCCGGAAACCGGTCTTACCGCGGAATGGCGCACGTAGCACCGTGTCGGCCAGCCGCGACTTGGCCGCTGCGAGGCGCGCTTCGTCGGCCTTCAGCGTAGCGTCCACCTGCTCGAAGTCGGCGACCGACAGGGCCTGACGCTTCTGCAGATCCCGACTGCGATCGAACTGGCTGCGGCTGCGCGCCAGCGCGGCTTCGGCCTCCGCCACCGCTGCGCGCGATTCGGTGTCGTGCATCTCGACAAGCACGGA
>PMCP01000128.1:34257-47336 GCA_003155415.1 Gammaproteobacteria bacterium | reverse complement strand
GCAGCAGCCGTGACGACGCGAGGAACGTTATTGCCGGCGGCACGCTGAGGGCCATTGGCCGGGCGTTGCGCGCACGCGGCCAAACCGATTGCTGCGACGGCAGCCAAGAGCACAGTGGACGGGAGTGACATAACGGACCGGCAGGGATGTTCAGCTGCGTTTTATAGCACAAGGCGCCCATCCGTCTCATAGAGAAAACTTTAGGGAGACCAGCAAGCTACGTCTCGCCGCGGCCCTTCTCCACGCGTAACGCCAACGCTTCGAGTGCTTCCAGCATGTCGATCGACTGATCGAGCACGCCCAGCAACGGGTCACCGTGCTTGCGCAGCCATTTCGCGGCCGTCCGCACGTTGTAACGCCCGAGCGTGAGACGCGCATTGATCTGAGCCCACGGAAGCGGCATCGACACAGGCGCGCCGGGCAGCGGCCGCACACACAGCGGCGATACCAGAAGTTGGCCGTGGCCGTTCTGCCCATAGTCGATGTACACCCTGCCCTTGCGGTTCGACACGCTGCGAACGATGGTCGCGATGTCCGGCAGTGCGTGAACGGCAACCCGCGCAATCAACTCGGCCAACGTTCGCGACTGTTCGTAGGTATAACGCGCCCCGAGCGGAATCAGCACGTGGATACCGGTCGAGCCGCTGGTTTTCACGAACGTCGTCAACCCAACGTCGTCGCAGAGCTCGTGCAGGTAGCGCGCGATCTTGATCACGTCGCTGAGCGGCGCGCCCTTCGGGTCGAGGTCGAGGATGCACCAGTCGGGCCGTTCGAGTGCCGCTACCCGGCTCGACCACACGTGCAGCGGAATGGTGCCCATGTTCACCACGTACAGCAGCGACGGCAGATCGTCGAGCACGAAGTAGCGAATCTCGCGCTGCGAGTGCTCGCTCCACATCGTCTCGAGACGCAGCCAGTCCGGCGCATACGTGGGAGCATCTTTCTGGAAGAACGACTTGCCTTCGATGCCGTCCGGGTAGCGCGTGAGCACCATGGGGCGGTCCTTGAGATAAGGCAGCAACCACTCGGCGATACCTTCGTAGTATTTGATCAGATCGCCTTTCGTATATCCGTCGGTCGGCCAGAACACTTTGTCGAGATTGGTGAACGGCACCTCGCGGGGTTCCGCATCAGCGTGCTTCGCAGCCGCGGGCGGCTGGACGACGGGTTCATCGACGGCCGCCGCGCCCGGCCACACGCACTCCTCGGCGCGCTTGTCGTCGCGCAGCCGCAGGTACACGGGTTGCCGCAACAACCCGTCGTTCGTGCGCTGCTTGAACTTGACCTGCACGACCGGCCCGCCGGCGAGCCACACGTCGCCGCGTTCAGGGCTCGCCGCGGCAGAAGGTTCGGCGGGTGGCAGCGCGTGAAGCAACGGCTCGATAGCCTTGAAATCACGTTGCGCGAAGCCGCTGCCGACGCGCCCCGCATACGTGAGCTCGCCGTCGCGATACTGCGCGAGCAGCAGCGCCCGGAAGCCACTTCCGCCGGTGCGTTCCGGCGAAAACCCCACGACGATGAAGTCGTCGGACTTCGCGGCGTTGACCTTCATCCAGTCCGTCGAGCGCTTCATGACGTAGGGCGACTCGGCGCGCTTGCCCACGATGCCCTCGAGGCCCATGCGCTCGGCTTCTGCGAACATCGCCTCGCCGTCGGTCTCGATGTGCTCCGAATAACGCAAGGAACCTGCCGTCGGCAGCAGACCGCGCAGCGCGGCCTTGCGCTCCGTCAGCGGCAGAGCACGCAAATCGAGACCGTCGAAAGACAGCAGGTCGAACACATACAGGCTCGCGGGCAGCTCCACGGCTGCGCGGGCGACGTCTCGGCGTCGCGTCAAGCGACCGCGCTTCTGCAGCAATGCGAAGCTCGGGAGCCCTCGGTCGTCGATCACCACGACCTCGCCGTCGATGATGAAGCGCTGGAACGGCAGCGCCGCGACGACGTCCGCGATCTCAGGGAATACGCTCGTGTAGTCGAGGCCGGCGCGCGTGTAGAGCGTCACGACGCCGTCGCGTTTCTGTGCGAACAGGCGATAGCCGTCGTACTTGAGCTCGAATACCCAGCCCGCGGACGAGAACGGTTTGCCCGGCGTCGCCAGCATGTGTTTCACGTCTTTGGCCACGACGTCCCGCTCTTTCGCGCCGGCTTTGCGCAGCTGCGCCGCTACGCTCTCGCCACGCGGATCGCCCGCAGCCATTTGCTCCACGGTCCGACCCGACATGACCGAGTCGTGGGGATAGTCTTCCGTGCCCTGCTTGCTTGCGTAACCGTCCCGCTCCTTGATCAGCAGCCACTCCTCCTTGCCGCGCTTGATCTTCACNNCGGTCCCACACGATGACCGCGCCGGCACCGTAGTTCCCCGGCGGAATGACGCCCTCGAAATTCGCGTACTCGACGGGGTGATCCTCGACGTGGACCGCCAAGCGCTTGTCGGCGGGATTCGGCGACGGGCCTTTCGGGACCGCCCAGGACTTGAGCACTCCATCCTGCTCGAGCCTGAAGTCGTAGTGGGTTCGGCGCGCCGCGTGTTGCTGAACCACGAAACGGTGGCTCGCGACGCCAGCAATGCCGAACGGCTCCGGAGTTCGATCCGGCGTTCGCTTTGCGCGATAAGTCTCTAACTTGCCGATATTTTTTGTTGCCACGGCGAAAACGAGAATATATGATCCGACCATGCCAGCGCGAGCCATATCCGCCGCGACCATCTCCTTCGGGCTCGTCTCGATCCCGGTCAAGATGTATTCCGCCGCGGAACCCAAGAGCGCGGTGTCATTCAATCAGATCAATCGCAAGGACAAGGCGCGCGTCAAGCAGCAGCTCGTCTCCTCGCGCTCGGGCGAAGTCGTGTCGCGCGAGGACATCGTCAAGGGTTACGAGTTTACGAAGGACCAGTACGTGCTGTTCGAGCCCGAGGAGCTTAAAGCCCTCGAAGCGGCGGCCACGCACACGATCGACATCGTCGAGTTCCTGAAGGAAGAGCAGATCGACCGTCGCTACCTCGACAAGGTCTACTACTTGGGCACAGACAAGGGCGGCGCCCGTGCCTACAAGCTGCTGGCCCAAGCCCTCGTAGAGACGAAACGAATTGCGATCGGCAAGTACGCGGCGCGCGGCAAGCAATACCTCGTGCTCGTTCGGCCGTTCGAGAACGGCATCGTCATGGAGCAACTGCATTACCCGGATGAGCTGCGCTCGTTCGCCGAGGTCCCGATCGAAGACGCCGCCGTCAAACCGGCCGAGCTGAAGCTCGCGACGCAACTCGTCGAGCAAGCCGCGACCGACGAGTTCCATCCAGAGCAATACAAAGACGAAGTCCGCGAACGCATGCTGGCGTTGATCCAACGCAAGATCGAAGGCGAAGACATCACGCTCACGGCGACGGCGGAACCAGAACACAAGATCATCGACATCATGGCCGCGCTCAAGGCCAGTCTCGCGGCCGGCAAAAAGCCCGCGCACTCTGCGCAGCCCGCGGAAAAGAAACCCGCCAAGGCCAAGGCACCCGCGAAGAAACGCGCTGCCAAGTAAGCACGCCACATGAAGGCGTATTCGACGCGCGAGGTTGCCGACTTGCTCGGGCTCTCGCCCACGCGTGTGCGCGCACTCGTGCGCTCGGGCATCGTGACGCCGGGTCGCGACGATAAAGGTCGGGCCGCGTTCTCATTCCAGGATCTCGTTCTGTTGCGCACAGCCAAAGGGCTCGGCGACGCGAACGTCTCGGCGCGCCGTATCGCGAAGACACTTCGCGCGCTCGCAGAGCAATTGCCGACGGATCGACCGCTGTCTGCTATGCGTGTGCAGATCGACGGCGACCGCGTGATCGTGCGCGACAGCAACAGCAGCTGGGAGCCGGAATCCAGGCAGGGCGTGCTCGATTTCTCGATCCGCGAGCTTGGCGAAAAGGTCGCACCGCTGGCGCGCGAGACGGTACAGCGAGCATTGCGTAGCGCCTCGAGTGCCGATGATCTGTTCCATGGCGCGCTCGAGAGCGAGCAGATCGGCGCCAATGACGACGCTGAAGCCGCCTATCGCAGTGTGCTGGCCAGCGAGCCCGCGCATGTGGCGGCGCGCATCAACCTGGGTCGTTTGCGCCACGCGGCGAGGGCCCTCGACGAGGCCGAGAGGCTCTACCGCGAGGCGCTCGAGCTCGATCCGAATCATCCGACGGCGCGATTCAATCTCGGCGTGGTGCTCGAGGATCGTGGGGCCACTGGTGAGGCTATCGAGGCTTACCGCGAAGCCGCGCGACTCGACCCGCGCGTCGCGGACGTGCACTTCAATCTCGCGCGACTGTATCAACAGGCCGGCGACCAACAGGCCGCGATACGCCACTTCGCGCGCTTCAAAGCCCTGACGCGCGACGGCGCCGAATAAACCGGCTAGGCGGCACGCTCAAGGAACTTTGCGGCGAGCTTCGGCCCGGTGGCGGCATCTTCGTGCTTGAAGTACACGTGTGCCGACTTGAGTGCGGCGGTGCGCAGCCGGGAGAGCCAGGTGTCGAGGTCCGCGTCGGTATAGTCGACCTTGCGCAGGCGCAGGTACGCCCAATCGGCAGTCCACGGCGCTGGCGTGAATCCCGCGGCCTCCTCGCTCTGCACCACCGCCAAATTTCGGCTCGCGAGCAGATCGTAGACCTCGGGCACGAACCACGAGTCGTGGCGAAACTCGAACGCGGCGCGACACCCGGCCGGTAGCTCCGCGACAAACGCCGCAAGCACATCGCGATCGCATTTGAAAAATGGCGGCAGCTGGACGAGCAGCGGCCCGAGGCATGGCTCGAGCGCTTCGAGCGTCTTTAGCAGCAGGCGGAAGTCGTCACCGCAATCCTTGAGCCGTTTCACGTGCGAGATACGTCGCGGTGTTTTGACCGCAAACGTGAACGACTCGGGCACCTGCGAGCGCCACCCCTCGAGCAATGCTGCGGTGGGCAGGCGGTAGAACGTATTGTTGATCTCGACAGTGGGCAGACGCTGCGCGTAGTGGGCCAGCATCTCGCGCGCCGGCAGCTTCGGCGGATAGAACTCGCCGCACCACTCCTTGTAGGAGAACCCGCTGGTCCCGGCGAAAAGCTGCATCGAACACCTCATTTCGCGGCTGGCGCGAGTGGCGCTATGCTGGAGCCACACCGGCGAACTGCGGCGAGCATCTTCTTACGATGCTAGACGGCGGCGCCGGCCGATCGCAAGCGTCCCGAGGCGGAGCACCATGCAACAGTACTCGCGGATCCAGGCCCAGCTGCTCGCAAAACAGGCCGAGCTGTCGCGGCGGCTGCAGAGCATCAAGGACAATCTCACGGGCGGGCACAGCGCCGATTCGCAGGAGCAGGCGCAGGAGCTCGAAAATGCGGAAGTCGTCGACGCGCTCGGTAACGAGGCGCGCATCGAGTTCAGCAGGATTGCGCAGGCCCTCGATCAGCTGAAGAACGGAACGTATGGCGTGTGCGCTGACTGCGGTGAAGGGATTCCCATGGCCCGCCTCGAAGCCTACCCGTTCGCCGACCGCTGCATTCGCTGCGCGACGGCCGCCGAATCCACGCAGCGGCACCGCTGAACGCCGCCACTCACCTCGCCGACGCGCGCGCGCGCTCGGCCACCGGTTCCTGCCGCGCGGCGGCGAACTCTTCCCANNCTCCGCCTCGATGCGGTCGAGCGCCGCCTCGTAGCGGCGGAGCTGCTCGCGTTCGAGCTGCCGGTCGGCGCTGTAGCGGAACGGATCGAGCCATGTGCCGCGGATTCGCTTGAGCCCAGCCAAAACACGCAGTAGGGGCACGATCCACGGCCCGAACTCGTATTTTTTCGGCCGGCCCGTGGCCGGATCGAGCCGCGCGAACAACGGCGGCGAGAAGTTGAAGCTCATGCGCGCGCTTGTACCGAAACTGCGCCGGATACTGTCGACGAACTCGTGCGCCGTGTGGAGGCGCGCCACTTCGTATTCATCCTTGTAGGCGAGCACCTTGAAGTAGTTACGTGCGACGGCTTCCTGCAGCTCGCTGCTGCCTGGCCGAACCCTCGCCTCGAGGGCCGCAATTCGGTCCATGCGCGCTCGATAGCGGTCGGCGTAGGCACGGTCCTGATACGCGGTCAGGAACTCGACACGACGCGCGATGACGTCCGGCAATGCCGTCGCTGGCACAGCCGCGACGTCGCGCGCGTTTGCGAGCCTATCCACTTGCTCCGGGCTCTCCGCTGCGAATCTGCCCCAGTCGAACGCGAGTTTGTTTTCGCCGACGTTGCGGCCGTAGAGCTCGAGCGCTCGGTACAGCGCGGCGCCCGACACCGGCAATAGGCCGCGCTGAAAGGCGAAACCAAGCATCAGCACGTTCGCGCCGATGCTGTCGCCGAGCAACGCAGACGCGAGACGAGTCGCATCGAGCGTCGCCAAACCATCTGCGCGGCTCACGGCGCGCAGCTGCTGCAGCAGGCTATTGCCGGGAAACAGGAAGTCGCGTTCGCGGATGAAGCTCGGAGGCAACTCCTCGTGCGTATTCACGATGACGGCAGAGCGGTCCGCCGCCAACATCGCCAACGGCTCTTTGCCGGCGGCCACCACCAGATCGGCGCCGAGCAACACGTCGACTTGCCCGGCCGGAATCCGCATGCCGTGCAGGCGCTCGCGGTCGGTGGCGATTCGAACATGCGACAACACCGCACCGAACTTCTGCGCGAGCCCCGTCTGATCCAGCTGCACCACGTGCTTGCCTTCGAGGTGCGCCGCGAGGCCGAGCAACCCGCTCGCGGTCACAACACCAGTGCCACCGACGCCCGCAATCAGAATGTTGTGCACGGCGTCGATCGGCGCCTGTTTCGGTTCCGGCAAGCTCGGCAGTGTGGTGGCAGCCAGCGGCCGCGGCGGATTGCGTTTTGCACCGCGCAGCGTGACGAAGCTCGGGCAAAAACCTTCGAGGCAGGTGAAGTCTTGGTTGCACGACGATTGGTTGATACGTCGCTTGCGGCCGAACTCGGTCTCGAGCGCCATGACCGAGAGGCAGTTCGATTGCACGTTGCAGTCGCCGCAACCCTCGCACACGAGCTCGTTCACGACGACGCGCTTGTCGGGCGTGGGAACGGTCCCGCGCTTGCGCTTGCGGTGCAGCTCCGCCGCGCATGTCTGGTCGTAGATGAGCGCCGATACGCCGGCGACGTCGCGCAACTGCCGCTGGAGCACGTCGAGCTCACGCCGGTCGTGCACCATGACGCCAGCCGGCAGATCGTGAACCGTGGCGTACTTCGGCACGTCGTTCGTCACGACCATGACCGGCTGCACGCCTTCGGCCGTGAGCTGCTGCGCAACCCGCGCGACCGTCAGGTGACCTTCGACGGGTTGACCGCCCGTCATCGCAACCGCGTCGTTGAACAGGATCTTGTAGGTCATGTTCACGCCGGCCGCGACGGCCGCGCGAATCGCGAGAATGCCCGAGTGCGCGTACGTTCCGTCACCCAAATTCTGGAAGACGTGCTTCGTCTCCGTGAACGGCGCCTGACCGATCCACGTGGCGCCCTCGCCGCCCATCTGGGTGAACGTGACGTTGTCGCGGTCCATCCAGGCCGCCATGTAGTGACAACCGATGCCGCCGACCGCGCGGCTGCCCTCGGGAACGCGCGTCGACGTGTTGTGCGGACATCCGGAGCAAAAATGCGGCTCGCGCTGCACCTGGATCGGCACGGCACCGAGCCGCCGCTCCTGCTGTTCGAGGAAGCGCACGCGCGCTTCGATGTCGGTGCTCGAGTGGAAGCGCCGCATGCGGCGCGCGAGCACGCGCGCAATCGAGGCGGGCGTCAGCTCGCCGGTCGATGGCAGCAACCACTCGCCGCGCTCGTCACGCTTGCCGATGATCAGTGGGCGCTGTTTCGTCTGCCAGTTGTACAACTGCTGCTTCAGCTGGTCCTCGACGACGCCACGCTTCTCCTCGACCACGAGAATTTCTTCGAGCCCGCTCGCGAATTCACGGATGGCTTCAGGCTCGAGCGGCCAGCTCATGCCGACCTTGAAGACCTTGAGACCTATCTCGCTCGCGCGTTTGGCGCCTATACCTAAGTCCTCGAGCGCTTGCATCACGTCGAGGTGGGCTTTGCCCGTCGTCACGATACCGAGTCGCGGATAGCGGCTGTCGATCACGACCCGGTTCAGCGCGTTTGCACGCGCGAANNGGCGTCACGATACGCAGGTCGCTTGGATTCAGCGCGAAGCTTTGGGTTGCGTCGGCAGTTTCCTGCGTGACTTTCAACGCGATCCAGCAACCACTGAAGCGCGACAGCGCGTAGCCGTATAGACCGAGCTCGACGATCTCCTGAACGTTCGACGGCACGAGCACGGGAATCGATGCGTCGATGAACGCGTACTCGCTTTGATGCGGCAGAGATGACGACTTGCACGTGTGGTCGTCACCGGCCACGGCCAGCACCCCGCCATACTTCGACGTGCCAGCCGCGTTGCCGTGCTTCAGTGGGTCGCCGGATCGGTCCACTCCGGGGCCCTTGCCGTACCACATGGCGAAGACGCCGTCGTAGCGGGCACCCGCGAAGAGATTCGCCTGCTGCGTGCCCCAAATCGCCGTCGCAGCAAGGTCCTCGTTCAAACCGGGCTCGAAGCGGATGTGGGCGGGGTCCAGGTACGGCGCTGCACGCCAGAGCTCGCGATCGAGGCCGCCTAGCGGGGAGCCGCGATAGCCCGAGACGAAACCTGCGGTATTCAGACCGGCCGCGCGGTCGCGGTGGCTTTGCGCGAGAAGCAGTCGGGTCAGGGCCTGGAGCCCCGTGATGAAAATGGTGTCGGGTGTGGCGAACCCGTACCACTCATCGAGACGCGCGATCTGCCTCAGCTGCATCCTTCCGGTCGTCCTCTCGCGCTACATGCCCTATGCTCGGGCCAGACGCATTATGGACCATTTCGCGCGGTGCCGGTTCGGGGAATTTCAGTTGTATTGTCCGCGGAGGATGTCGGCGAGCAGCAGTGGATCGACGTTGCCGCCGGATAGAATCACGCCGACACACGGGTTGTCGCGAGACGGCGACGCGAGCACCGCGGCGAGCGCCGCGGCGCCGGAAGGCTCGACCACGATTTTCAGGTGCTGCACGGCCACGGCCATCGCCGCGCGGACAGCGGAGTCGTCGACGGTGACCGCACCCGCAAGCTCGCGTCGATTGATCGCGAAAGTGATCTCGCCGGGCAGGGGCGCGCGGAGACCATCGCAGAGCGTGGTATGGCCACCTTCGCCGCGCACCCGCTTACCAGCTGCCAACGAGCGTACGTGGTCGTCGTAGCCCTGAGGCTCGACCGCGTACACGGCGCAGCGGGGGAAGAAAGACTTGATTGCCAGTGCCGAGCCGGCGACGAGACCGCCACCGCTGCACGGCACATACAGCGCGTCGAGTTCCGCCCCTCGCGCCTGCGCCTGTAGCCCAAGCTCGAGCGCAGCGGTGCCCTGCCCGGCCACAATACGCGCGTCGTCGAACGGAGGGACCAGCACGGCGCCTTTCTCGGCCGCCAGAGCGGTGGCGATCTTCTCCCGGTCGTCACGGTCGCGGTCATAGAACACCACCTCGGCACCCCACGCGCGCGTGCCCGCGATCTTCACTGCTGGCGCGTCGCTCGGCATCACGATCGTTGCATGCACTTCAAGCCAGTGCGACGCGAGGGCGACGGCCTGCGCGTGGTTGCCGGAGGAAAACGCCACGACGCCACCATTGCGCTCCGCTTGCGTGAGCTGCAACAGGCGATTCAGCGCGCCGCGAATCTTGAAGCTGCCGGAATGTTGCAGGCACTCGGGCTTCAACAACACTCGCGCGCCCGCGAGTTGGTTCAAGGTCTCAGACTCGAGCAACGGTGTCTCGACGAGGCGCCCGCGCATGCGCGCGGCGGCGGCGGAGACATCGGCGACGGTCGGCAGATCGGTATTCATGGGTGCGCCAGAACGCGGCCGATAGTCTAGCTCAGGTACACTCGCGCGGCCCGCAGGCCTCAAAATCCAATCGCACGCATGTCACCCGCGCCGCTGGTCCGCTTCGAGCATGTCGACGTCGCCCTCGAGGGCGTGCCGATCCTGCACGACATCCACTGGCACCTGAATCGCGGTGAGCATTGGGGCATCGTCGGAGCGAACGGCAGCGGCAAGAGCACGTTGCTCGGCCTGATCGGCGGCACCCTATGGCCGGTGCCTGGCAGCGGTCAGCGCAGTTACGACTTCGGCGCGGGCACGGAAACCGACGCGGTACACGCGCGCAGCGAGATCGTGCTGGTGAGCCACGAGCTGCAGGATCGGTACGCCCGACTGAACTGGAACTTCACCGCGCTCGACGTCGTGCTGTCCGGCGTATATCGCACAGACGTGCCACGGCGCCGGCCAGCCACCGAGCAGCGGAGTCGCGCGCTGGCCGTGCTGCGTCGGCTCGGAGTGGCGCATCTTGGGGAACGGCGTTTCCTAGAGCTCTCGCGGGGCGAGCAACGACGCGTGCTGATCGCCCGCGGCGTGGCGTTTGGTCCAACAGTGCTACTCCTCGACGAGCCCGCCAGTGGTCTCGACGCTGCCTCACGCCTGGAACTCTCCGCAATGCTGCAAGTCGTCGCGGCCGAGTGCACGCTCGTGTGCACGGCGCATGTCGCAGACGACCTACCGCCGCTGATCGCCCGCTACTTGAGCATCGAGCGCGGTCGCGTCGTCGCGGCGGAATCGCGCTCGGCCGACGCGCCACGAGCGCTCGCACGGGAACCGACCCGCCACGCGTCCCAAATCCAAGGCGTTGCTGCGCCTCTCACGACGGCTCCGGACCAGGCTCTAATTGCGCTCGATCACGCGGACGTGTGGCTCGGCGCTCGGCACGTGCTACGCGACGTCTCGTGGCGGCTCGAGCCCGCGCAGCATTGGCTCGTGACGGGACCCAACGGCTCGGGCAAGAGCACGTTCCTGCGTATGTTGCATGGCCAGCTCCGCCCCGCACTCGGCAGCGAGGTCCACTGGCCGGCCCTCGGCGATCCTCGCAATGTGTGGGAGTTGCGAAAGCAGATCGCGTGGCTGTCGCCGGAGCTGCAAGCTGCGTATCGCTACCCTTCAACGGTTAGGGCGTGCGTCGCGTCGGGCTTCGAGTCGAGCATTGGCCAAACGCGCGGGCTCACCTCCGAGGAAAGCGCGCGAGTTGATGAGCTGCTCGTGGATCTCGAGCTCACGGAACTGGCCGAACGCACATTGCGCACCCTGTCATACGGACAAGCAAGACGCGCATTGATCGCGCGCGCGCTCGTCAATAGGCCGCGCGTGCTGCTGCTCGACGAACCCTGGGAAGGCCTCGACGCGCCGATGGCTGAGCTGTTGAATCGCACGCTCGCCAACGTGATTGCTGCTCGCACACAGCTCGTGTGCACATCCCATTTGGCGGCGCATCGCGACCACTTCACGCACGAGCTCGGGCTCGAAGTCGGCCGCGTCACACGTTGCGTGCAACTCGCACGGCTTTAGAAGTGGTGATTGTGGGCACGCCGCACTGCGCGGAAGTTCCGCCAGTGCGCGAACGCGAGCAGCACGCTCGCCGCGACATTGACCGCTGTCTCTGTGACGGTCGTCCACACGCCATGCCCGTATAGCGCAGCAACTGCCAGCACCGCGATCGCGACGGCGCCGAGTAACACAATCATCGCGCCTCGGTGAGCGTGATAACCAAACGCGAAGCCGAGCACGCTGCTCGGTACGACGAACCACAACATCACGGTATGGAACGCCGCGTCGTTCAACCCGTATGTCAGCGCCAGCACCGGCAGCAACGCCACGACCACGGGGACCGCCAGGCAGTGCACGATGCAGATCGTCGAAAGGGTGATCGCGACGTGGTCGAAGTACTTGGAAATCAGCATCGGCTCGAGACTAGGCGCGGCTCTTTTGGCCGGCGAGCATACCGCAGTTTCGCCTCACGAGGACGCGCCTTCTAGCCTCGCCCGGAACGCCTCGCTACCATCGTCCGACGCCAACAGCCGGGAGATGGGAATGCAGCTAGCGGGTAAGACGGTCCTCATCACAGGCGCCGGCCGCGGCCTCGGCGCCGCGATAGCCGAAGGGCTCGCTTCGCGTGGTGCCAATCTAGCTCTCGTCGATCTCGACACGGCGGGTCTCGGCGCCGTTCGCGGCGCCTGCGAACGCCTCGGCGTACGCGCTACAACCTACAAAGCCAACGTCGCCGCCGAGGCCGATGTGATACGCGCGTTCGACGGTGTCGTCGCTGACTTCGGCCGGCTCGATGTCGTGATCGCGAACGCGGGCATCCTGCGCGACGGACTGCTCGTAAAGGTCAAAGACGGTGCTGTCGTCGACAAGCTCTCGCTCGCCCAGTGGCAAGCCGTGATCGACGTGAACCTGACCGGCGTCTTCCTTACCGGCCGCGAAGCAGCAGATCGAATGATCCGGCTTGGGTCAGGCGGCTGCATCGTGAACATTTCGAGCCTGTCGCGCGCCGGCAATTTCGGTCAGAGCAATTATTCGGCCGCCAAAGCCGGCGTCGCGGCGCTGACCGTCGTGTGGGCCAAAGAGCTAGCACGGTACGGCATCCGAGTGAATGCGATCGCACCCGGTTTCATCAAGACGGAGATGGTGGCGAGCATGAAACCCGAACTGCTCGCGAAGATGGCCGCTAGCATTCCGGTGCAACGTCTCGGCGAGCCGAACGAGATCGCGGCCGCCGCTGCCTTCATTCTGGAGAACGACTACTACAACGGCCGCGTGCTCGAGATCGATGGCGGCCAGCGCCTATAGGAAATGATCCGAAAAAGAAAAGGCCGGCAACCTTTCGGTTGCCGGCCAAACCATGCGCAGAGAGATGAACGCTAACTGATCAGTCCGTGTAAGCACGCTCGCCGTGCGAACTGATGTCGAGGCCTTCGCGCTCCTGCTCTTCCGGCACGCGAAGCCCAATGGTCAGCTTCACGATGTAGAAGGCAATGAACGCCACGACCGCGGTCCAAACGAACACGAGACCCACTGCCTTCGCCTGGATGATCAGCTGAGCCATCTCGCCAGGGTAGCCGACGGTCGGCGGGTTCATGGTCCAATCGGTCACGAGGCCCGGGCCACCGAGGGCCGGATCGTTGAAGACGCCCGT
>PMCP01000128.1:0-34251 GCA_003155415.1 Gammaproteobacteria bacterium | reverse complement strand
ACGAGCCCAATCACGAACGCACCGGGGATGCCCACGTTGCCTGCGGCCGGAGTGATCGCGACCAAGCCGGCGACGGCGCCAGAGGCGGCACCGAGCATTGACGGCTTGCCCTTGAAGATCCACTCCGCGAACGTCCACGACAACACGGCGCATGCAGTCGCCAGGTACGTGTTCATGAACGCAAGGGACGCCGAGCCATTAGCCTCGAGCGCCGAGCCGGCGTTGAACCCGAACCAGCCGAACCACAGTAGCGAGGCGCCGATCATCGTCATCACCAGGCTGTGCGGCGGCATGCTTTCCTTGCCGAGGCCGAGACGCTTGCCAAGCACGAATGCACCGACCAAACCGGCGACACCGGCGTTGATGTGCACGACCGTGCCGCCCGCGAAATCGAGCGCGCCCCACTGCCAGATCAAGCCCGCCAACGCGTTGTTGGTGTCAGCCGACGCAGCGTCCGTGTACGCATCCGGGCCAGACCAGAACCACACCATGTGCGCGACCGGGATGTACGAGAACGTGAACCAGATGACCAAGAACAGGAGCACCGCCGAGAACTTTATGCGCTCGACGATCGAACCCAAGATCAGACAGCACGTGATCGCCGCGAACGTGGCTTGGAACGCCACGAACACGATCTCGTACATTGGCGTCGCCTTGCTGAACGTGGCTCCGAGGGCGAACGTGCCTTTCACGGCGTCGAACACGCCGTTCAGGAACAATCGATCGGTGCTGCCGAAGAACGGATTGCCGGCGGTGAACGCGAACGAGTAGCCGTACACGCACCAGAGCACCGTGATCAGCGAAAAGCCCACGAACACCTGCATGAGCACCGACAGCATGTTCTTGCTGCGGACGAGGCCGCCATAGAACAGTCCGAGTGCAGGCACGGACATCAGCAGCACGAGCGCCGTCGATGTCAGCATCCACGCCGTATCGCCTTTGTTGGGAACAGGGTCGTCGGCGAAGGCCAGCATGGGCCCCAGCATCGCGACCAAGCCCACCAACAGGCTAAGCGGCTTGAGAATCGAGATCTTCATTTTTGTCCTCCAGAGTTAAAGCGCGGCGTCGCCGGTCTCGCCCGTGCGGATGCGCACCGCGTGGACGAGATCGAAGACGAACACCTTACCGTCACCGATTGAGCCGGTACCTGCCGCGCTGATGATGGCTTCCACAGCCTGGTCGAGCAGCGAGTCGGGCACGGCCGCCTCGATCTTGGTTTTGGGTACGAAGTCCACGGTGTATTCGGCGCCGCGGTAGAGCTCCGTGTGGCCCTTCTGCCTGCCGAAGCCCTTGACCTCCGTCACCGTCAAACCCTGAACGCCCGCTTCGGCCAACGCCTGGCGTACGTCCTCGAGCTTGAACGGCTTGATGACCGCCGTAATGAGCTTCATCGCAGTAACCTCAGTGTTGTGTTCATAGTTTTGTTACTTCTTGCCACCGAGAGCGAACGTCTTCTTGATGCCGAACACGATCGCGTTGTCTTGGCCGACGCCATTGCCCGTGACGTTCAGGTCGGTGCTGTGGTCCCAAGCGAAGTTCAGGTCCACGTCGAGATCCTTCAGGTGCGTCGTGTAACCCAGCTCGAAGTAGGTGCCAGTGAAATCCTGGCTGAAGCCGCCGATCTTGTAGTACGGCCCCTTCGCCGGCTGGATCGTGATCGACGTGAACGTGTAGTCCTGCTTGGGGGAGCTGTCGTACTTACCAACTGCAACGTCGAGCGAGAAGATGCCGTAATAGAGGCCGAGGTTGAGCTCGTTGTACGTCTTGTCGAAATCGTCGCTGTAGAAGTAGCCCGTGTAGCCGACCTTCCACTTGACCTTGTCACCGGCCGAGTAGCCGAAGTACAAGTCGTTCTCGAGACCCAAGCCGACATCCGCATCCCAGTTACCGACGTAGAAACCGCTGTCGGTCGTGTAGTCGACGCCGGCATACGCCGACGAGCTGTTCTGGAAGATGCCGCGGAAGATGTAGTCGCTCGACCAACCGATGTTCGCGGTAGCCGTTCCCGCCATCGAGGTCGCCGGCACCACCGCCGCAGCCGAGAGCACAAGAACCGGAATCAATGTTTTCGTCTTCATAGAGCGCTTAATCTCCTTGCGCAGGTATTTGTTTCGAACGGCGGCAACTTTGCAGCATCCGTGCCAGAGCTCGGAGAGCTTCAAAAACAAAGGGTTAGGTGCAATGAGGGGTCGCCGCACGGTACGTCTCCGCACCGTCATGGTGCGCGATTCGCACTGTGATGGAGCGGCGTGCGACGAGCGTCACGGCTCCACGACGCCGCGTGCGAGCGTCAGCTCTGGTCTGGGGCGACCGTCAGAGGCAGGCCGTCGAACGCCTCGCGCACGACGATCTGGCAGGAGAGCCGTGACCTGACAGCGTCGAATGCGGCATGGTCCTGGAGCATGTGTTGTTCTTCGTAGCTACGTCGCGGCAGCTTGCCAACCCAGCTTGAATCGACGTACACGTGGCAAGTGGCGCACGCGCACATGCCGCCGCAGATGGCTTCGACGCTGCGCGGCAGCGTGCGAATGTTCTCCATGATCGAAAGCCCGGCACGCGCGTCGACCACGACCTCACGTCCGTCCTTGTCGGTGACGACGAGCTTGACCATCCGGGGTAGCGAGAATGACGCCCGCAGAATCGGGCGCAGGGACTATAACAAACGCCTCCGACGAGCTTCGCCGTCAGCGTGAGTTGTACGGATCGAAGCCGCCGCCGGTTCCGCCCCGCTTCGGGCCGCGCGTGGGATCAGCGGGCTTTGCACCCTTTTGGACCGTACGGCCTTCGGCCTGCTTCGCGTTCGATTTGACGGGAGCGGTTTGTTTGCCAGCAGGCGCCTTGTCGGCCTCAGCACCGCGCATGACGGGCACCTTCTGCGTGGGCTCTAGCGCAAGATCCTTGTTTTCGAGGCGTTTCAGCAGGATCGAAGTGCTATCGATGGCGTTACGCGCCCACTGCCACACGTTGCGGCCGCGGCTATCGACCACGACGCGACCCGCACGGCCCTCTTCAACCGGTGTTTCTGCCGGCGCGGGAGTCTCTTTGTCTGGGTGGCCCATATTCTGTCAAATGGCTTGGCGGCTCTCCTGACTACAACGATGCCAGCGGGGCCCGCCACGGCACCGTTACGGCGGTCACAATTCGGCGGTTCGCAGCAGCACCGCCATCGCGGCCGCGTGTAGCTCCGGTGTAGCCGCCGCGATGACGTGGCCGCCCTTCAAAGGCTGGTCGCCGCGCCAATCGGTGACCACGCAGCCCGCCCCTTCCAGAATGGGTAACAGAGGCACGATGTCGAAGGGTTTCAGATTATCTTCGACGACGAGATCGACGAAGCCGGCCGCGAGCATCGCGTAGTTGTAGCAATCGCCGCCGAAGCGATGCAGAAGGCAGCGCTTCGCGAGCGCGTTGAACGCAGCCAACCGCGCGCCTGCAAACATATCCGGGTGCGTGCACGCGAGCACGGCCTGTTCTAGCGCCGTGCAAGCGCGCCGCCGCAAGCGCTCGCGCTGATCGGCCTTGATCAGCCAGCTGCCGTTAGGCGTTCCGAAAAAGACCTCTTCGAGCACGGGTTGCACGAGAACACCGAACAGCGGCTGCGTGCCACGCGTAAGACCGATCAACGTGCCCCACAGCGGCGAGCCCGTCATGAACGCGCGCGTGCCGTCGATCGGATCGATATACCAGGTGTACTCGCCGCGCGCCGCGCGTTCGCCCTCCTCTTCCGCGATGATGCCGTGGTCGGGATAGCGGTCGACGATCGCAGCCCGCAGCACGCGCTCGATCCCACGGTCTGCATTCGTGACGGGATCGAAAGCAGAGCCGCCTTTGTTCTCGACGGTGATTGGCTGCCGAAAATGGGCTCGTGCGATGCCGCCCGCGGTGTGCGCAAGTTCGAGTGCAAAATCCTCGAGCTCGACCAGAGTCTCCGCCGTCATGTTGCGACCACGTTCCTCAATGCGCCAACGGCACAGCCACCGCTTCGCCGCCCGACGGCTTGACTGCCGGCCCGATCGTGAACCACAACGTGAGGACTACGAGCGTGGATACGAACGCCGGCACAGCCGCCGCCCATAGCAGCTGCTGCGGGCTCCATGCCTGGGCGACGAGAACCGCAGCGAGCGACGGCCCCAAGATGGCGCCGAGTCGCCCGACCCCGAGGCCGGCGCCAACACCGGTCGAGCGCAGATACGTGGGGTAGAAGCTGGCCGACAACGCGTTCAGGCCCGGCTGACCGCCTACAACACACCAGCCCGCTATGAAGACGACTGCGTACAGCACGGGCAGCGACAGCCCCGGTTGACCGATCAACGCCACGCTGACGGTCGCGATGGCGAACGTCAATGTCAGTATCGGGATGAACCCGGCGCGCACGATCAGCCATGCGAGCCCGAACGCACCGACGGTGCCACCGACCTGCACGGTGGTGGCAAGCAAGGTCGCCGTGCTCGGGTCGTAACCCATGAATCGCTGGAAGAGCGTCGGCAACCAGCCGGATAGTGAGTACAAGACGAGAATGTTCGTGAAGTTCACGATCCACAGCAGCGTCGTCACGAACGCGCGTCCCTCACGGAACAGGTGCCAGAACGGCACGCCGCGCTTGCTCGTTTCACTGGCAACGAACTGCGTGGAGGCGTCAATCTTCAGCGCGGGATCGATCTGTTTGAGCCAGCGCGCGAGCTGGTCGAACTTCTGCCTGCGCACGGCGAGAAACTGCAACGACTCGGGCAGACCGAGGAACATGCTGACGGCGACAACCAAGGGCACGATACCGCCGAACACGAACACCGATCGCCAGCCGAACGCCGGAATCAGCGCGTTGGCGACTAATCCGCCGATCGCGGCACCGAGCGTAAAACCCATCGTGATACACATCACCCACGCGACCCGGGTGCGTTTCGGACTGAACTCCCCAACGAGGGCCGTCGCGTTCGGGATGATGGAGCCCAATCCGAGCCCCGCGATGAACCGCAGCCAGAGCATCTGCTGCACGTTCTCGGCGAACGCCGTCGCGATGGTCATAACCGCGAAGAACAGCGTCGCGTAGATCAGCACGGGGCGCCGGCCGACTTTGTCCGCAACCATGCTGAACAAAAGCGCGCCGATCATGACGCCGAAATGGCCGATCGACAGCAGTGGCCCCAGCGTCGGCGGCGGCACTTTCCACTCTGCGAACATTGCCGGCGCCACGTAGCCCATGGCCTGGACGTCAAAGCCGTCCATGATCAGGGACCCTAAGCACAACACGAACACACGGATCTGCAACGAGCCGATCCGGCAGTTGTCCATGACCTCGGTGAGATTGAGTATCGCGGCGCCCGTGCCTGACCTCTGCATGTGTTTTCCCCCTTCTGCGCCGGGGTCGCACGCATAGCCAGTTAGGCGCGGAGAGTCCCGGGCTCACCCACTATAACGGGGCGCCAGAGAAGTTGGCAGCCGCTAAGCCGGGAAGAAATCGATCGGCTTGGTCGTCGTGATCGTCTCGACGTCCTTCGGCTCGAACTGGAACAGCAGCACGCGCTGCACGAGACCTTTCAACAGCTCCGGATCGTTGAGCTCCGACGAGACAACCTCGCAGGACTCGACGTGGCCATCCGGCTTGATCGTCAGCTTCAGCACAACCTTACCTTGTAGCGCGGGATTCTCTCGCAACGCTTTGTTGTAGAGCGTGAAGATGCGGCCCTTGTTGGTGTCGAAAACGCGCTCGACTTCTTCGCGGCTACGCGACGCTTTGCCGCTCTCGCCGCTACGCTGAGCGGCACCCCCGGCCATCCCAACGGCTTCGACGGGGCTCTCGACCTGCGTCGTGCTGCGAGTGCCTAGGCCTGAGCCGCCCGTGTTGCGGCTAAGTGCGGCCGTGTTGATGCCACCGCTCGCGGTACCTACCTTCGAAGTAATCAGTGAGCGCTCGGCAAACGGCGCGTTGCTGTTGACGACGCCGACGTTGGTCTTGTCGAGATGCTCGGTGATCTTGTTGTCGCGCAAGGATTGCAGCGCGTTTGTGAGCGGCAACAGACCGGCGACCTTGGCCTTGTCACGCGCCTGCTGCGCCGTATCGATCGGCTTCGGCTCCGGCTTCACGACGGGCTCGGGTTTCGGTTTCGGCGGCTCGATCTTGCGGTCCTCGACCGGCTTCTCCGGCTTCGGCTCCTCGCGCACGACCGGCGGAGGCGGCGGCAGTTGCTTCTGCTCGAGCACCAGCCGGACCAAGGTCCTTGGCACTTCGGCCACGTCCTTGGGATCGATTTTCGGTTGCGGCAAGACCCAGAACATCAATGCGAACACGACCGCCGCCACGAGCGAGCCGCGTGCAAGTTGCTTGAACTTGCGGTCGTCGTCGAAGCCTGTCGACCAGGGCAGCTCGTAGATTCGATATAGAACGGCGGCAGCGTTTGCCATGACGTTTCCTAGTTCTTGGCCACGGTCGCGAGCCGTGCGTCCGAAGCCTTCTGCAGCACAGCCAGCGACAATTGACCATAATCTGCCGCGGTCGACGTCGCCATGACGCGCTTCAGCAGCTGATACGGAATTGCTCGGTCAGCCATGATAATCACTTCGCGGCTCTTGATCTTCTCTTCTTCGGTACGCGGTGTCTCGCGCAACACGCGCTCGGTCTGCGTCTGAAGAGCTTCCTTCAACTGCGGAATGATGAGCTCTTTGCTGGCCAGGATATCGGCGACGCTACCCAGACTGTGGCCTTCCATCATGATCTCACGCCCGGTGATGATCACGACAGCGGCCGGGCGACTGTGCTCCTCGGCGATGGACTCGGGCAGCTTCACGTCCTTCGAGCTCGGCAGCACCTCGACCTGCTCCGTCGAGTACACGAGCAGGAAGAACACGAGCACGGTCAACATGTCGATCATCGACACGAGGTTGATGCCGCCCTCGCCCTTGTGGCGTTTGTGGTGCCGCGCCATTCGCGCGGTTCTGCCCATGAATCTCATCGTTGCGTCCTAGTTCAGCACCGGCGCATCGCCGATCGAGATCTCGGGGAACAATTCTGCGCGCACGAGCTGGCCGCTCGTCGCGCTCGGACGCTCCGTGAGCCGCACGTGGTCCATGACGGCCACGAGCACGTCGTACGGGATGTCTTGCTCGAGCAGCAGCGTCGCGTCGGTCTTCTGCGGGAACTGCTGCTTCACGTCCGCGAGATACGAACTCAGCTTGTCGTACGGATATTTCTCGCCGTCCTTCTCGAACTTGTTCAGCAGACCCTGGGTACGATCGCCAACCTCGATGCTGTTCTTGCGCACCGTGACCTCGAGCTGGAACTGCGGTGGCTCTTCCGTCGGAGTCGAGTTCGAGGTCGGCAAGTTCAGCTCCAAGATCGCGAGCCGAACGAAGCCGCCGTGCACCAGGAGGAAGAACACGAGAATCGTCAAGAAGTCGATCATCGACGTCAGGTTGATCTCGGCCGATTCGTGGCGCTTGTGATGCCGCGCCATGCGCGCAGTACGACCTATGACTTGCATCGAACGACCTCGTTGTTCAGCAGCGCCGGTACGAGTCTGTTAGGCGCGGCGCGGTGCCGGCGCCGGGGCGGCGGCCTGCGCAGCGGGATTACCTTCCTGCGCGCGCTCCGTGATCGCGTTCAGGAACTTCACCGACGCCATCTCCAGGCTGTCGACGATTTCCGTCGTCTTCGTCTGCAGCAACGAATGAATAAGTACGAGCGGAATCGCGACCATGAGGCCGAAGGCCGTGCAGTTCATGCCGATCGAGATACTGGCCGAAAGCAGCTCGGCTTTCTCGGCCGGGTTTGCGTTCGACACCGCGGTGAACGCGTGGATCAGGCCGATGATGGTGCCGAGCAGGCCCATCAACGTCGCCATGTTGGCGAACGTCGCGAGGTAGTGTGTGCGCTTCTCGAGCCGCGGCAGCACTTCCATCAGGCTCTCTTCCATCGCCTGTTCGATATCTTCCCGACGCCGCGCGGAACGCACGCGATTCAAGCCGTAAGTCATGATCTGACCGATCACAGCCTCGGACTTGCTCGTCACCTGCATCGCGCCAGCGAAGTTGCCGGCCTTAAGGTATGGCGTGACCGTGTTCCACAGCGCCTTGTTCCGGGCCGTCGTGACCGTCAGGAATACCCAACGCTCCAGTGCAATCGCTGCGCCGAGGGCGAGAATCAGGACGATGGGGATCATGAATACCCCGCCGTTCTTGAAGAATCCGACGACGACGTTATAGACCTCCATCTCTCACTCCTCTTTCTTGGGCTCCCCGTACAGGGAGTCGTAGTAACTAAGATGCCGTTTGAAAACGGCGGGATCGACCGGCGCGAGCACTTCGTCGAGCAGCGTATTCACCGGGCGGCCTACCAAATCGCCGAGATCCGATTTCTTCCACGGCACGATGTACAACACCTTAGGCAATTCCGCGTTGCCCGTTATTGACGTGGTTCCCAGATCCAGGCGGTCCAGGACGCGCGAGTTCGCGGCCTGCGGCGCCGCTCCCGCGGCCGGCGCGATGGATGTGACCGCTTTCGGTGCAGTGGGCGGCGGCGCCTTCGGAGCGATGGGGGCTGCCGGCGCAACCGGGCGCGTAGCGGATGCCACGCGCGGACCGCCCACGTCGACAGCCGGCTCTAGATCGGCCGGGTTCGGTGAGGCGCTACGTGACCGTGATGGTTTTTGCGCGGCCGCATCGGCCGGTGTACTCGTGGACTGGGCGAGCGCCGTCATCGACATGCCGAGCAGAACGAGCGTCAGCAGCATTCTCATGGCGCATCCCCCTTCGCAACTCGCGCGGCGTCGTTGCCGTTGCCGTTACCGGCGCGCCGACGCAAGTCCACGATCCAGCGGCCGACCTTTTCGTCCGGCGCTGCAAGCGAGGCCTGGTACAACTCGTATTGTTCGGCCGCTTCGGCCGGCTTGCGCAGGTACACGTCGAGCAATACGCCCAGGTTGTAATGCGCGAGCGCGTGATTCGGATCCGTCGCGAGCGCTTTTCGATACGCCTGCTCAGCTTCGTGGAACTTGCCCTGCTCTCGCAGCAGCACGCCGAGCTGCGTGTTCGCCGCGGCGTGGCCCGGGTCGATTGCGAGCGCGCGATCGAGTGCCACGCGCGCATCGTCGAGTCGCTTTTCCTTTAGGTACACGAGCGCGAGGTTCGCAAAGGGCCCGGGATACGTGGGAAATTCCTTCGTCACTTGCTCGAGCTCGAGCTCTGCCTGAAGCCAGTTCTCGGCGCGCATCGCGGCGAGCGCGCGTCCGTAGCCGGCGGTCGCAGCTTCTGGCACCGCGTCGGCATCCGGTGCCGGCGCAGCGGAGCCACGGCGATCCTTCTTGCGCGAGGTGTCCGCCGTCGCCGCGGCGGCTTTAGTCGCAGGTTTCACCGCAGCCTCCGGCGCCTTAGGTTTCTGCGCCGGCGCAGGAGACTGCCCGGGCTGCGCGATCACGGTCGTCGGTGTTTGGACGGCGGCCTGTTTCGGCGTCGACGCGCCGCACGCGGCAAGCACCACGGCGCACGCGCCCGCGAGACCGCCGCGCGCGAGCTTCCACGAAACGTGCGTGCTAGCGAATGGCTTCGACAAGGGTCTCTCCTATCTCTGCTTTCGCGTACCTTCCCGGCATCAACTCGGCGAGCGCCTTCAAGCTCTTTTGCACCGACTGGTCATACAGACCTTCGGCGGTGCGTGCGGCGTTCGTCTCGTGCAGCTTGATGGCTTGCTCCTCGAACGGGAACGCCTGCTCTTCCAGCAGGATGTTGTACTGCTCGAGCTCGTCTTTGTTCAGCTCGCGCGGCCGTTCGGACGAGTACAGATCCTTACTCAACGTGTGGTACAGCTCGGCGATCTCGTAGTTCGCTGCCGTCGTAACTTCGGCAACGCCATATTCGGCGGCCTTGCCGTAAGCGGCAAGCGCGGCTTCCATTCGCGTCTTCTTCGTCTTCAAGCTCTTGTCGAGCGGAATGACGAGCTTCGCACCTTGGAACGCGTCGCGCGTGGGCGTCGCGAGCTCGAGCTGCGACTTCGCAGCGAGATATTTCGTGCGGTCCGTACGCTCCGCGCCCGCGCCCGCATCCGCCGTCACGAGCTCGTGCAGCCAGCGTTGGCGCTCGGTTTCGTTGTTGCTCTTCACGGCGATCTCGAGCAGCTTCTGCCGCGCTTCGACCGCCTCGACGACCGGATGTGGATAACGCTCCACGAACTTGCCGTACGCGGTTGCGGCGAGCACGGTCTGGCCAGTCTTCGAATACAGCTCGGCCGAACGCCATAGCGCCTCACGCTTGACCTCTGGCGCGCCGTCGCCGTTCGCGATGCGCTCGAACTCGCCCGCTGCGCGCGCGCTGTTGCCGGCTTCCACGTACGCCACGGCCAGCTTGGCCGTCACGTCGGCGGCGAGCTCGTGCTTCGGGAAGCGGGTACGAAAATCCTCGAGTACCGTCGTCGCGCGCTGCCAGTCACCCATCTGGATGAGTGCGGCACCTGCGTCGTATTCGGCCGTGGCGCGGATCGGCGACGTCGGCGCTGCCTGGCCCACGCGCAGGAAGTGGCTAACCGCGACGTCGAGCTGGCCCGCAGTGCGTGCCTGCTCGCCCTGCTTGTAGATCGACGACGCAATACGCTCGACGATCTCGCCGTGCTGCTTGTCCGCGGCGGGCACGAACGCGATCAGGCTCTGGTACGCCTTCTCAGCGGCAGAGAAGTCCGCAAGATCGAAGTCAGA
Organism: Gammaproteobacteria bacterium; assembly: GCA_003155415.1. Lineage (GTDB taxonomy): Bacteria > Pseudomonadota > Gammaproteobacteria > Steroidobacterales > Rariloculaceae > FEN-1219. The sequence goes on along the minus strand of PMCP01000128.1, from coordinate 23,578 downwards.
GTGCGCCACGACCGTCCACGCCGTCCGCTGCAGCGCCGGAGTCGCCGGCGGAGTTCGCGCAACGAGCGCCTGACCGACGTCGCGGGCTCGCGCGAATTCGCCCAGTGCGTACAGCTTCTCGGCTGCGTCGGTCTGAACTTTCGCGGCTTGCTCGTGCGTAGGATACGAGTCGACGAAACGCAGCGCACTCTCGATTCCCTTCTTATGCCATTCGGCCTTCTCGCTCCCCTTCAAAACTTCTTCCTGCTTCGAATACGCGAGCAACGCCGCATAGCCCGCTTCGCCACCGTGCGCGTGGAACGGATATGCGTAGGCCGTGCGTTCGTATTCAACGGCCGCGTCGTGGAAGTTGCCGCTCTCGAACAGCACCTCGGCGAGCAAGAAATTTGTCTCCGCAGCGTTCTGATCGTCCGGAAACGACTGCAGATAGGTTCGATACCAGCGTGCGGCCGCGGTGTATTCGGATGGCTCGTGCGACTTCTGCGCCTCGGCATGGTGGTACGAAGCGAGATCCGTCACGTTGCTTTTCAGGTGCCCGACTACCTCGGGCTGCTGCTCGAACGTGTACCGCTTCCAGTACGGGCTGCCAGGACCGTAGGTCGTGACAAAATTTTCTTTACCCGCGAGCACGAAGTCGGCATAGCCGCCCTTCTTGAACGCTTCGATGACTTCGACCTGCAGCAGCGGGGCCTTTGAGTGGTATGGGTCGAGCTCGACGAACGCGTGATACGCATCCGCGGCATCCTGATAGCGCTGCTGCTCGAGGTAGAGATCGCCCAAGCTCGTGTACGCAAGGAATGCATATGGCCGCGCACCGCGCCGCTTGAAGTACTGCGACACGGACTTTGGACCCTCGAGATACGAGAACCCGATCGACAGAACACGCAGGGTGTCGTCGAGCAACTCCTGCTGCGCACGGCCCATCGCGCCGTAGATCGCCGTGGGGTCCCGATCGCCGGTTGCGTTGTTGTCGGTGCCAAGCTGGCGGTCGAGCAAGCCGAAGAACGACGCGAGGCTGTCGTCATACTGCTGCTGCTTGAACAGCGACCATCCGTGCTTGTAGAGCGACTGCTCGTAGTACGTCGAGCTTGCGCCTTTCTCGAGCACGTGAGCGTACGCACGCTCGGCATCGCGGTAACGCTTCATCACAAACAGCGTCTCGCCGCGACGGAACTGTGCCTCGTCCATGTGGGTCGTGCGCGGATATTTGGCGATCAGGCGATCGAGCGTCGCGAGCGAGTCGTCGATGCGGCCATCGGCCTCATAGGCTCGCGACAGCTGGTACAGCACGAGATCGTTCTTCGGATAGTTCGGGTAGGTCTGCAGCAGCTTCTGATACATCTCGATGGTGCTGCTGACGACACCCAGCGATTGGACGTTGGCCTGCAGCTGCTCGGCGTCGGTCGTGTCGAGCTGCAGATCGGCGAGCCGGCGCATGGCTTCGGCCTTGAGGCTGGGATCGTCGGAGGAAAGATCGAGGAAAGCGCGATAGCTCTCCATGGCCTTCGCTTCGCCGCCGTCGATCGGCGCCGAGGTGTCGACCTGCACCTCGCGACCTGAGAGATCCTGGATCGTGCCGGTGGCTTCGTCCTGCTGCTTGCGATGATGACCGAACGGCCAGATCGCGGCGAGCGTAATGAATACCAGTGCGGGGGCGTTTATCACTTCACGCCCTCCGCTGCCACCGCGCCATCGGCCGTCTTCGCCGGTGGCGGCTGCGCGGCCGCGCGGTCGTACAACGTTGCCAACGAAAACCGCGCCTGCACGAGATACGTGTTCAACCGATCACGCTGGGCTTTGAGCTCCGCCACCGCGAGCCCCTGCAGGAAATCCTGCTGGTGCACGAGCGCGGTCTGGGCCGTCGCCTGCAACCCCTGCACGCGGGGCGTCAAGCCGCTGATGCGTGCGGTCAGGCTCGTGAATTTCTCGGGCCAATCGTCGCGGCCGCCCGATACCTGCGTGTGCCGGCGTTGCGCCTCGCGCAACTGCCGATCGAGATCACCCAAGCTCTTCTTCTCGCCCCAGAGCCGCGCCTTGTAGTCGCGCTGCAGGTCCCAGAGCATGAGGCCGCGCAGAAAGTGCTGCTTGTCGCGCAGCTCGTTGCTCTCGTCGTCGTTCGGCAGCGCGGCCAGCTGCGGCTCCATGGCCGCCAGCGTTCGCCACGTTTCCTGTTCCTTTGGCGTGCCGAGCCCAACCACGTCTTCCGTGCGCTCTATGGTTTGCAGCCGCGACTCGAACTCCACGCGACGCGCCGCCATGGCGTCGAGATCGACGCTCGCGAGGCTCGCGTCGATGTTCGGCCGGCGCTGCTGATATGCACGCTGACGCGTATCGAGGATGTCATCGAACGCACCGAGGCTCTCGCTCCAGTGCGCAAGGTTCCGATTCATTTGCAGCAGGTCGCGGTAGTTCTTCAACCCTTCCTGGAAATTGTTGCTCGCGAGCAGTTCGTATAGATAGCGACTCTCGATCGTGTCCGGAACACGCTCGAGCCGCCAATACCAACCCGACTCGACGCTGGTGGAGTCGGTGCGCTCGCCGAGCAGATCGGTGATCAGCTTGCCGGCCTCGATGCTATCGATGGCTTGCGACAAATGCCCGATCTCGTTCGTGAACGCCGCGATCGCGTCGTTGTAGTGATCGGCCGCCTGTTTGTCCGCGCCGAGCTTGGCGAACGCAAACGGCACTGCGAGTAGCGACTCCTGCACGGCCGAGTCCAGCATGTTGCGGCTGCGCAGCTCGAGCCATGGCGCGAGCGCGCCGCGGTAATCCGTGTTTTCGGCATCGGCCCAACCGACGCCGAGCAATGCTTTGTTCGAGAACGGCCCCTCAAGGCGCACGCGCTGCAGCGACGGCTTCGCTTCGACCGGCCGCTGTGCCTGCAGCCACGCATAGCCGAGTGCCACGTTGGCTTTGTCGCGCAACGCTTCCATCGCCGGACTGTCGGGCTCGATCTGACCCACGTCATCGAGCACCGCGGCGCCGGCTTCGACCTGACCGAGCCGAACGAGCGCAACGCCGATGTTGTACTTCGCGTACCCGACCCACTCGTCGCGGGGTCGCTTCCACTCCTGGAGCACAGTAAGGGCTTCGGCGAAGCGCCCCTGATCCATCAGCACCTCGGCGTGCAGCATGAAGCGCTGCGGCTCGAGATCTTTGGGCAGAGAGTCGCCGATACGGGCCAGCGCCGCTTCCGCCTGGTCGAGATAGCCGCGCTGCTCCCAGATTTTCGCCAGAAAGAACCAGGCGCGATCGTGAATGGCGGGATCTACCGATTGCTCGAGCACGCGTTCAAAGAGCTGACCGGCGAGCTGATGCTGGCCATACGACAGGTACAACGCGCCCGCCATCAGCTGCTCGTCGGCTTCGTGATGCTTGAGCTCGCCACGCTCCTCGGCAGCGAGGAGACGCGTCAACGCGGAGAAGTAGTCATCCTGAAAATACTTGAACAGCACCTCGCCGTAGGCAAGGTCCTGCACAACTATGCTGCCGTGCACGGTCTCGCGTGCGACGGCGCTGCCGCCGACCAGCACGATCGCGAACGCAGCCGCGAGTGTGAGGAGACGTGTCGCCACCGACTACTCCCACTCCTTGACGACGAACTCCGGCTGCAGCTTGGTCACCTTGTCCGAGATCGTGAGCTCGATGTATTTCGGCCCGATTCCCTTCTCGAACTTGACCGACGTCGCACGACGGTAATCGCGCGTGTGAGGGCCACCGCCCGTGAACACGGCCACGAGCTCGTGATCGCCAGCCTTCAGGTTGCCGATGTAGAGGCGCTGCACGCCGCCCTTGACCAGGGCCGACGCCTCACGTTCCGTGTACAGATAGTTCGCGACGGCCTTGTTGTCGATCTTCAGCTCGACGGAGTCGAGCCCGAAAAATTCGCCGACGTCCATGGCCACGAAGACGGCCGTCTGCGTATTCGACGGAAACAACAACTCTTCTTCCAGCAGGAACAGGTCGCGGTTCAGATCCAGCACCTGCTTCTTGAGTCCCTGCACGTCTTCGTCGAGAGTGCGGAACTCGGCGCGATCCTGAGCGCCCTTGTCCTCGCGCGGCGAGAATTCAGGCGTCGCGGCCGCGACTTGCTCGACCTCTTTTGTTTCACCCTTCTGTGCCATCGCGGAGGAACCGAGCAAAAGCCCGCTCACCACCAGCGACACCGACACCATCAACCTTGCTGCCATCTTTCACTCCAACCGCTTAGCTGAACTTCCCTGCCCGTAGGCAACGGCTCACTCACGCAACAACGCCTGCACGCGCTCGAGGTACTGCTCCTCGTTGCCGCGACGAAACCCTTCGAAGATCTCTCTGACCACTCCGCCACGATCGATCAGCACCATGACGGGCATTCGATTGACGTCGTATAACTTGCCGACGTTACCGGCCTGGTCGTGCAGCACGGGGTAACTCGCTTTGAGTCGAGCGATCATGTCCTCGGCTTGCTTCCGGTTTTGGTCGAGGCTCACGGCAAGCAGCTCGACTCCAGCGTCCTGGTAGCGTGCGTGCATCTCGCCCAGCTGCTCGAGCTGCGCGCGGCAGTCGCCGCACCACGTGGCCCAGAACGTCAACATGACGATCTGGCCGCGAAACTCCGATAGCCGAATGTTCTGGCCGGTCAGGCTCCGCAGCGCAAAGTCGGGAGCCTCGGACCCTCTCAGTTTCGTAGCGGCGCAAACAGAACTCGCCACGGCAAGCAACGCGACGAGCGCGAGTCGACTCCGAATTGCTGCATGCGGTCGTGTCATCTACGCAGTCCTTCGCTTCCGGCACGCCAGCACTCGGCGTGGCCTGCTCCACCGCAGCCTCGATGCCCTGCCAGTGGAGACATAATTCTCACGCGGCGCCGCCACCTTATTGGCTTGTTGCGCCATGGGTCTATGAGCCAGGTCTCAACTCTTCGGCCGTTCGACCATAACCGCGAACAGGAGCACGTTCCGTGCCACACACGTCACAAGGAGGCGAGCCCGCGCCGTTGCTCACGTTTCACCCGAGCGGGCGAGCGCGTATTTCGCGCATTTGTCGGCGCCCGGATACATCCACACACCTTGCTATTCGCTAAAGGCTACGCTGCCCGCTGTTTCGCGTGTCGCTGCTTACCGACAGGCGTGACGCACGCGTCACGGATGGGTCGCACTCACGAGCGCCGACGGAAGAGGAACGACTCTTAACCGCCCACCCAAGACCGGGCGTTGTCGAAGAGCTGCTGCCAGGGCGAACATTCCCCCCAGTCGGCAGGGTGCCACGACATTTGCGAAGTGCGGAACACGCGCTCCGGATGCGGCATCACGATCGTTACGCGGCCGTCCACGTTGCACAGCCCCGCGATGCCGCGCGGCGAGCCGTTCGGGTTCGCAGGGTAGCGTTCCGCCACCTCGCCGCGATTCGTGACGTAACGAAGAGAGGTCAGCGCGGCGTCACAGCGCTCGAGCAGTTCGTCCGAAGCGAACGCTGCGCGACCTTCGCCGTGCGCTGTCACGATCGGGATGCGCGAACCCGCCATGCCTTTCAGCAACACCGAGGGGCTATCGACCACCTCTACCAGCGTCAAGCGCGCCTCGAATTGATCCGAACGGTTGCGCAGGAACTTCGGCCAGCTCTTCGTGCCCGGGATCAGCTCCCGCAGCGCGGCAAGCATCTGGCAACCGTTGCACACACCGAGCCCGAACGCGTCGGGCCGCGCGAAGAATTCCGTGAACATCCGCCGCACGCCGTCGTGATAGAGGATCGTCTTGGCCCAACCCTCGCCCGCGCCGAGCACGTCGCCGTACGAGAATCCGCCGCACGCGATCACGCCGCGATACTCATCGAGGTTTTTGCGGCCGCCGAGCAGATCGCTCATGTGCACGTCGTGCGCTTCGAAGCCTGCTCGATCGAGCGCGGCGGCCATCTCGCGCTGGCCGTTCACGCCCTGCTCGCGCAACACGGCCACCTTCGGCCGCGCGCCTCGAGTACCAGCGCGACGCTCGCTCGGCAGCGCGAACGTGAGCTTCGAATTCAGACCGGGGTCAGCGGCGTCGAGCGCGCTCTCGTACGCTTCGCGCGCGCACTCAGGATCGTCGCGCAGCGCTTGCATGCGATACGTGAGCTGCGACCACTGGCGCTGCAACTCGATGCGCGACGCACGATAGAGCTCCGCACTAGCACGGCGCACGACCACGTCATCGTGCGCAGCCACGCGCGCGACGACGGAGTGCGCGAGCTCGTGTGACGCGAGCACACGCTGCACGGCAGGCAGGTCGGCGTCGCGCACCTGCACGACGACGCCGAGCTCTTCGGCAAACAAGTAGCCGACTGCGTCGGTCGCGGCCACGGGTAGCTCGATGTCGAGGCCCACGTGCGCGGCGAATGCCATCTCAGTTAGCGTCGCGAATACACCGCCGTCGGAGCGGTCGTGATATGCAAGAAGCAACCCCGCCTCGCGCAGCTCGCGCTGCGCCGCGAAGAACGCGATCAGGCGCTGCGGATCGTCGAGATCCGGCGGCGCGCCACCGTACTGGCTATACGCCTGCGCGAGGCACGAGCCACCGAGGCGCAGCGCGCCGTCCGCAAGATCGATCAGCACGAGCGCCGAGCCCGGCTCGCGCTTAAGCTCCGGCGTCAACGTACGGCGAATGTCGCGCACTGGAGCGAACGCCGAGACGATCAACGATACAGGCGCCGTCACGGCGCGCTCCTTGCCGCCGTCGTTCCATACCGTGCGCATCGATAACGAGTCCTTGCCGACCGGCACGGCAATACCAAGCGCAGGGCACAGCTCCTCGCCGACGGCGCGGACCATCGCGTACAGCGCGTAGTCGTCGTTCGCATGGCCAGCCGCCGCCATCCAATTTGCCGACAGCCGAATGTCGCCAAGCGCCGCGACGTCGGCGGCTGCGATGTTCAGCACCGATTCGGCGACGGCGAGCCGCGCCGAGGCCGGTCCGTCGTGAATCGCGACCGGCGTGCGCTCGCCCATCGCGAGGGCTTCGCCTGTATAGCCCTCGAACGCCGACGCCGTGACAGCCACATCGCTGACGGGCACCTGCCATGGACCGACGAGCTGGTCGCGTGAGACCAGGCCGCCGACCGTGCGATCGCCTATATGAATGAGAAAGCTCTTGTCGGCCACGGCCGGGAACGCGAGCACGCGCTCGACTGCGGCATCGAGCCGCAGATGCTCGCGCCGCCAGGCCAGCGCGGTGAACTCCGCGCGGGTGGCTTTGCGCGTCATCTTCGGCGGTTTGCCGAACAGCACTTCCATGGGCATGGCGACCGGCTCGTTGCCAAGGGCCGAGTCGCGCACGATCAAGTCCTTCTTCACGGTGAGCTCGCCAATCACGGCGTACGGGCAGCGCTCCCGCTCGCAGATCGCGACGAACCGCGGCACCTCTGCCGCATCGATCGTGAGCATGTAGCGCTCTTGCGATTCGTTGCACCAGAGCTCCATCGGGCTCATGCCGGGCTCGTCATTCGGAATCGCGCGCAGATCGATCACGGCGCCGCAGTGGCTGTGGTCCACGATCTCGGGCACCGCGTTCGAGAGACCGCCTGCGCCGATATCGTGGATGGCCCCGATCGGATTTTCTTCGCCGAGAGCCCAGCACGCGTCGATGACTTCCTGCGCGCGCCGCTGCATCTCGGGATTGCCGCGCTGCACGGACGCGAAGTCGAGCTCCGCTTCGCCGGCGCCGCTGCCCTGCGACGACGCGGCTCCGCCGCCCAAGCCGATCAGCATGGCGGGCCCGCCGAGTACGATTAGTTTCGCACCCGGGCCCGGCACACCTTTCTCGACGTTCGACGCCCGGATATTGCCGAGGCCGCCCGCGATCATGATCGGCTTGTGATAGCCGCGCCATACACCGCCCGCCTCGAGCAGACTGGTGCGAAAGTAGCCCGCGAGATTCGGCCGGCCGAACTCGTTGTTGAAGCTCGCTGCGCCGATCGGCCCGTCGAGCATGATCGAGAGTGGCGACGCAATGCGATCGGGCTTGCCCGGCAGTGCTCGTTCCCAGGGCTGGCGCCAGCCCGGCACATCGAGATGCGACACCGTGAAGCCGACGAGCCCGGCCTTCGGTTTTGCGCCACGACCCGTCGCACCTTCGTCGCGGATCTCCCCACCCGAGCCGGTGGATGCGCCGGGAAACGGCGAAATGGCGGTCGGATGGTTGTGCGTCTCGACTTTCATCACGAGATGCACGGGCTCTGAGTGGTAGCCGTACACGCCGGTCGAAGGATCCGGCCAGAACCAGCGGCTGTCGGCGCCGACGACGACAGCCGCATTGTCCTTGTACGCCGACAGCACACCTTCCGGCGCGCGCGCGTGCGTATTGCGGATCATCGAGAAGAGGCTCTTCGGCGCAGGCTTACCGTCGATCAGCCAATCCGCGTTGAAGATCTTGTGCCGGCAATGCTCGGAGTTCGCCTGCGCGAACATCATGAGCTCGACGTCGGTGGGGTTGCGTGCCAACGCTGCAAACTGCGCCGAGAGGTATTCGATCTCGTCGGCCGACAGCGCAAGGCCGAGCTCGCCGTTCGCGCGTTCTAGCGCCGCAAGACCACCGCCGAGCACGTCGACCGTACGAACCGGTCGCGGCCCATGATCGGCGAACAGCGCTTCGCGCGTCGGCGGTTCCGTCAGCAGCGTCTCTGTCATGCGGTCATGCAGCAACGGCGCAATGCGTTTCTGTTCCGCTGGGGTGAGCGCCGCGCCAACGGCGAGCTCGTACACGCGGCCGCGCTCCACGCGGCGCACCGGCAGGGAGCAAAGCCGCGCGATGTCGGTGGCTTTCGAGGCCCAGGGCGAGATCGTGCCGAGCCGCGGCACCACATAGATGCGCTGGCGGCCATTGCCCGGTGTCACTGCCCCGTCGCCATAGTCGAGCAACGCGCCTAGCACGCGCTCTTGCGCCGCGCTCAGCGATTGCGCGAGCGACACGTAGTGCTCGAAGTAGACGGTCACGTCAGTGACTGTCGGGGCCAGCGCCCGCAGCTCGGCGCGGAGCTTTTTGAGGCGGAAGGCAGTCGCAGCCGGGGGGCCGGCCAACTGCAGCATCGTCATGGGTTTTATCTGGAGCTCAAGCGGCTAGGAGGCACGCGCATTCTACCGAATCAGGGCGAACCGGCACAGCGGCCGCGCGCCGGTTCAGTCGAGCTCGAACCACTGCGTCGGCGCATCCTGGGTGGCGAGATGCAGGGGATAGTTCGCTTTCTCGAGCGCGGCCTTCAAAGTGGCGCGGACCTGCTCCGGCGTGTTGTTGCGCTCCGAGAGGTGCAGACCCACGAGCCACTGCACGCGTGACGGGTCGAGGCGCTGCAGGAGCTCGGTGGTTTGGCCATTGTTCAGATGGCCGAATCGCGACGACACGCGGGCCTTCAGAGACTCGGGGTATGGCCCGCGCTGCAGCGTGTCGAGATCGTGATTGCATTCGAGCGCAAGCGCATCGCAACCCGTGAGCCGCTCGACCATGTGCGGCGTGACGTGGCCCGCATCTGTGAGCATGCCGAGCCGGCGCCCGCCCGCGGCGAACGTGAACTGGCATGGCTCCCGCGCGTCGTGTGGCACGGGATACGGCTTCACGTCGATGCCGCCGATCGTCAGCTCGCGATGAGGGTTGAGGGTGTTGACGCTCACGAGATCCGAGATCGCACTCGCGGTGCCTGGCGTCATCCACAGCGGCGTTGCGTAGCGGCGCGCGAATGCGGCGACGCCATGCGAGTGATCAGTGTGCTCGTGGGTGACGAGGATCGCGGTCACGTCGCGCGGCTCGCGATCGACGGCGCGCAAACGCTCCTCGATGACTTTACGCGGCAGGCCGCAATCCACCATCAGCAGCGTGGAGCCGTATTCGACGAGCGCGGCATTGCCGCGACTGCCGCTACCGAGCGCTGCAAAACGCAGCGTCATTCGGAAAACCGCACTGAGGGAGCCCCGCTCTGCTGCTCAATGCTCCTGTGGGCCACCCTTGGTTCCCTGGGGCGAGTACATCGGTATCGGAAATTGCGCCACGTTGCCGCCCTCGGCGGCCGTGATCTTGCCCACGCCCTGCTTATCGACCTCGTCGATCCGCAACACGTAGTGCATCGGCAGGTAAGTCTTCTTGACGCCCGCGAACTCGATTTGCAGACGTTCGACGGAAGGATCGACGACGACAGACTGGCGCGCATCGAATATCAGTTCTTCGACCTCGACGAATCCGAACAATGCGCCTGCCTGCGAGACGTGCCGAGCGTAGATTTCGTACACCTTGCCCTGATTCACGAACAGAACTTTGTAGATGGGTTTCGCAGCCATGCGTAGAGATCCTGGTGAGGCACGAGGAGCTTAGCACAGGACTTCTGAGAGGCTCGTCACAGTAATTGATTGCAGTAGTTAGAGGAGAGCGCCGGCGGAGCTAGACTCGCGCGCGGGGGAGCCACGCGCGGCGAAGTCGTGGTGTACGCCAGCAATCAAGGACCGATATGGCACTGCGCCTGCAAATCGTCAGTCGTCACCAGCAAAGCCTCGGCGAACGCGGCATGCGTGAGTTCGGCCACGCGGGTGGCACGATCGGCCGTTCGCTCGAGAGCGANNTACGTCAACGACGCGGAGCAACCCGTCGGCCGTGGCAACCCGCAACGGTTGTTCACCGGCGACCGCCTTCGCATCGGCGAATACGAGATGCAAGTCGAGATCCTCGGCGAGGACGATACCGGCGCGCAGTTCACGGGCACCCACGAAGACCCCGTATCGAAGGCTCAACGCGTGCCGCCACCCGACCCGACGCGCGCCGACCTCGTCCCGGGACATGAGATAACGGCCGTCGGCATCGAGTGGATGATCGAAGAGGACGCCGACCAGGAAGACGCGCGCAAGGCCGCGAAGCAGCAAGCGGCAAACGGAGCGAACCTGAGGCTCGCGGAAGATCCGCCGGCGAAAGCGAAGGCGCGACCGCAGCGCGAAGTCGGCGCCGACCCATCCCCGATTCGCCCCGCGCCGCCTCCCGTGAGCGCGGCCGCGCACATCAGCAGCACGCCGAAGCCGCCGCCGACTCCGCCAACGAAACCGAAGGGCCCCGCACCGAAATCGAAAGCGTCGCCGCCCCCTGCCGTGGCGAGCGCACGCCCTGCGCCGAGCGCGCCGCCCAGCCCGTCGCCCAGCCCGTCGCCCAAGGCCGAATCCGCACCGAGCACGAGCACAGCCCCCGCGCGTCCGATGGCGAGCCCGGCCGCGTCCGCTCCCTCTGCCAGCCTCGACGCGTTCTTCCGCGGCGCAGGCCTGCCGGCGCTGAAGCTCGACGAGAAACAGACCGAACAGACCCTGCATCGTCTGGGCCAAATCATGCGCGAAGTCATTCTCGGCGTGAGCGAGAACTTGCACCTGCGTGCGGACCAGAAGAATGCGCTCCGCGTGCCGACGACTACGATTCAGCCGCAGCGCAACAATCCGCTGAAGTTCTCGGCGAGCGTGGAGGAAGCACTGACGAACCTGCTGTTCCGTCAGTCGGGCGAGTACCTCGGCGCCATCGACGCGGTTCGTGAAACGTTCGGCGACATCAAGCAGCACCAACAGCATCTCTTGTCTGCCATGCGCGTGGCGGTCACCGACTACATCGGCCGGCTCGATCCGCAAGAGCTCGAGAGCAAGTTCTCGAACGGCAAACGCGGCATCATGAATGCTGCGAACAAGTTGAAGTACTGGGATTTGTACAAGGATCTGTATCAGGTGGTCGCGAATGGCCAACCGGGACAATTCCCACAGCAGTTCCTGGAAGAACTCACCCGCGCGTACGAGAACGAAGACTCGCGCGCCGCGCCGAGCACGGCCGCCAAGAGCACGAACACGAAGCTCGCTTGACCAGCTGCCCGCCCTAGCGGCGCGGGCGAAACAATACGACCGTCAGATCGTCTGGCTTGCGAGGCAAACCGGCCTTCACGTCGCCGCGCATGCGCTCTTGCGCGCGCTCGACCAAACGGTTCGCTGCAGCGACGAGCGGCCCGCTGCAGATCGAATCAACGATCTCGTCGATGAATAAATTGTCGAACAAACCGTCGCTCGCGAGGAGCACGGTGTCGTGCACCGCAAGGTGCAACGTCGGGCCCACTTCGACGCGCATGTCGGGCGAACCGATCACGTTGAACAGCACGTGGCGCTGTTCGTGCAGAATCGCTTCCTTCTCGTCGAGCAGACCCGCTTCGACGGCGAAGCCGGTCGGAGAATGCGGCACCACTCGTTGCTTGATACGCCCGCGCTGCCCCACTGCGAGCAGCTCCGAATCGCCGACGTGATAGCAACGCAGCCGCTTGGCTTCGAGCTGCGCGACGACGAGCGTCGTCGCGGCACCGCGTGCGAGACCGATGACGTTGTGATTGGCCTTGTCCACGGCGTCGAGGATGGCAGGCCGCAGCTCCGGCGTATTGTCGGACAGCTTGCGCAGCGAGCGGGCGAGCGTCTGCACGGCGACGTTCGAGGCTTCGCGCGCAGCGGGCATGCCGCCGACGCCGTCCGCCACTGCCAGCACGAGCGAATCGTCACCGAGTTCGATCACAGCCGCGGCATCTTCATTCGACCTCGGCTTTTCCGGCGAACGCAGTGTGCGCACGCAGACTTCGCCATGGGCCAGCGCACGATCCGACTGCTCGAGATCGTGCTCGCCCAGGAATAGCTGCACGTGCCCGTCGGCTTTCATTGCGCGCCGATTCATGCGGCGCTCATGCTTCGAGCGCCTTCGTGCACCACGGGCAGTAGTGCCAGTAGTTAGTGTCGACGCCCGAGCGGCAGTGCGGGCAACGCGTAGCGTCGCCCGGTAGCTTCCACGGACGTTTGATCTTGGAACGACACCACGGGCAGTAGCGCATGAATGCCATCAAGGGCCCGCGGCATCTCTCGTTCTGGCACTTGGCGACATACCGCCTATCGCCGAAGCGGCGCGTTGTCTCGACCTCGAAGCCCGGGCCATAGCACGACGGGCAGTAGCGCCAATCGAGCTTCACGCCGCGACGGCAGCGTGGGCACTCGGCAGGATGGCGGCTCTCGTGCCGATCGAGCGGCGGCTCTGCGCCGCACCAGGGGCAGCGCTGCATGACCTCGGACACGGGGCCGTTGCAGTGCCCGCACTCGTAACGCGTCTCGAGCACCTTGCGGTACTTACGCTGGAACTCCCGAAACAGAACGTTCTGCCACAAAGTCGGATCATCGTCTTTCTTGTGGCGACCCTTCTTCTTCACCGCCGCGTTACGCAGCCGTTTGAATTCGCGATACATGGTGGCCGCATTCTTGAATCGGTTCGCGGGGCGCACTTCAATCGCGCGATGCAGCCACTCGACGAGCTTCGGGCGCAGCTTCTCACGCACGCGCTTGATACCGGGCGGCGGCCACTCGTAGGGCCACTCCGGCAAGTTGCCGGACAGGAGCTCGTAGATGACGAGGCCGAGCGAGAACACGTCGGACTGGAACTGAGGTCGGCCCACGGCTTGCTCGGGGGCAATATAGCCCACGGTGCCCGAACCTGACGCCTTCAGCGTGCGTTGCGCAACCTTCGAGAAGCCGAAGTCCGTGAGTTTGAGCCGGTTACCGGCGAAAAGAATGAAGTTACCGGGCTTGATGTCACAGTGGATCACGCTCTGTTGGTGCGCGTGAGCCACGCCAGCCACCGCCTGCTCGATGAGATTCAGAGCGGAATCGGTGGACACCCGCCTTCGCATGCGGTCTTCGAGAGAACGCTCGCCAAGGGGCATGGCAATCACGAACCGGCCGTCGATGAACGATGCGTCGCGGATCGGCAGAATATTCGGATGCTCGAGCCGTTGCGCGAGGCGCGCTTCGCGCTTGAAGTCGACGAGGAAGTGCTCGTCCATGGCACTCTCGTGCGGAATCTTCAGCGCCACGCGCACGCCGTGGATAGTGTCTACAGCTGCATAGATCGCCGCAATCGGGCCGTCGTTGATGCGACGCTCGATGCGGTATTTGCCGATCTTTTGCCGAGCTTTCAGCACCTGCCAATCTGCCGTTGGATTCGCTGCCGTGGAGCGGCGCCGGTACGCTCCGGCGCTCGATGTCGTCGTCTCGTAGCCCCGCATGATCTCTGCGGACGGTGGGAGCGTCAAATCGAGCACTGCGTCGAAAGGGCAACGAACATCTGCGTGCTAATATTCGCCCGAGACGGACGGAACCATGCACCCATCTCACTCACACGCCCACGATCACGACGCCGATCACTCCGAAAGCGATCACGCCCACGACGATCATGGGCACTCCGGCCACGGTCACGCCCATCATCACGGCGCCAACGAGCGCAGTGTGGGCCTTGCCGCCATGCTCACGGGCGGGTTCATGTTCGTGGAGATCGTTGGCGGCGTGCTCGCCGGCTCCCTCGCATTGCTCGCGGACGCGGGCCACATGCTGACCGACTTCGCGAGCCTGTCGCTCGCGTGGTTCGCCTTCAGGCTCACGCGCCGGCCGGCCGATTGGCGGCGTACCTATGGCTTCGACCGGTTCGCCGTACTCGTGGCGTTCGTCAACGGCATCGCGCTGTTTGCCATCGCAGCCTGGATTGGTATCGAGGCGTGGCGGCGGCTCGCCAACCCCGTCGAGGTTCGCGGTGGGCCGATGCTATGGATTGCCGTCACCGGGCTCGCCGTCAACGTGATCGTGTTTTTCATATTGCGGGGCGCCGACAACGACAACCTCAACATCCGCGCCGCCGCGCTGCACGTGGTGGGCGACTTGTTGGGCTCGGTGGCCGCGGTGGTGGCCGCGATCGTGATCTTGACGACGGGCTGGATGCCGATCGATCCGCTGTTGTCGCTGATCGTGGGGCTCATCGTGCTGCGTTCCGCCTGGCACGTGGTGGCCGAGAGCGGCCATATCCTGCTCGAAGGCTCGCCGGCCGGATTCGATAGTCGCGCGATCGGCGACGACCTGCGCGCGGCGTTACCCTACGTGCTCGACGTGCACCACGTTCACGCATGGTCCATCAGCCAGGAGCGGCCGATGGTCACGCTGCACGCATGTGTCACGGAGAACACCGACGCCACGGTGGCGGTGCGCGAAATCAAGCAGCGGCTGGCGAAGGATTTTCGGATCACGCACGCCACGATCGAAATCGAGTACGGCGCATGCGGCGACGACGACGCCACGTACAAGGCCTGCTGACACCTCAACCCCGCGCTGGAACCTCCGCTGCTACGCCGTGCTGACCTGCAACGGCTTGTTCGACTGCGGACGGTTGGCGGCCGCGTTCACGATCATGTCCGCCAGCACGGGAACTCGATTGAAATAGTGCCCGCCGAGGGCGTCTGCGATCGCGCATAGCAACGCGGAGTTGGCGCAACCCTCTACCGGCTCGCCGATGCCTTTCGAGCCGACGGGATTCTGCGGATCCTGAATGTCAACGGCGAGCGTGCTCATCGTCGACGGAAGGTCGAGATACGAAGGCAGCTTCGCCTGATACATGGCCACGGTGGCGGGGAACCCGTTCTGCGGGTCGTAGATGTGGCGCTCGCTGCGCGCCATGCCGAAGCCCATGACGCCGCCGCCCTTGATCTGGGCGTCGAGACCCTGCGGGTGCAGCACCGTGCCGCAATCGGCCACGCCAAGGTAGTCGACGATGTCGATCTGCCCGGTTTCCTTGTCGAGCTCGATCTCGACGAATCCTACCGCGATGGCCGGCACCGTGCCGGTGATCGCGATGTTGTCCTTCGCGACGCCGACCAGGCCCGTGCCCGCGATCAATGCGGCTGCCGACTTCGTGACGGCATGGATGTCCTGCGGCAGCTCCTTGCCACTGAATTTACCGCCGAGGTCGATAGCGCGTTGCGCCGCTGCGGCGTACGTCATGCTGCGTGTGGCGTCTTTCTTCGCGAACACCTTCTCGTCGGCCACGTCGTAGTCTTCCGGCGCGCCACCGAGCGTCATCGCCGCGATCTCCTTGAGCTTGGCGAGCGCGTCCACAGCGCCCGCATATACCGCGCGCGTCATCGTGAACGAGGTGTTGCTACCGGACTGCGTGGACGACCACGGCAACCCGAGCCGCGTGTCGCCTCGATGAATGATGCAGTTGTCCCAATTGCACTTCAGCACTTCGGCCGCCACGCGCGACGTGGAACCGTACGAGTACGTGCCGAGATTGCCGACGCCCGAATGGATGTGCAGCTTGCCGTCCGGCGCAATGCGCACGAGGCCGTCATAGCCGCTGCGTCCCGCCGAGTGGAAGGCTTGGCCGATGCCAACACCCGTCACCTTCGCGCCGCGACTCTGGCCGCTGCGCGCCTTGCGCTGCTCCCAGTTGAAGGCAGCCGCGCCGCGCTCGATCGCCTCGCGCTGATATGCGCTCGTGACCGGCCCCTGAGTGCCGTCGTATTTCGCCTTGTTGTCCGCCGCATTGATGCGGCGCAGCTGTACGCGGTCGATCCCAAGTGCCTTGGCCGCCTTGTCGAGCAGCGGCTCGATCGCGCCCGCGATCTGGTTCTGACCGGGTCCACGCTGTGCACCCGTCGGCGTGGTGTTCGTGCTCACAGCCACGCCGCGATAACGCATCGCAGGCGGCTGATACAGCAGTGTGATCGCACCGGCCGCGGCGCCGTAGTCGCCACCGCCCGAGTACGGCCCGTTCTGCTGCACGACGCAAAAATCAACAGCCGTAACGCGGCCGTTGGCCGCGAAGCCGATCTTGATGCGGCCCTGGAATGCGGGCCGCGACGAGCCGAACAGCCCTTCCTCGGCGCGACTCACTCGCATCATGACGGGCCGGTTCAGCTTCTTTGCCATGTAGATGGGCACGCCCATGGCGGGATACGGGTTGATCTTCGAGCCGAAGCCGCCGCCGCAGAACTCGGCGACGAACACGAGATTGTCGGGCTCGATGCCGGCCATGCGTGCCAGGGCCGGTACGCCTGCCGTCTGGCTCTGCAACGAGCCGTAGACGAAGCACTTGCCGTTCTCCCAGTAGGCCATCGCGGAACGCGGCTCGAGGCAGTGATGCGACAGCGCGGCAGTGACGAACGATTCGTCGAGCACCACCTTCGCGGCCTTGAAGCCAGCCTCGACGTCGCCGAACGACCACTCCTCCGCAGGCGCGCCCATCGGCAGCTGGCCTTCGTTGGCAGCGGCGAAATCGGCCGCCGTCCACTTGATCGACTTCACCTGCTGGCTGGCAATCACGTTGCCGTCGCTGCGCGCGTCCTTGCCACCAGGGAACAAGCTATCGAGCGGATCTATGACGAATGGCAGCGGCTCCATTTCGACTTTGATCTTGTCGATGGCTTCCTGCGCCAGCGCTTCGCTTGTAGCCGCTACCGCGAGAATGCGGTCGCCGACGAACATCGGCTCCTTCGTGAGGATCGGTTCGCCAGGACCTTTGGTCTCGGGCACGTCTTCGGGGAGCAGGATGCCGAGCACGCCTTCCATCTTCAGCGCTTCGGACGCGTCGATCTTGGTGACACGCGCATGTGGCGCCGTCGAGAGCAGCAGGCGGCAGAACACCATGCCTTCGGCGCGGAAATCCTCCGCGTACTTGGCGCGACCGGTAACTTTGGCGTGAATATCGGGCGGCGTGAAATCGCGACCGAGATGCATGTTCGCCATCAGCGTGACCCCCATGCCCGCGGGCTGCGGGCTTGGCACCGATTCTGCGATGGGGACGGCGCCGCTTCAAGCGGCGCGGAGCCCNNGGGCGCGAGCGCCGTGGTCATAGCGCTGGCCGTGTGGGGTGCGATTCGCACCTTTGAGCGCTCCGACGGAAGCCGCAGCACCGCACGGCGCGATCCCGCCCTCACCGGCACCGTCTTCTACCGGGAGCGAATCGCGCTGCCCAACGGCTCTACCGCCGAGGTCGTGCTGGAAGACATATCGGTCGCCGATCGACCCGCCGTGGAGATCGCGAGAGCGACGATCGCGCCGGCTGGCCAGGTGCCCATCCCCTTCAAGCTGCGCTACCCCGCGGATCAAATTGCGAAGGATCATCGCTACGGTGTACGCGCAGCGATTCTCTGGCCGACCGGCGCCCGGATGTTCGTCTCGGCCGGGCAGTACTCCGCATTCGACGGCACTGCGCGCAGCGACGACCTCGCGATTCTCGTACAACGTGTGAATGAAACCGTAGCCGGCGCGGATACCGCTCGCGTGCTGTTCGAATGCGGCGACGATGTGTTCTTCGCGATGCGCTTCGCGGACGGCCAAGCCACACTATCCGCACCCAAATTTCTCGGCAACGATTCGATCGTGCTTCAACGAGCGGAAGCTGCGTCGGGGGCGCGCTATGTGGCAGGCGATACCGTCTTCTGGAACAAGGGCGAGCTCGCCACCTTCCAGATCGGCGGCCGCACGTTCATCGACTGCAGGGCTACGCGGTCCGGTCGTTAGCGCCGGCGCCTAACGCAGCACGCCGCGCTTCAGTGCGAGCACGTGCCCCGGCCCGCACACCGCCGCGAATAGCAGGCCTGCGGCGAATGTGAAGTGATCGATGAAGAAACCGAACTCGTCCTGGTTGGCCTGCCAGTGCGACGGCCCGTGGAACCCAAATCCCAGGAACACGACGTAAACAGCGGCGACCAACGCCGCTTCTCTGAAGTAAGCGCCCGTGAGAAACGCCACGATCAACGCGAGCTCGAGCGCGATGGCGCACCAGACCAGCACGCCCGCCAGCGGAAAGCCCGCAGCGGCGATCTGGCCAGCCGTGGTGCTCGGGCCCATGAGCTTGAAGCTCACCGCCATCAGGAACAGCGCGGTGAAGATCAAGCGGCCAATCAGAATGGCGGCCGTGGCCCAGCCGCGGTTTACGTTGTAATTCATGTGCCCCCCCAGTGACGCACGGAATCTACAGAGAAGTCACAGATCGCGCCACCCGACCGAGAGAAACTGGCGCGAAAGTCTAGCGGCCGAGCATCTTGCCGGGATTCATGATGCCGTGGGGATCGAGCGCGCGCTTCATCGCACGCATCAACGCCACGGCCGTCGGCAGCTGATAGCGCTCGAGCTCGTGCACCTTCAATATCCCAACGCCATGCTCCGCGCTGAAGCTGCCGCCCAACTCCGCAGCGAGATCGTGCACGCACGTCGACAGCGCTTCGCCCGGCTCCGCGCGAAATTCATCAATGCCTTGCCCAGCCGGCGGCAGCACATTGAAGTGCAGGTTGCCGTCGCCAATGTGGCCGTAGATGGAAAGCCGGTGCGGCGCGACTGCGGCGAGGGCCGGCTCGGCCCGCGCGACGAACTCGGCGATGCGGCCGATACGCACGCTCACGTCATGCTTAACGGAGCCGCCGTCGCGCTTCTCCGCTTCCGGTACGCGCTCGCGCAGCATCCACAACGCGCTGCGTTGCGCGAGCGAATCGGCGATCGTGCCGTCCAGGATCTCGCCGCTGGCAAGGCCGCCGGCCAGCACGCGCTCGAGCTTCGCGCGCAACCCGGCGTCGTCGTCGGCCGACGCAAGCTCCAGCAGTAGATAATGTGTCGCGGGCTGCTCGAGCGGCTCACGTGCGCCGGCCACATGCTTCAGCACGAGATCGAGCGAACGGCGTGACACGTATTCGGCTGACACCACTTGATCGCCGCTCTCCCGCCGAGCGCGGCCGAGCAGCGTGCACGCAGCGTCGAGGCTCGCAACCGCGAGCCACGCCGTTTGCCGCGAACGCGGCTCGGGGAACAGCTTCAGCACAGCGGCCGTGATCACGCCCAGCGTGCCTTCGGCGCCCAGGAACATCGCCTTCAAGTCGTAACCCGTGTTGTCTTTGCGCAGGCCCTTCAGCGCGGACAGCACTTCGCCGTTCGGTAGCACGACTTCGAGGCCGAGCACGAGCTCGCGCATGGTGCCGTAACGCAACACCGCGAGTCCGCCAGCATTCGTCGAAAGATTGCCGCCGATCTGCGCCGAGCCTTCCGAGCCCATGCTGAGCGGCAACAGCAAACCGTGCTCACGCGCGGCAGACTGTGCATTCGCGAGCACGACGCCCGCTTCCGCGGTCATCGTGAAGCCGACATCGTCGACTTCTCGTACACGGTTCAAACGTGACAGCGACAACAACACCTGTCGCTCACCATCGAACGGCGTAGCGCCACCGCAATAGCCGGTGTTACCGCCTTGCGGTACGACGCCGAGGCGAGCGTCGTGGCACACGCGCACGACGGCGGCTACCTGCTCCACTGTCGAAGGCCGCACGACGAGCGCCGCCGCACCGCGATACAACCCGCGTTCGTCACGCAGCAGCGGCGCCGCGTCAGCGTCCGCGAGCACGCCGGCCGGCCCGACGATGCGGGCAATCTCTGCGAGCGCTGCGGCGTGCTGAATCATGTTCACCTGGATCGCGGGCATCCTATCACCGGCCTGTCGCTGCTCGCGGAAGTGACTAGTTTCTTGCGTCGGCGCGCAACAGCGTGCCGCCCCAGATCCGGCCGTAGCTCAGCGTCGCTTTGTGAACCACCGTCGCATCGAGATTCGTGCCAGAAAACCCCATGACTTCGTAGAGCATTTCGAACGAAGGCGGCTGTGGCCCGTGCGCGTCGGGTCGCTCGGCCTCCACGCCGCGCATCCCCGCCGGATCACCGAGTACGTGGGCGACCTGCATCATTCCGGCATCCCGCATGCCGGCGATGATCAGGAACTGATTGCCCGCAGGCCCGGGAAACGCCGAAATGAGGCCGTAGTCCCGATAATTGCGGCGCTCTGCGGCACCCTCGTCGCTCGTGTAGTACTGGCCGCTCGCAACCTCGCGAAGCTCGTCGTACGTGCCGCCCACGGCAAGCGCGGACGACGAGAAAACGAAGTTCTCCAGCCTGCCGAGCGCGCTGATGTAGCCCACGTACACCACGTGGCTGTTCTTCAGATCCGCGGCGGTGAAATCCACCATGGCCACGATGCGGACCGGCTTCTTGGAAGTATTCATCACCCGCAGAACGTCGAGCAGCGCGAACGCGGTGCCTCGAGGCAGGTAGGTCAGGTCGAGATCCTTGTACTTTCCGAGCAAGCTCGGGTTGTGCATGATCATGCCGTCGAGATCCTGGCTCGAGTTGACGCGGAAGTCGCGCACCAGCCGATCCACGTATCCCTTCGGGTTGAGCTCGCCGAAGATGTAGTAATCGCCCACGACCAGCGTCACCGGCATATCGTCGGCGAGAATCGCGGACCAGAGGGGCGATGCAGCGACCATCTCCGCCGGCGTCTTGACCGGCCTGTGCCACGCGTTGACGCTGACACCTGCCACGGCACCGACAGCGAATACGAGCGCTGCGCCCGCGGCGAGCCAGCCGCGATGCGTGAAACGCGACGTTCGCGACGCCGGCGCCACCGTTGGTAGCTCCGGCGCTGCGAGCGGCGCGGCTTCGACGTCAGGCTCCGCGGTTTCTTGCGCGCGAAGCGCGATCCGGTACTCACCGCGAGGCAGCGTGAGCTTTTTCTGCTCCGCAGCGCCTTCAGTGGCGTAGTAGTACTCGAGCTTCTGCCGAAGGTTGTGCGCGTAGACCCGCACCATCGAATCGTGCGTGGGATCGAAGTCGGCGCCACGGCCGAATACCTCCATGGCGATATCGAGCTCTTTCGGCTTGCGGCCCTTGACCGAGCAATCGACGAAAAACTCGAGGAGGTTCATGTACGAACGCGAGCGGCCGAGCGTGCCGCTGCGCTCGATCTTCTGCATTTGGTCGTTGATGACTTCTAGTTCTTGTTGTTGCATCGTCTGGCCTGGGACGGTGTGACGCGGAGTGAGTCGTTCGTCGTCAGTTTCTGCGCCAATAGAACATACCAAGATCCAGATTTCTCTGCTGAAATGCGAAGAAGTACAGAGACCTTACCGCGAGGCTCGGTCGTGTCGAAAAGCCAAGCGAAAACCGCGGAACACGCGGCACTGAGGGTCCGGTGAAACCCCGATGGCCAATCGGCTCGCGGATCTATGCTCGCAACCGCTCGCCCAGTAATCTTACGTCGCCATTGAGGGACCACTCATGATGCTGATTCGCCATGCTGACGACCGCGGCCACGCCAACCACGGCTGGCTCGAGAGCTTCCACACGTTCTCGTTCGCGGATTACAGCGACCCGCGCTACAACGGCTTCGGCCCGCTGCGGGTGATCAACGAGGACCGCGTGCAACCCGGCAAAGGCTTCGGCACACACGGCCACCGCGACATGGAGATCATCTCCTATGTGCTCGAGGGCGAACTCGCGCACAAGGACAGCATGGGAACCGGCAGCGTGATCCGGCCCGGCGACGTGCAGCGCATGACGGCGGGCACCGGCGTGCAGCACAGCGAGTTCAATCATTCGAAGACCGAGCTCGTGCACTTTCTGCAGATCTGGCTCTTCCCCAGCAAGCCCAACTTGCAACCCGCTTACGAGCAGAAGACGTTCAGCGCGGAAGACAAACGCGGGAAACTCAAGCTCATCATCTCGCCGGACGGCCGCGACGGCTCCGTCAAGATCAACCAGAACGCAGAGATCTACGCTGCCGTGCTCGGCGCGGGAGAAAGCGTGATGCACCCAACCACGCACGAGCGCAAGCTCTGGCTCCAAGTGGCGCGCGGCGCCGTGCGTGCGAACGGCGAAGCGCTCGCGGTTGGCGACGGTGCCGCGATTGCCTACGACGACAAGGTCACGATCGAGAGCACGGCCGATAGCGAAGTACTGCTGTTCGACATGATCGGGCGCGCGTAACCGCGTGCCGAAAACGACTCTATTCATCGGCTCATCGTCGGCCGCGAAGTCACAAGCCCGGGCGGTCGTGAAGAAATTCACTGGCCCCACGCTGACCTTCATTCCCTGGTGGGACGCATTCACCGCCGGCAGAACTCTGCTGGAGGATCTCGACAGCATTCGCAGCAAAGTCGACGGTGCACTCCTGCTGTTCTCGCCGGAGTCGACCACGACCATCAGAAAGAAGAAGTACGACATACCCAACCTGAACGTCCTGTTCGAGTTTGGATATTTCTACGGCCACTTCGGCAAGCAAAAAGTCGCAATGCTGAAGTATGGCGACTTCTACCTCCCCTCTGACTTCGGCGGATACGTCCACATTTTCGGCAGCTCTTCGTTCAGGCGCGGGGCCGTCGCCCAAGTCGGAAAGCGAACCGCGAGTGAATTCGAGCGCTGGGTAGCGCAACTCTGAACGCAGCTGCAAACGCCAGGAGCGTTTACTGATTCAGCAGCTTGAAGTCGGCCGGCGAGCGACTGCCCGGCAACGACTGCAGGAACGCGTGAAGGTCCGCCACCTGCTGATCCGTGAGCACCTCTTTCGAGAATGCGGGCATGTCGTTCAGCCCCAC
Source organism: Gammaproteobacteria bacterium (assembly GCA_003155415.1). Classification (GTDB taxonomy): domain Bacteria; phylum Pseudomonadota; class Gammaproteobacteria; order Steroidobacterales; family Rariloculaceae; genus FEN-1219. The sequence goes on along the minus strand of PMCP01000128.1, from coordinate 367 downwards.
GCGCAAGAACGCGCGCAGCGCTTCCACCGGCCACACCGTGTGCGCGAGTGACGGCGTCGCAAAGTTGAAGTTGCCACCCTGCCCCACGCGCCCGTGGCACGTGAAGCATCCCGCGGCCATGTAGATGCGTTGGCCACTCGCGGCATCGCCCTTCGGCGCTTCCTCCGACCACGATGTGCCGACAACACCCGCGAGCAGTGCGACAGCAGCTAGCTTCATCAAGGTGTTCATAGCGTGCCCCTCAACGCGGATCCGTGACGACGTCGACGAGCGCGGGCTCACCGCGTCGCACCACGGCGAGCGCGCGCGATAGCGCACCCGCCAGCTCGCGTGGATCCGTGACGGGCCCTTCGCCGTGCACCCCGAA
>PMCP01000182.1:5100-5519 GCA_003155415.1 Gammaproteobacteria bacterium | reverse complement strand
GACATCCTCCAGTTGCACGACACGATCCAGCTCGAGTTCCCGAAGTTGCTCGAGCGCAGCGGCAAGAGTTACGCCGAGGTTGTCGAGCATTCGAGCAAGCGTCCCCACGAGTTCCCGTTTCTCAGCACCCGCTCGACGGAGCGGTTGGCGAAAGGCGCGTTGCTGCCAGTTCTGGCCGCGTTTCGCTGGCTGGTCGAGGACGATCCGGTGAACGGCGGCTACAAGTGGCGTGTGGGATTCGACAAAGTGCTCGAGCGCTGGCGCACAGCCAGCGACCGCTTAGTCGCTCTCACGGTAGAGAAGTGTCGCGAGGTGGGCGACAACCCGGACGCGATTGGCCGCAGCGCTCCGCATTGGGGTGCGCTGCACAAGGAAGTCGCGTTCCTCGATCTGATCGCGAAACCGGCCCCTGCCGCTCC
>PMCP01000182.1:0-5067 GCA_003155415.1 Gammaproteobacteria bacterium | reverse complement strand
GGGCTTTCGAGCCAATCGGCGACGACGGCGTCCGCGTCGCGCTGCCCCGACGCTACGTTCTCGCCGCTCGACCGCCACTGGTAACCCGCGCGCGTGATGCGATCGGCGGGCCTGCTGCCATCGGATCCGGTGTGTGTCAGCTTGCCGTGCTCCGCCATGTCGCGCGCGTGCGCGGCCGCAGTGGCCGCAAGCACCGGAGAGGACTTCAATGCGGCCACGGGCGCGAAGCTTTTGCGGCCGCATTTGCGTTGCTGCGCGCGTGCGGTGTTTACGAGACTCAACACGCGCGCCGCTTGCGCAGCGGGCACGAGCACCGGCGGCTTTGGCAACGGTTTGGCAAGCACGATCCAGGTTTCGTCACCGCGCCGGAACACACCGAGCTCCGCGAAGTCGCTTTCGACGAGCGATGCGCAGAAGCGTGCGGACAGCTCGTGGCGAATGTCGTCGTCGCTCGTCGGTCCTTTAATATGCAGTGACGCGGATCGCGCGGCCGAATAGCCCGCACTGTCGACCGCCTCGCGCAGCTTGTCGTTGCGTGCCAGTTCGCGCGCCGCGGTGTCCAGCTTTTGGTTCGCCCGCAATGCGGGTGCGGCTGGAACGCGCGCGCAACCCTGTTTGCGCAGTGCGTTGACGAGCGAGAGCGTGTCGGCGTGAACAGGTGCGGCCGCCAGCACCGCAACACCGGCCAGGACCGCGGTGAGCGCGGTGCCGGCGTTGCGTCGTGCGGTCATGTCAGCGCTCGCGCCCGTAGCTGGCCGCAGCCCGCTTCGACGTCTTGTCCCGCGGAGCGGCGCAGCTTCGTGAGCACGCCGCGGCGGTGCAGGTAACGCGCCATCGCGGCCGCACGCTCCCAGGTCGGGCGGCGAAATCCGGAGCCTGGCACTTCGTTGTAGGGGATGAAGTTCATGACGGCGTACTTCCCCGCGAGCAAGCGCGCGATGTTTTCGAGCTCGTCGTCGCCGTCGTTCACGCCTTCGAGCAGTGTCCACTGATACTGCGTGGGGTATTTCGTGAGCTGTGAATACTCGTCGGCGAGTGCGACGAGCTCATCGGGATCGATGCGCGGCGCGCGCGGCAGCAGTTGGGCGCGCAGATCGGCTTTCGTCGTGTGCAGTGACAACGCAAGCGCAGGCTTCACCGCACCGCGTGGCAAGCGCTCGAACACGCGCCGGTCGCCGACGGTCGAGAACACGAGGTTCTTTGTCGCGAGGTCGCCTTCGGTGCCGAGCAGATCGATCGCTTCGAGCACGTTGTCGAGGTTGTGAGCCGGCTCGCCCATGCCCATGAACACTACGCGCCGAACCGGGCGGCGCGCCCTTGCGAGAGCGACCTGCGCCAAGATCTCCCCGCTGCGCAGTTGCCGCAGGAGTCCGTCGCGCCCCGTCATGCAGAACTGGCAGCCGACTGCGCAGCCGACTTGCGTCGATATGCACAGGCCGTCACCGGGCAGCAGCACGCTCTCGATCGTCTGGCCGTCGCGAAGAGCGAGCAGCAAACGCTCGGAGCCGTCGCTCGCGGCATGCGCGGCGCGTACGGCTGCGAGTGCATCGAACTGCGCTTTGAGGTCGGGCAACGCGCGTTTCAGTGTGGCGGGAAACCACGAGTCCTCGCGCTGCGCAAACGCGTCGAGCGGCAGGCCGCGTACCCATGCGCGCAGCGCCAGCGTCTCGTGCCGCGGCCGCGCCCCTGCGGCGCGTAACTGTTCGCGAAGGAATTGCAGCTTCGGCTACCTGCGCCTTCTCAGCGCTGTGGTGGACGCTGGATCAGCTCGATCCGATTGCCGGCCGGGTCCGCGGCGATGCCGATGACGACTCCGGTATTGCCGAACGGCATCGGCTCGCGGTCCATCGTGCCACCCGCAGCTTTGACGGCAGCGGCGGTCGCGGCGGCATCGGTTACATTGAAGATCAAGTGTGCGACGGTGTCCTTCTCGGGCGCCTCGCTCTGCATGATCACGATCTGCGCCGCTGCGTTCGCCTTCGCGCCGTCGACGCTGTCGCCGAAATTCAGAAACAGCTCGACGCCTTTTGGAAACGTCAGGCGGTTGACCTCTTTCAAGCCGAACGCCGCCTCGTAGAACTTGCCGAGCGCGACGGCGTCTTTACCGACGACGCGCGCGGAGTTCAGCGTGACGCCGGCGTGTGCCGTGGCGGCGAGTACTAGCGCGGCGGTCGCAGCCAAAACGAAGGGCGTGGCTCTCATTGTTTATTCCCCATAGACCCGGTGCGGTGGCGGTGATCATAGCCGTCGCGGTGCAGCACGGCGAGCACGTCCGCCGCGCTCGGTTGCGGCTACAATGCGGCCCCATGCGACTTTCGATAGTCGGAGTGGCGGGGTTGGCCGCATTAGCGGGGGCGGCGCTCGCCGCTTTTGTCGCCGTCCCGCGCGCCAGCCCAACGATCACGTTCTCGATCGTCGGCACCACGGATCTGCACGGCAACGTGTTCGGTGGCAACGGGCGCGGCGGCCTCGAGCTGCTCGGCGGTTACCTCGACAACTTGCACGCCGCGCGCGCGGCGGACGGCGGCGCCGTGCTGCTCATCGATGCTGGCGACACCTACCAGGCCGGCATCGAATCGGACCTTAGCGAAGGCGCCATCGTCGTCGACGCGTACAACGCGCTCGGCTATACGGCAGCCGCGATCGGCAATCACGAGTTCGATTTCGGTCCCGTCGACGACGCGGGCGCACACCAGATGCTCGGCACGGACCCGCGAGGCGCGCTGCAGGCACGAGCGGCGCAGGCGAAGTTCCCGTATCTCGCCGCGAATCTCATCGACGAAAGCACGGGTGAGCCGGTGCACTGGCCGAACGTTCGGCCATCCGCGTTGCTCGACATCGCGGGAATCAAGGTTGGCATCGTTGGCATCATGACGATCGAAGCGTTGCGCGCGACGCTCTCGACCAACGTGCACGGCTTGCGTGTCGCGCCGCTCGCGCCCACGGTTGCGGCCGAGGCCGCGAAGCTCCGAGCCGCGGGTGCGACGCTCGTGATCGTCGGCGCACACGCGGGCGGCGCTTGCGGTGAATTCACGAATCCCACGGATCTATCGTCGTGCGACGACGAAGCGGAGATCTTTCGACTCGCACGTAGCCTGCCGCAGGGCCTCGTCGACGTGATCGCCGCAGGTCACACGCACCAAGGTCTTGCGCACGAGGTCGAGGGCATCGCGATCATTCAGGGCTACTCGCACGGCCGCGCGTTCGGCCGCGTGGACGTCACGATCGACCGTGGCACTGGGCGCGTAGTCCAGCACCAATTGTTTCCGCCGCAGGATGTGTGCGCGCGGCAGGATTCCACGACGCTCGCGTGCGATGGTGGCGACTTATCGCAAGCGCACTACGAGGGTCGCGCTGTGACGCCGAGCGCCGCCGTTGCAGCGGCGATGGCGCCCGCGCTCGCGCGCGTGCACAGTCTTCAGGCGCAGCCGCTAGGTGTGGTACTCGATTCGCCGATCAGCCGCACGGGCGATCTCGAGTCGGCGCTTGGCAATCTGTTCGCGGATGCGCTACGCGCCGAGACGGGCGCCGATATCGCGTTTAACAACAACCTGCGCGGCGGTTTGCGCGCCGACCTTCCGGTGGGGCCGCTGACGTTCGGCAGCTTCTATGACGTGTTTCCGTTCGACAACCGTTTGCTCACCGTGCGCGTGACCGGCGGCGCACTCGCGCAAAGCTTGGCCGACGAAGTGCGCCGCGGCCGGCGCGGTGCGCTGGCGCTTTCTGGTGTTCATGCGCGTGTCAGCTGCAAGGACGGCCGCCTCGACGTCGAGCTGCGCCGCCCGAGCGGTGAGCCTATTCATCCCGGCGAAGAGCTGACGGTGGCAGCGCTCGATACGTTAGTGCAAAGAGGCACTCTCGCTCCCGCCGTGAACGGCGCCACGATCGACGTGCCGGCGGACGCACCCGTGATGCGCGAGCTGGTCGAGAACTGGCTTCGCCACCGCACGCATCTCGCGGCCGATGAGTTCATGACTGCCAGGTGGGAGTACGCGGAGCCGGATCCCGCGCGCTGCGGCACACAATAGTTGCCGCAGGTCAGCGCTGCGCGGTCCACCCCGTGCCGGCGCCGTTCGGCAAATTCAGGATCACAGCGCGAATCTCGCGCAGCTTGCCGCCGGTCACCTTGAACATCTCGGCCAACAGTAGCGTGGACGTATCCAGACCTTCGCGGCGGAACGTGCCCACGGCGAGCACGGTGCCGTGCTCGAGATCGACGATGGGGAAGCGGCGGTCCATGACCTGGATGCCTTTGTACGACGCACGCTCGAGCTGCAGGTCCGGGCTCCACGTGTGCCGCTCGATGACTGGGTTGCTCGTGACGTTGGTCGTCTGTAGGCCGTTCTCGAACCGCTTCATGCCAGGCGCGAACGGCGCCTGCCTGAATTGCGGCGTGCCCTCGGTATCAATCGCGTCGAAATAGGAGTTGGCCGCTGCCACGAGTTGCTCGCGCGTGTGCCGCTCCGCCGCCGGCACCGTCTGCGCAAAGAGGTCGGACATGTGCTCGAGGTTCTGCGGCGCGAACCAGCGTTGATCGCCCGCGCGTACGACGAACGTTTCGATCTCGGTGATCTTGCCGCTCGCGATCTTTAGTCGCACGAACATTTGCGCGGTGGCGTCGTATTCCTTGAGCGCCGTAAATGCCGCTACGCCGCCGGAGCTAACATCGAAAACGTAGTCGCGATAGCGGATCGGCGCACCGGCTGTGAGCCAGAATCCTTGGCCAAGATCCAGCACGCGGCCGTTCTCGGTGTACTTCACCTCTTTGACGACGGGCAGCTTCGCGGCATCGCGATGCGAGAGTGCGTCGATGTAGCCGTCCATGAAACCCTTTAGGCAAGCGTTGTCGCAGCTCGTGGCGTTCTGAGCTGCGACGCCGGTGCTGAGCAGGCTGCCCGCGATGAGCAGGCCGGCGAGCGCCGCCGTGCGAACTTCGTGACCGAAATGCATGTTGGTGATCCTTGGAGGCGGTCGTATGCTGTCGCGGATGATACTGCGGTGTGCGTTAGGGGTGTAGGCGGCACTCACTGTGCAGTCGAAGGAGAGAATGGGTATGAAGATCGTGGT
>PMCP01000204.1:22964-32046 GCA_003155415.1 Gammaproteobacteria bacterium | reverse complement strand
CGCGGCGTCGCGCCGGCCAATCGCACGGCGGCGGGCATGTCGGTTAACGGCGGCGACACGCGTGGCAAGTACGTCACGGGCGTCGATGTCGTGAACGGCGTGATTCAGGTCACGTACGGCGGCCCGGAGGTCAATGCCCAGATCACCGGTCAGACGCTGTTCATCGTTCCCTACGTCAGCGTCGATAACTCGGTGATGTGGGATTGCGGTGGCGCCCCCGTCCCCGCCGGCAACAACGGCCTGATGCCGGGTGCGGCCGCGGGTGGTGGCACGCTCGCCGGTGCGAACTTCGTGAAATACCTGCCGTCGGCCTGCCGCCCGTAAGGCAAGGCTTTGGCCAATGGGCCGGCCACTACCGAAATGTGGCCAGCCCTATCGAATGCGGGGCCCCTCTCAGAGTGAGGGGCCTTCGCTTTTTTGGGCTCCAGTCTTCGGTACTAATGGCCGCATGAGATTGCCGATGCAACACTCGCGACGCACGGAGGGGTTCACGCTCGTCGAGCTCGCAGCGGTGCTGGCCGTGACGGCGATCATTGGCGCCCTCGGCGTGTCGGCCTATCGCACTTACGCAGTTCGGGCCGAAATCGCGAGCGGCATCGCCGGTACGGAAAGCGTCCGGGACCGCGTGAGCGCCGCGTTCAAAGCGACCGGTGTCCCGCCCATGAACCGACAAACGCTCGGGCTCGACGCCGGGCACAACGAGGTGTGGGGCGAGTACGTCGATGACGTGGAGATCGTGAGGGGCCGTGTCGACGTTCGCTTCGGCCGCAGCGCGGACGACGCGATTGCCGGCAGGATACTGTCCCTGACCCCGTTCGAAACCGCCGATCAGCGCGTCGTTTGGCTGTGTGGGAACAAGCTACCGGGCTTGGGTCTCGAGCCGCTCGGCTTTGCTGGTGGGGCCCCACAGCCCGTCCAGATACTGACATTGATCGACGTACGCTTCCTGCCACCTAGCTGCCGTTAGGCCGCCGCCGTCCCTAATGGCGTGACATCTGTCACGCCGGCGCGCACCCGCCTGAGGCAGTCTGTTCCTCACGCCCAGAGACCGGGATCCCGCGGCATCTGGGATCCCGCGCAAATCTCTGTCACAAAAGAAGAAGCGTGCGATTGACAGTCCCTGCCGGCTGCGGTGAAAGTACAATGCTTATGGTCAAGAGCGGCTAAAGACCCGGCATAAACGAAGTTCATGGCGGTCTCTGCAACCCAAGGTCCTCTTTCTGGCCTGCCGCGTAGACTCGTGCAGGACGGTGTGATTTCGGAGGCCGATCTGCTCACGGCCCTCGATGCGATTGGCGGCAAGGCCGCGCAGCTGGTGCCGCATCTGGTGGCGAACCGTCTCGGCGACCCCCGTCAGATTGCGGTGGCGGCCGCTCACGAGTTTGGCGTGCCGCTGCTCGACCTCGACGCCGTCGACCTTGACCTCGATATCGTCAAGCTGGTCGACGAGAAGCTCCTGCTAAAGCACCGCATCTTGCCGATCCTGCAACGGGGCAAGCGGCTGTTCATCGCTGTCTGCGACCCGACCAATCTGGGGGCGCTCGACGAGATCAAATTTCAGACCACGCTGCGTATCGAGGCGGTCGTAGTCGAGCAAGACAAGCTTGAAGCACGTGTCTCCCGCGCCATCGAGGCCGTCGACACGACGATGTCTTCGCTCGACGACGACAGCGACTTCGACCTCGAGAATCTCGAGGTCTCCGCTGGCGACGAGGAAGTCGGCGGCGAGGTCAACAGCTCCGAAATCGACGATGCGCCGATCGTTCGCTTCGTCAACAAGGTCATGGTGGACGCCATCAAGAAGGGCGCCTCCGACATTCACTTCGAACCTTACGAGAAACACTTTCGCATTCGACTGCGCCAGGACGGCGTGCTGGCCGAGATCGCTCGTCCACCGGTGGCGTTGGCGGGCAAAGTGGCAGCTCGTCTGAAGGTCATGGCGCGGCTCGACATCGCGGAACGGCGTATTCCGCAAGACGGCCGCATCAAGATGAAGCTGTCGAAGAATCGCGCCATCGACTTCCGCGTCAACACGTGTCCCACGCTGTTCGGCGAGAAAGTCGTTTGCCGTTTGCTCGATCCTTCGAGCGCACAGCTCGGCATCGATGCGTTGGGGTACGAGGAACCTCAGAAGCAGCTCTACCTCGAGAACCTCGCGAAGCCGTACGGCATGATCCTCGTAACGGGACCGACGGGTAGCGGCAAAACCGTATCGCTGTACACCGGACTGAACATTCTGAACACGGCCGACCGCAACATCTCGACGGCCGAAGACCCCGTCGAAATCAACATGGCGGGCATCAACCAGGTCAACGTGAACCCGAAAGTCGGACTGACGTTCGCCGCGGCTCTGCGCGCGTTCCTGCGCCAAGACCCGGACGTCATCATGGTCGGCGAAGTCCGCGACTTGGAAACGGCCGAGATCGCGATCAAAGCCGCGCAGACGGGTCACCTCGTGTTGTCCACACTCCACACGAACGACGCCCCGAAGACGTTGACGCGTCTCGTCGACATGGGCGTCAAGCCGTACGCAATCGCAAGCTCGGTCAGTCTGATCATCGCGCAGCGCCTCGCACGGCGATTGTGCTCGAACTGCAAGGAACCCATCGACGTCCCAGCCGAGGCGCTGAAGAAGGAAGGCTTCCTGCCGGCAGAGATCGAGGCCGGAATCACGATCTTCGGGCCCAAAGGGTGCACGCAGTGCACCGCCGGCTATAAGGGGCGCGTCGGAATCTACCAGGTCATGCCCGTCACCGAGACGCTCGGCCGCATCATCATGGAAGGCGGCAATGCGATGCAGATCGCGGAAACCGCGAAGCAGGATGGGGTGGCCGATCTGCGTCAATCGGCGCTGAAGAAAGTCAAGGACGGCCTTACCAGCCTCGAAGAGCTCAATCGCGTTACAGTTGAGTGAGCGCGGTGGGCCAGCAAGGCCTGCCGTCTACGTCCGTGCTCCGCTGGAGATCCTGAATCATGGCAACCGCTGCAGCAGCCAACCAAGCCCCCTTCTCGTGGGAAGGCAAGGACCGGACCGGGAAAAAGGTCAAAGGCAAGGTCGTCGCGACGAGCGAGGCCGCGGTCCGTTCCGAATTGCGCCGTCAGGGAGTCGTAGCGACCCGCGTGCGCAAGCAGAGCATGTTGTTCCGCAAGCAGGGAAAGGTGACGGCAGCGGACATCTCCGTGTTTTCCCGCCAACTCGCAACGATGATGGCGGCCGGTATCCCACTCGTGCAGTCGTTTGACATCGTCGGCGCCGGGCACGAAAACCCGGCCATGCAGAAGCTCATCCTGGCGATCAAAGCGGACGTCGAAAACGGTACGTCGCTGGCCGACGCGCTCGCCAGGCACCCGCTGCATTTCGACGACCTGTTCGTGAGTCTCGTAGCCGCTGGCGAGCAGGCCGGCGCGCTCGAAACCTTGCTCGACAAGATTGCTACGTACAAAGAAAAGACCGAGATCTTGAAGAAGAAGATCAAGAAGGCGCTGTTCTATCCGGCGGCCGTCGTGGTCGTGGCGTTCGTAGTCACCACGATCCTACTGATCTTCGTGATTCCAGAGTTCGAGTCGCTCTTCCGGGGCTTCGGTGCCGACTTACCCGCGTTCACGCGAATGGTCATCGACATCTCAAACTTCGTACAGAGTAAGGGCTGGATCCTCGCGATACTGCTCGTCGGAGGTGTCGTCGGCTTCCTGCAAGCGAAAAAACGCAATCGCGGGGTGCAGCACTTCGTCGATCGCGCGATGCTAAAAATACCGGTCCTCGGCGCGATCCTGCACAAGTCCGCGATCGCGCGATACGCGCGCACACTCGCAACGACGTTCGCTGCGGGCGTACCGCTCGTCGAAGCGCTGGGCTCCGTGGCCGGCGCCTGCGGCAATATCGTTTACGAAGNNCCGAACATGGTCAACCAGATGGTGGCCGTCGGCGAAGAGTCGGGCTCCCTCGACGCAATGGCGAGCAAGGTCGCGGATTTCTACGAGGAAGAAGTCGATAACGCAGTCGATAGCATGTCGAGCTTGCTCGAGCCCCTCATCATGGCGGTCTTGGGCGTACTCGTCGGCGGTCTCGTGATCGCGATGTACCTGCCGATTTTCAAGATGGGTTCGGTCGTCTAAGCACGCGCGGGTCAAGCCGTGGAGATCTTCGAGGCCTGGCCCGCCCTGCTATTCGTGGCCACGGGCCTGATCGGCCTGATTGCCGGCAGCTTCCTGAACGTCGTCGCCTACCGCGTCCCGATCATGATGGAGCGCGCGTGGCGCTCGCAGTGCGATGAGCTGAAGTCGCAACCGTTTGCGCCACCGCCGCACGTCACCGAGAACGGCCGCTTCGATTTGATGTGGCCGCCATCCGCGTGCCCCGGTTGCGGGACCGCAATCTCTCCGCAGCACAACGTGCCGGTCCTCGGGTTTCTCTGGCTGCGCGGCCGCTGCGCCAAGTGCGGCTTCAAGATTTCGCCGCGTTATCCCGTAGTCGAAGCCACAGCCGCGGTGTTCGGACTCGCCGTGGCCTTCGTGCTCGGCCCGACTTGGCACACGCTCGCCGCGCTCGGTTTTACATGGACGTTGCTCGCGCTGACGTTGATCGACCTCGACCACAAGCTGCTACCCGACTCGATGACGCTGCCGCTGCTATGGGCCGGGTTGCTGGTAAACGCGCTGCCGGTCGGCGGCACCCCGTTGTTCGCGCCATCGCTGCACTCGGCGGTTATCGGCGCGGCTGCAGGGTATCTCGCGCTTTGGACCGTATTTCACCTGTTCAAGCTTGTGACCGGCAAAGAAGGCATGGGCTACGGCGACTTCAAGTTGCTGGCGGCGATCGGCGCCTGGCTCGGGTGGCAGCTGCTGCCGCTCGTGATTCTCGTATCCGCCGTCGTGGGCAGCGTCGTCGGTATCGGCATGATCGTGTTCGGCGGTCGCTCGAGCCAAACCCAAATTCCTTTTGGCCCCTATCTTGCCGCCGCGGGGTGGATCGCCCTACTGTGGGGCGAGCGGCTCGTGCATTGGTACGAGTCGTTTTTCGCTCGTTGAGCGAACCCGATCGGCCGGTGTCCCGAGGCCACGGACGCAACCAGCGAGGCTGACCCGGAGTGCATAGGATGGCGGATCGCGCGGCCGCTCGACCACCGCTTGTAGTCGGCTTAACCGGTGGTATTGCCAGCGGCAAATCGGCAGTAGCAGCCGTGTTCGTGTCGCTCGGCGCAGGGCTCATCGATACGGACGCCGTGGCTCGCGAAGTCGTAGCGCCAGGAGAGCCGGGCCTGGCGGCCGTCCGCGCGGCCTTCGGTGCCAGGATGCTATCGCCGTCGGGCGAACTGGACCGAGCGGCGCTGCGCGGACTCGTGTTCGAAGATGACGCCAAACGCCGACAGCTCGAATCCCTGCTGCACCCGTTGATCCGCGCGCGCACGGTCGCCAAGCTCACGGAAGTGCGCACTCCCTACGCGATTGTCGCGGTACCGCTGCTGGTCGAGACCGATTTCGGGCAGCTCGTGGATCGCGTGCTGGTCGTCGACTGCCCAGAGCACCTGCAGCTCGAACGGCTCATGAAGCGCGACGCGATCCCACGCACCCAGGCGCTCGCGATATTGCGCGCGCAGGCCGATCGCGCCACTCGTCTGAAAGCAGCACACGACGTGATCGACAACAGCGGTTCGCGCGAAGCCACGCGCACACAGGTAGAACAGCTGCATCGGCGGTATCTCGAATACGCCGCGCTCGCTGCGCGACGCGTCTAAGTTTGCCGAGCGTGCGGCGCTCGCGCAGAATAGCCGCATGAACACCGCCGCCGAGCTCCCTGCTGCGTCGCCAGAGCACGGCCTCATGACGTTCGAGCAGCCGCTGTCGGAACGGATGCGCACGTTTCTGCGGGTCGAGTTTCTATTCGGGCAAACGCTTTTCCACGTCGACGAGCCGACCGAGTTCAGCTCGCGAGCCGCTGTCACGGCCTTGCTCGAGATCCTCACGATCCTGGGACGCGGCGATGTCCGCTCGGACGTCGTCAAAGAACTCGAGCGGCATGCCGACTTGCTGAAACGGTTCAAGAGCCAGCCGGGCGTCGATCCAAGCCGCCTGACGGGGCTCATCGACAATATCGAAGACCTGCGTCAGCAGCTGGCCGAAGCCGGCCCACACTTGATCAACCCTTTGAAAGAGTGTGACTTTTTGAACACCATCCGGCATCGCAGCGGGATCCCGGGTGGCACGTGCATGTTCGACCTGCCGGACTACGGCTATTGGCTACACCTGCCGCCGGTCGAGCGACGGCGCCAGCTCGAGGACTGGACACGGCGCCTGCGACCGATCTGTGACGCCGTCGCCGAGGTCCTGTGGCTCACGCGCGAGGCGACGGAAGCCGCGGAACAAGTCGCTTCAGGGGGCCTGTTCCAACTTGGCTTCGACCGCAGCGAGCAACCGAGCCTCGTGCGCGTGCAGCTGCCGGTCGACGCCGGCATGTTCCCGGAGATCAGCGCTGGCCAGCACCGCTTCACGATCCGATTCGTGCGCTGGCGTGGCGTCGACGCGCGGCCCGTCCAAGTTAACCAGGACGTCCGTTTTCAGCTCGCAATCTGCTGAAGCCGTTCAACGATCGGCCAATCGGCCGGAAGTAACGGCAGCCCGGCGAATTCATCGACCGCGACCCAGCGCAGCAGCTGGCCTTCGCACGCCGTGACTTCGCCGGTAAAGTGCCTCACCCGCCAGATGTCGAGCCGCACCGACTTGTCCGGGTAGTCGTGGGCGAGCTCGAACCAGGCTTCTGCGTCCTGCACGTCGATGCCGAGCTCCTCGTCGAGCTCGCGGTGTAACGCCTCGAAGGGCCCTTCGCCGGGTTCGCTTTTGCCACCCGGAAATTCCCACAAACCCGCCATGTGCGTGCCCGCGCGCCGTTGGTTTACAAGCCAGCGCCCGCGCTCGTCACAGATCAANNCCCGAACCGCACGGACACGGCTCGTTGCGCCCGACCTTCGGCTGCTCGCGAACGTACGTCTGGATCGGATCCGCGTCCGGCGGCGGCGTCCGCAGCGGTGGGCCCTGCGGCGCGGACCCGAAACCGGGAGGCGGCGCATCTTCTGGTGGCGGCGCGACCAACGACGGCGCTTCCGCGTGCTGGAAGCGCAGCGTGCTCGGATCCGGCATGACCGGCTCGACCGCGGCCACGTCCTCCGGCCGACGAATCTGGATCTTCGACAGGATCGTAATTGTCTCGTGCTTCACGCGATCGAGCATCGCGCTGAACATCTCGAACGCTTCGCGCTTGTACTCCTGCTTCGGATTTTTTTGGGCATATCCGCGCAAGTGGATGCCCTGTCGCAAATAGTCGAGCGCCGCGATGTGCTCTTTCCAGTGCGAATCGAGCTGCCGCAGCATGATGCCCTTCTCGAGCTCGTGCATGATCTCCGTGCCGATCTCGCTGGTCTTTTGCGCGTAGGCTTCGTCCGCGGCGTGGACGATCATCTCGCGCAGCCGATTCTCCTCAATGGAGTGGTCCTTCTCGAGTAGCGCTTCGACGTCGAACTTCACGCCGAATTCGTTCTCGAGCGCCTTCGTGAGGCCGGGCTTGTCCCACACCTCCTCCACGCTCTGCGGTGCTACATGTTCGCTGATGATGGCGTTGACGACGTCCGCGCGAATACCGCTGATGGCGTCGGAAATGTCAGCGGCCTCCATGAGCTCCTGCCGCTGGCCGTAGACGACCTTGCGTTGGTCGTTGGCCACGTCGTCGTACTCGAGCAGCTGTTTGCGAATGTCGAAGTTATGGGCCTCGACCTTGCGCTGCGCGCGCTCGATTTGCCGCGACAGCAGCGCGCTCTCGATGACTTCGCCCGGCTTCATTCCCGCGCGCGACAACATCCGCTTGATGCGCTCGGGGTCGCCGAAGATGCGCATCAGGTTGTCTTCGAGCGATAGATAGAACCGGCTCGAACCTGGGTCGCCTTGGCGACCCGATCGGCCACGCAGCTGGTTGTCGATACGCCGCGACTCGTGGCGTTCCGTGCCGACGATGTGCAGCCCGCCCATTTCGAGCACTTTCGCGTTGCGCTCGCGCCAGTCCTTCTCGAGCGCGGCCAGGTCGGCCTCGGTAGGCGCCTCGAGCTTGGCGCGCTCGGCCTCGAGGTTGCCGCCGAGCTTGATGTCGGTGCCGCNNCGACCGGCCATGTTGGTCGCGATCGTGACCGTGCCCGGGCGCCCGGCCTCGATGATGATCTCGGCCTCGCGCTCGTGGTACTTCGCGTTCAGCACCTGGTGCGGGACGTTGTGCTTCTTCAAGAGGCCCGACAGAAACTCCGACGCCTCGATCGACGTCGTGCCGACGAGCACGGGTTGGCCGCGCTGATTGCAATCCGTGATGTCCTCGATGATCGCCTTGAATTTGTCTTCCTGCGACAGATAGACCAGATCCGCGGCGTCGTCGCGGATCATCGGCATGTGCGTCGGAATGACGACGACCTCGAGATTGTAGATCTGCTGGAACTCGTAGGCTTCCGTGTCGGCCGTGCCGGTCATGCCNNGCCTCGACGGCCTGATGCAGGCCGTCCGACCAGCGCCGGCCGACCATGGTGCGGCCGGTGAACTCGTCGACGATGATGACCTCGCCGTCGCGGACGATGTAGTCCACTTCGCGCTTGAACAGCCCGTGCGCGCGCAGCGCCGCGGTCAGGTGGTGCATCAGCCGGATGTTGCCGGGGTCGTAGAGACTCTCGCCCTCGTTGATGAGGCCCGCCTTCGATAGAAGCTGCTCGACGTACTCGTGCCCTTCTTCCGTCAGGTGCGCCTGCTTGCTCTTCTCGTCGATCGTGTAGTCGCCGGGCACGAACAGCTGGGCTTTCGCGGGCGAAGACTCGGCGTCGATCTCGATCAGGTGATGCCCGCCTTCCTTCGCCTTCGCGAGTGCCTGGGCGGTTGACATGTTGCCGAGCGACTTGCCGTTGACGCCCAGCAGCTCGACCTGCGAGGACTCTATCTCGTCGTTGGCTTTGCCGGGCGGGGGCTTATGAACCTTCAGCGACGGGATCAACTGATTGATGCGCGTGTAGAGCTCCGTGCTCTCCTCGGCGCGTCCGGAGATGATCAACGGCGTGCGCGC
>PMCP01000204.1:0-22952 GCA_003155415.1 Gammaproteobacteria bacterium | reverse complement strand
TGCCGTAGGTGATGTCGGCCGCGTACGCCGCCCGTTTCTCCTCGGTCGGCTGGTTACTCTTGATCACGCCCACCGTGAGACCGAGGAACCGATATACAGGCCCCATCCAGTCGGCGTCGCGCTGCGCGAGGTACTCGTTGACGGTCACGAGGTGCACGCCCTTGCCGGTCAGCGCATTCAGATACACGGCCAGCGTGGCCATGAGCGTCTTGCCCTCGCCGGTGCGCATCTCGGCAATCTTGCCCTGATGCAGCGTGATGCCGCCGATCAGCTGCACGTCGAAGTGCCGCATCCCGAGCGTACGGCGCGCAGCCTCGCGGACGAGCGCGAAGGCTTCGGGCAGCAATGCGTCGAGATCCTCGTTGGCGGCGTAACGCTGCTTCAGCTCGCCGGTCTTCGCTACGAACGCGTCGTCCGGGAGGGCCGTCAAAGACGCCTCGAGTGCGTTGGCCGCGGCCACGAAACTACCGTAGCGTTTCAACAGCCGCTGGTTGCGGCTCCCGAAGACGCCAGTCATTAGACGGGAGACGGTACTCAACACGCGTGGGGATCCTTAGGGCGCAGGTTATGCGTCCTATTCTAAGGACCAAAGGTGGTTTTGGGCACCGCCCCGCGATTGAGGGGGGTTAATGCGTCTGACCGACGTACGTCAGGGGGTCGACGGGACGGTCGTTGACCAACACCTCGAAGTGCAGGTTCGGGCCCGTGGCACGGCCTGTATCGCCCATCCGGGCAATAACCTGCCCGCGTTTGACCGTATCGCCGACCGCGACCAGGTTGTCGACGTTGTGGGCATAGCGCGTCACGTAACCGTTGCCGTGATTGATCTCGACCATCTGGCCGTAGCCATAGCGCTCGCCGGACCAGGTGATCACACCCGACGCGACGGCGATGACCTCCGCGCCCGCTCGGCCCGCGAAATCGACGCCCTTGTGGAACGCCAGCCGCCCGGTGAAGGGGTCGGTGCGGCTACCGAACTGCGAGGAGATGTAACCGGCCGTGACAGGACGGCCCCCCGGATGCACCTCGTCACGCAGCTTGCGGTTCAGCAGCAGATCCTCGAGAACGTTCAGCTGCCGGCCCCGGTCCGTGAGCTGATCGTCGAGCACCTGGAGCGCACTGACGATGCCGTTGATCTGCATCGAAGCCGTGTCGGCGAGCGCGACAGGCTCTTCGGGACCGCCAAGCGGGGGTTCAGAGCTGAAATTGAATTCACCGTCCTGGAGCCCCGCCATTTGCGTGAGCCGTGTGCCCAACGCGTCGAGACGGACTACGTGAGCATTCATTTGGCCAAGGCGCAGCGCCAAGGCATCGAGATTCTGCTGAAGGGTGCGTCGAGTGCTATCGACGATGACCTGCTGCTGCGCGAGCTCCGCCCGCCAGGTTTCCGCCTGTCCCTGCGTGGTAATACCGAATAAGCGGGCCGCACCCACTCCGGCATAGAAGACGCCGGCGCAGATTGCGAAAGCAACCACGGCCGTCGTGAGCCACACACGCCCCGACGAGAGGTTCGCGTGGCCCAAATGTCCCCGGCCCTTTGACAGGAGAATCAACTGCATGCGGTGCCCCAGGTCCTGGCTTCTAATTCTTCGATCCAGCGCCGCGGGGGGCGCCGGCATGCCCCACGAGTGTACATGCAGGTTTTGTCAAAAGTCACTCGGCAACCCCGCTATCATTGGAGAGACTCCGGTAGATCGGTGGCTTTGCGTCCCGCCCTTTCGAGCGGTTTGCCTCTTATCGAGCTGGATCAGAATGCAGGCAACTCCGCAGGGGCTCAAGCAACGCGACCCAAAAAATAGACGTTGGTCTCAGATCGATGGGGAATGAACCCACACATTTGTCAGAACTCTTGAGCCGAGGTTCCCTCGCAGATCTCAAGCGCGAGGCTGAGCGTCGCCGAATGGAGACAGCCGAGATCAGGCGCTTGCTGCCGACCGATGAGGCCGCACATCTTGTGAACGCCGCTACCAACGACGCCGGTGAACTCGTACTCCTAATGGATACGCCCGCCTGGGCAGCACGCGTGCGCTACTGTCTCGGCTCACTGCCGAACAAGAAAATACTGATCAGGGTGCAGCCGCGCGGCGGCTAGCAGGTCTTTAGTGGCTCGGGGCGAGCTGGTAGGACACGGGCGAGCGCTGGGCGTCGTCGTCGAACACCACGGCCACATAACTGTCCGGCGCCTCCAGCAACGCGCGGAGCAACAGGTTGTTCAGCTTGTGGCCGCACTTGAATCCCGAGAACTCGCCGATCAACGACGCGCCGAGCAGATACAAATCGCCGAGCGCGTCGAGAACCTTGTGGCGCACGAACTCGTCGCGGTATCGCAGGCCGTCCTCGTTGATCACGCGGTACTCGTCCATGACGATCGCATTGTCGAGATTCGCACCGAGTGCGCGCTCGCGGGCACGAGCACCCTCGAGGTCCTTCAGAAAACCAAACGTCCTGGCACGACTGATTTCCTTCAGGAAAGCTGCCGTCGAGAAATCCAGGTTCACCGCTTGGTGAAATTTGCGCAGCGCGGGATGCTCGAAATCGATCTCCACGTTCAAGCGAAAACCATCGTGGGGCGTGAGCCGCACCCACTTGTCGCCTTCCGTGACTTCGATGGGCTTCAGCACCTTGATGAAACGCTTGGAAGCGGTCTGCTCCTCGATGCCCGCCGATTGCAGCAGGAAGACGAACGGCGCTGCGCTGCCGTCCATGATCGGCACTTCGGCCGCCGTCAGATCGATGAACGCGTTGTCGACACCCAGGCCCGCGAAGGCAGACATCAAGTGCTCGACGGTGCCGACGTGCGCTCCACCCCGCTCGATCGTGGTTCCGAGCGCGGTATCGGTCACGAGTAGAGCGCTGGCGGGAATATCGACGGGCTCCGGCAGATCGAGGCGTCGGAACACGATGCCGCTATTGGCCGGCGCCGGACGCAAGGTCATGTAGACCTTGTCACCCGAGTGCAGGCCGATGCCGCTGGCGCTGATCGATTCTTTTAGGGTGCGTTGACGCACGCTCTCCGTCGCTCCGTAACGTGTAGTACCGTTCCCTGGCCCTGATCAGGTCGCGCTCGCGTCGGCAAATGCCGACAACCTCGCGCGCTCGACAGGGCCGAAGAAACTACCATAGCGCCGCTGACGCCAGCAAGGAACCCGGCCCGCTCCTTCAGTCAGCCTGCCGACGCAGGAACGCGGGAATATCGAGCAACTCTTCGAGCGTGTCGCTGCTACCCGAGATCCCGTCGCCGACCGCTTTCTTGCGCTGCACGGCCGGCTTCTGAAGCTCGATGTAGTTAGGTTCGCGCCCTTTCGTCTGCCGGCGCGCCACCTGCTGCGGCCGCTCGCCCGACATAGCAACGCCCTGGCCGAGACCCGTCGCCACCACCGTGACCCGAATCTCGTCGCTGATCTCGGGGTCGATGACCGTGCCGATCTTGACCGTCGCGTCGTCGGAGGCGAACTGCTTCACGGTGTCGCCGACTTCCTGGTACTCGCCGATCGACAGATCCGCGCCCGCCGTGACGTTCACAAGAATGCCCTTGGCACCGGACAGATTGATGTCCTCGAGCAGCGGGCTCGAAATCGCCGCCTCCGCCGCGAGCCGCGCGCGACCCTCACCGCTCGCCACGCCCGAGCCCATCATCGCCATGCCCATCTCCGACATCACCGTTCGCACGTCGGCGAANNGTGATCAGCTCCGCAATGCCCTGCACCGCGCCCTGCAGTACTTCGTTCGCCGCGCGGAACGCGTCGAGCAGCGTGGTCTGCGGGCCGAGCACGGAGAGCAGCTTCTCGTTCGGAATCGTGATCAGAGAATCGACGAATCGCGTGAGCTCCGCGATGCCTTGTTCCGCGACACGCATGCGCTTCGCGCCTTCCATCGTGAACGGCTTCGTGACGATGGCGACGGTGAGAATTCCCATCTCCTTCGCGAGCTGCGCGACGACAGGCGCAGCACCCGTGCCGGTGCCGCCACCCAAACCCGTCGTGATGAACAGCATGTCAGCGCCTTCGATCACGGCCTGGATGCGATCGCGATCCTCCATCGCGGCTTGCCGGCCTACTTCCGGATTCGCGCCCGCGCCGAGACCCTTCGTGATGTTGCAGCCAATCTGCAGGCCCGTTTTGACCTTCACGTTCTTCAGCGCCTGCGCATCGGTATTCGCGCAGATGAAGTCCACGCCTTCGATCCCCGTCCGCACCATGTGCGCTACGGCGTTGCCGCCGCCGCCGCCGATGCCAAGCACCTTTATTACAGCCGTCTCGCTGTACCCGTCCATCAGTTCGAACATTGCAATCTCCTCGTTAACTATCGAAGCCTAGAAATTCTTCTGAAACCAAGCCCTCATCCGCTCGAAGGCGTTGGTCACGCCCGATCTGCCGCCCGACGCTTCGGCTTTCGCCTTTTGCGCCTGCCTGCTGTACAGCAACAACCCGACGCCGGTCGCATGAATCGGATTGCGCACGACGTCGGCGAGACCTTCGACGAACTGCGGAACCCCGAGGCGCACCGGCATGTGAAACACTTCTTCCGCGAGTTCGATCGCGCCTTCCATCTTGGCGCTGCCGCCCGTCATGACGATGCCCGCCGCCATGAGCTCCTCGAAGCCCGAGCGACGCAGCTCTTCGCGAATCAGCTGATAGAGTTCCTCGTAACGCGGCTCGACGACTTCCGCCAATGTCTGGCGAGCGAGCCGCCGCGGCGGGCGATCACCCACGCTCGGTACTTCGATCGTCTCGTCTGGATTCGCAAGCTGCGACAGCGCGCACGCGTACTTGATCTTGATCTCTTCCGCATACGGCAACGGCGTGCGCAACGATACGGCGATGTCGTTGGTAACCTGATCGCCCGCGATCGGAATCACGGCCGTGTGCTGAATTGCTCCGCCACAGAAAATCGCGATATCCGTGGTGCCGCCGCCCATGTCGACGAGACACACGCCTAGCTCTTTTTCGTCTTCGGTCAGCACGGCGTAGCTCGACGCAAGCTGCTCGAGCACGACGTCCTCGACGGTGAGGCCACAGCGCTGCACGCACTTCACGATGTTCTGCGCCGCACTCACGGCACCGGTCACGAGGTGGACCTTGGCCTCGAGCCGCACACCCGACATACCGATCGGCTCGCGGATGCCTTCCTGCGAGTCGATGATGAATTCCTGCGGCAGTACGTGGATCACGCGCTGATCCGCGGGAATCGCGACGGCGCGAGCTGCGTCGATCACGCGCTCGACGTCGCCGGCACTGACTTCCTTGTCGCGAATGGCCACGATGCCGTGCGAGTTCAGGCTGCGGACGTGGCTGCCCGCTATCCCCGTAATCACGCTGTTGATCTCGCAGCCCGCCATGAGCTCCGCTTCCTCGATCGCGCGCTGAATCGACTGCACGGTCGATTCGATGTTCACGACGACGCCGCGCTTCAACCCCCGCGACGGATTCGAGCCGAGACCGATGACCTCGAGCCGGTCGTCCGCGGAAATCTCGCCGACGATCGCGACGACCTTCGACGTACCGATGTCGAGGCCCACGATCAATCTGCGGTCGTCTCTTCTACTCATGCCCTAGCCTCGATCCCGGAGCTGCGCCACCGCCGTGATGGCGGTCGATGGCGTCTCGCGCCAGCCCACAGCGAACCCGTTCGTGTAACGCAGGTCGACGTAGGCGACACGCTTCAACTCATTCACCAGCGCCGGCGCCACGACGTCGAAGAATCGATACAGACGCTCGTCGATTTCGCGGCGGCCGAGCCGAATCTCCTGGCCCGAGCCCAGCACGAGCAGCCACGCACCGCGCTCGTCCATCGACAGGCTTTGCAGCGTGAGGTCGGCCTCGGCCAATTTGCCGCGCACGGCGAGGTAGCGCCGCGCCACCTCGCGCTCGCTGCCGTGCGGCCCCGCGAGCCGCGGCAACTCGGGAAAGTCGTGCTGCGCTTGCTCGGTGAAGAGCTCGCCGCGAACGTTCAGCAGGCCGTTCTCTCCCCAGCGCGCTGCAGCCTGGTGCTCGGTGATCCGCACGATCAACGTGTCGGGCCACGAGCGCCCCACGTTCACGCGGTCCACCCAGTCGATGGCTTTCACGCGGCGACGCAGCTCACCCAGATCGGTGGACACGAACCCAGCGTCGTGACCGTTCATGACGGCCGCTTCGATCTGCAGCGGCGTGACGCGCTGGAACGTACCTTCGACGACGAGTTTGCGAGCCGGTCGATCGAGCACCAGCTGCGCGCCTCTAAAGAGGCCGAACAAAGCACCACCGAGTAGAGCAACCGCGAACGCGGTTTTGAGCCGGCCGCGCCAAGGCAAGTTGATCCGCGGCAAGCGCCACGTCGACAGCTTGCTCTCGACCCTGCGGCGGTTGGTCTTGCGTCCCCTGCCGAACATCAGCGGCGCCCCTCCGCCGGCGCGAGTTCGCCGACGATTCGGACCTCGGGTTCGAGCAGTACGCCCGTGCTCTGCTGCACCGTAGCTCTCACCTCGTTGATCAGTGCCTCGATATCAGCCGCGGTCGCCTTGCCGGCGTTCACGATAAAATTGGCGTGCTTCTCGGACACGACGGCGCCACCGATTTGCCGGCCCTTGAGCCCGGCCTGCTCGATGAGCCGGCCGGCGAAGTCACCGGCCGGATTGCGAAACACGGAGCCGCAGCTTGGGATCCCGAGCGGCTGGCTCGCGTTGCGTTTCGCGAGCAGCGTCTTGATCGTGTCGAGCGAGCTCGCGGTATCGCGCTCGAAGCGGAATGTGGCCGACAGAAACCACTCGGTCCTCGGGCCTCGCGCGGTGCGATAGCCGATCTCGTAGTCGGTACGTGGCCGCGCTCTTCGTTCGCCACGGCGGTCGAGCGTCTCGACGGCTTCGACGTGGTTCCAGGTCTCGCCGCCGAACGCGCCGGCGTTCATTGCGAGGGCGCCGCCCACGGTGCCGGGGATTCCTGCGAAGAAAACGGCCGGCCCCAAGTGCCAGCGCACGCATTGCTTCGCGAGCAGCATGCAGGCGAGCCCGGCGCCGGCGCGCACGCGCACGTCGTCGAGCTTTTCGAGCTGCCGCGGCAACCGTGCGGTCGCGATGACCGCGCCGCGAATGCCGCCGTCGCGCACGAGCAGATTCGAGCCCAAGCCGAGCCAATGCACGGGCATGTCGGCCGGAAGGTCCGCGAGCATGCGTTGCAGGTCCTCGACGCTCGTCGGCTCGTAGAAGAGATCGGCCGGCCCGCCGACGCGCCACGACGTGTGCTTGCGCAGCGGCTCATTGCGTAGCAGGGAGGGTGTCACGTCGTCGGCCACGGCATTCACTTCTGCACCCCCACGGGGGAGCGCACAGCCAGCATCCGCGGCAGGTTTGGCGCGATGGCGCCGATGCTGCCCGCTCCGAGCGTCAGCACGACGTCGTCGGCTTGCAGGACCTGGCCGAGCACGGTCGGCAGGTCCGTGAGCTCGTCGAGGAAGATCGGCTCCACGGCGCCGCGCACGCGCACCGCGCGAGCCAGCGACTTGCCGTCGGCGCCGGCGAGCGGCTTCTCGCCGGCCGAATAGACATTCGTCAGCACGAGCGCGTCGACCGTCGACAACACCTGCGCGAAATCATCGAGCAGCGCCAGCGTGCGCGTGTAGCGATGCGGCTGGAAGCAAACAACAAGCCGGCGACCGGGCCACGCGTCGCGCGCAGCGGCGATCGTTGCCGCGAGCTCGGTGGGGTGGTGACCGTAGTCGTCGACGAACGTCACACGGCCGGCCGCGGTCTGCACCGTGCCGTGCACCTGGAGGCGGCGATCGACGCCCGAAAAGGCGGCCAACGCGCGCGTCACGGGCGCGTCGTCGATCTCGAGCTCGGCGGCTATGGCGATGACCGCGAGGGAGTTCAGCACGTTGTGCCGGCCGGGCAAGTTCAGCTCGACTGCAAGCGGCGTGCTTCGTTCCTTCGATTGCACTTTGAAGCGCGTCTTGAGCCCGCGCCGCTCGACGTCGAACGCACGCACGTCCGCGCGCTCGCCGAAGCCGTAGCTCACGACGCGTCGCCCGAGCTGTGGAATCAGCTCACGCGTGTTGTCGTCGTCGCTGCAAAGAACGGCGAGCCCGTAGAACGGCAGGTTGTGCAGGAAATCCACGAACGCCTGTTTCAGGCGACCGAGGTCGTTTTCGTAAGTGCCGAGGTGATCGGCATCGATGTTCGTGACGACCGCGAGCATCGGCTGCAAATGCAGGAACGACGCGTCGCTCTCGTCGGCCTCGGCCACGAGATACCGGCCAAGCCCGAGCTTCGCGTTCGCATTCGCGCTCGCGAGCCGCCCGCCGATCACGAATGTCGGATCGAGGCTGGCCTCGGCCAGCACGCTGGCGACCAGGCTCGTCGTCGTGGTCTTGCCGTGAGTGCCCGCGATGGCGATTCCATAACGGAACCGCATGAGCTCGGCGAGCATCTCGGCGCGACGCACGACCGGGATGCGGCGCTCGTGCGCGGCGACAATCTCGGGATTGTCGGCCACCACGGCGCTCGACACGACGACAACGTCCGCGGCCCCCAGGTGCTCGGCGGCGTGGCCTTCGTGCACGCGCGCGCCGAGCCCGCGCAGGCGCTCCGTCACGCTCGTGAGCTTCACGTCGGTGCCGCTCACGTTGTAGCCCAGGTTCAGAAGCACCTCGGCGATGCCGGCCATGCCCGCGCCGCCGATGCCGACGAAGTGGATGTTGCGGATGCGGCCCATGCGCGTGGCGGCGTTCATGCGCTCGCCCCCGCAACTTCGAGGCACGCGGCCGCAAGCTTCTCGGCCGCCGCCAGCTGGGCCTGCGCGCGCGCGGCTTCGGCCATCGCAACGAGCCGATCGAAATCGCCGAGGCAGCTACGCAGCGCAGAGGCGAGACCCGCGGGCGTCAGCTCCTGCTCCGTGATCAACACACCGCCGCCACCGCCGACGAAGTGCCGCGCGTTCAACGTCTGGTGATCGTCGATCGCGGCCTTGAACGGCACNNACGAGATCGGCCCATTGATAAGCGGCACCCATGTCGTCGATGAACTCGTCCACGCGCGCGGCAACGCCCGCTTCCGAATACGCTTCGCGCGCGGCCGCAAGCCCTGACCGCCCGGCCTGATGCCACACCTCGGGCCGCGCATCCGCGGGCAACCCGGACAGCGCGCGCGGCAGCGTCTCATTCAAGATCCGCGCGCCCTGGCTGCCGCCAATCACCAGCACGCGGCGACGCTCGGAGCGACGCGCACCGAGCCGCGTGCGCGGCGCCTCGAGCGCAGTCAGCGAGCGGCGCACCGGGTTACCGATCACCTCGGTACGCACGTTCGCCGGGAAACTGCCTGGGAACGCTTCGAACACGCGCTTGGCGAACGGCGCGAGCCAGCGATTCGTGGTGCCGGCAACGGAGTTCTGCTCGTGGATCAGCAACGGCTTGCGAGCAAGCCAGGCCGCAAGCCCGCCCGGCCCCGCGACGAAGCCGCCCATGCCGAGCACCGCTACGGGCCTGCGCCGGCGCAGCGCACGCAGCGCTTCGAGCACGGCGCCCGCAATGCGAAACGGCGCGCTGATCCAGGCGAGCACGCCGCGGCCGCGCACGCCTGCGATCGTGATCCATTCGATCTCGATGCCATGTTGCGGCACGAGCCGGGCTTCGAGCCCNNCCCGCCATGATCATGATGGGACCGACCGTCATCGAACGTACCCGCGCTGCACGAGACGCTTCTGATTGCCATGCAGTTCGCGATGAATGCGCAGCAGAAAACCGAGTGCGATGAGCGTCACCACGGTGCTCGAGCGGCCGTAGCTCACGAGCGGCAGTGGCAGACCTTTCGTCGGCAGGAGACCCGTGTTCACACCGATGTTGATGAACGCTTCGAAACCCAGCATGACGCCGATGCCGATGGCGACCAGCCCCTGGAAATGCATGCCGCTCTGGAGGGCGTCGCGACCGAGCTTTACCGCCCGGTAGACAACGATGCCAAACAGCGCGATCACGATCGATGCGCCAACGAAGCCGAGCTCTTCGACGAGAACGGCAAAGACGAAGTCCGTGTGCGCCTCGGGCAGATAGAACAGCTTCTGCACGCTCTCGCCCAAGCCCACGCCGCCGATATCGCCGCGACCGATCGCGATCAGAGATTGAGTGAGCTGGAAGCCACCCGCAAACGGATCGGCCCAGGGATCGCGAAACACCATGAGTCGCGCCAGCCGGTATTGCGACGACAACGCGAGGATCGTGAGTAATACGCCCCCTACGGCAACGGCGAGCAAGAAGTCACGCAGCCGTGCGCCGGCCACGAACAGCACGCCGAGTGCCGTCGCGCCGAGCACGACGGAGGAGCCGAAGTCCGGCTCCACGAGCAACAACGCACTCGCGGCGCCAATCACGAGCAGCGGCTTCACGAGACCGTTCAAGCTGGCACCGAGCTCCTGCGCACGTCGCACGGCGTAGCTCGATATATAGAGGAGAAGGCACAGGCGAGCCGGCTCCGACGCCTGCAGCGTGACCGGGCCGACGAGCAGCCAGCGCCGGCTGCCGTTCACGGCGTGGCCCACGCCGGGGATCAGCACCACGGCGAGCAGTCCGAACGCGATCACGAGCAGCAGCCAGTTCATGCGGTACCAGACGTCGGTCGGCACCAGGCTCGCGGCGAGCATGCCGACCAACCCGACACCGATGGCGCCGACGTGCCGCGTCAGATAGAACAGCGGCTCGCCCGTCTGTCGATCGGCGATCGAGATCGACGCCGAACCGACCATGATCGCGCCGATCGCGAGCAGCGCGACGAGCGAAGCCACGAGCATGGGATCGAATGCGGCGTTGCGCGGTTTCTCGGCTGCGCTCATTGCGGCAGCTCCTCTGCGGCGCGGGCGAACAGGTCGCCGCGTTCTTTGTAATCGCGGAACATGTCCTGGCTCGCGCACGCAGGCGAGAGCAGCACCGTATCGCCGCGACGCGCGAGCGCTGCCGAACGCGCAACGGCGTCGTTCATGTTCGCGGCGCGCACTGTTTCGCAAACGCCAGCAAACACCTGCTCGAGCTCCGGCGCAGCCGTGCCGATCAACACCGCCGCACGCAGCTTGCCCCACGCGCCCGCTGCAAGCGGCGCCAAATCCTGGCCCTTCGCGAGGCCGCCCGCGATGAGCACGAGCGGGCCAACGAATCCGTGCAGCGCGGCCAGCGTCGCGCCGACGTTGGTGCCCTTCGAATCATCGACGTAGGTGACGCCCTTGCGCACAGCGACACGCTGGCAGCGGTGCGGCAACCCCGGAAACGTGCGCAGCACTTCGAGCGCCGCGGGCAAGTCGCGCGTGAGGTGCACTGTCAACGCCAGTGCCGCGAGGGCGTTCGCCTCGTTATGCGTTCCTTGAATCGCAAGCTCTGCCGCGCGCAGCAGCGGCTCGCGGTCACGTGCGAGCCAGCGTTCGCCGCTCCGCGCGACGATCGAGTAACCCCGCGCAAGCTCGGTTGCAACAGAGAACGACACGGCCCGCGGGTGACGCGCGCCCATGGCCGCGACTATCGGGTCGTCTGCATTGACGACCGCGTGATCGGCCGTGCGCAGCAGCTTTTCCTTGAGCTCCGCGTAACGCTCGAGCGTGCCGTGACGATCGAGATGGTCGGGCGACACGTTCAGCACGGTAGCGGCAAGCGGCGCCAGACTGTCGGCAGTCTCCATCTGGAAACTCGAGATCTCGAGCACGTAGGCGTCGGCCGGCGCGTCGAGCAGGTCGAGAGCCGGCGGGCCAAGATTGCCGCCGGCCGGAGCAGCCAACCCCTGCGCCTTCAGCATGTGTGACACGAGCGTCGTGACGGTGCTCTTGCCGTTGCTGCCGGTCACGGCGATGACCGGCGCACGGGCTGCGAGCGCGAACAGCTCGACGTCACCGATCACGGCCAAGCCGCGACGGCGCGCTTCGAGCGCGAGCGGAATGTCGTACGCGAGCCCCGGCGACAACAGCACGCGACTCGCGTCGTCGAGCCACCGCGCATCGAGGGTTTCGACGATGACATCGGCTTCGGGGCATGCGGCCTTCAGCTCATCGAGACCCGGTGGCGTAGCGCGACTGTCGATCACGCGCACGGATTCACCACGCGCGCACAGATACCGCGCAACAGCCAGGCCCGTGGCGCCAAGGCCCACGATCAAGCTGCGTTTTGCTGCGGTGTCTCGCACGCGTTCCTTCCGTGTCGCTATTCCGCTGCGCGGCCGCCTCGCATCGAACGGCCGTAGTGCGGCGATCGCTGCCATCAACGAATCTTCAAGCTAGCCAAACCGATCAGCACCAAGATCACGGTGATGATCCAGAAACGCACGATCACCTTCGNNCAGCCCTTGAGCTCGAAGTGGTGATGTAGCGGCGCCATGCGAAAAATACGCCGGCCGGTCAACTTGTAGGAGGCAACCTGGATGATGACTGAGACGGTTTCGACGACGAAGACCCCGCCCATGATGAACAGCACCAGTTCTTGCCGCACCGCCACCGCCACGAGCCCCAGGGCGGCACCGAGTGCGAGAGCACCGATGTCACCCATGAAGACTTGCGCGGGGTAGGTGTTGAACCACAAGAAGCCCAAGCCGGCGCCAGCCAGGGCCGCACAGAAAACCAGGAGCTCGCCAGATCCCGCCACATAGGGGATCCCGAGATAATTCGAATAGATCACGTTGCCGGCGGCATACGCGAACACGCCGAGCGCCGTAGCGACGAGCACGGCCGGCATGATGGCGAGGCCGTCGAGACCGTCTGTCAGGTTCACACCGTTGCTCGCACCCACGATCACGAGCGCCGTCACCGCGACATACGCAACGGCCGGCAATTCGATGCTGACGTTCTTGAGGTACGGAATCAGCAGCGCGTGGTCGATCGCCGTATTCTCGGCGCTCACGTAAAACGCAATGGCGAGCGCGAGTGCGCCAACGGTCTGCCAGAAGATCTTCGAGCGCGCTGAGAGACCCTTCGAGTTGCGCACGACGATCTTCTTGTAGTCGTCGATGAAACCGATCACGCCGAAGAACAACGTGCCGCCGAGCACAAGCCACACGAACCGATTGCTCAGGTTCGACCACAGCAGCGTGCTGAACGCGATCGCGACCAGGATCAGCGCGCCGCCCATCGTGGGCGTTCCGGCTTTCGGCTGGTGGCTTTGTGGGCCGAGCTCGCGAATCTGCTGCCCGACCTTTTGCATCTGCAAGCGCTGGATCAGCCACGGCCCCATGGCGAACGACAGGGTGAGCGCGGTCAGCGCGGACAGGATCGCGCGCATCGTGAGGTAACTGAAGACGTTGAAGGGCGTGTACAGGCGGGCCAGATGATCGGCGATCAGGATCAGCATACGGCCGCCTCGCCGAGACCGGCGCTCATGGGCACTGCATGCGCGAGACCGTCGCCAATGTCCTCGGCGCTGGCGCCCGCCGCCTGCGCGGCCGCGGCCGCGGCCATTGCGTTCGCGACGTTTTGCCGCCCGGGCAACGGCAGCCAGACATCGACTTCATCGCCATCAGGCAACAGCAGCGTGAACTCCGACCCCGCGGCGCCGTACGTAGGCTCGCCGACGACGTGACAGTCCGCGCCGGGCGAAAAACCAAACGTGACTCTGTCTTCGCACGGAGCGCGCGCGAACCAGTCGCCGCGGAACGGATCGTCGGCGTTCAGCACAGCGGTGCCCGCGCGCGGCAGGTGGTCGAGCAATTCGCCTTTGCCGGCAGCGACTCCCGCGACGGAGCCGAACCCATTGACATGCGAGGCCGCGGCATTCGTGATGACGGCCACGGTCGGCTGAGCGAGATTCGCGAGGTAGTCGATCTCGCCTGCACGGCTGGCGCCGAGCTCCACGACCAGGGCGTCATGCTCTTCTGTCAGCGTCAGCAACGTCAGCGGCACGCCGACGTCGTTGCTCATGTTCCCCTGCGCCACGCATATCGAGCGGCTCACGCGCAGGATCGCGGCGACGAGTTCCTTGACGGTGCTCTTGCCGCTACTGCCCGCGACTGCGACAGCCGGCACCGCGAACGTCGTGCGCCAGGCCTTGGCCATGAGGCCGAGAGCGAGCCGCGTGTCGCGAACTTCGATCTGTGGCAGCGACGAGCCAGAGCGCCGCGACACGAGAGCGCCAGCCGCACCCTTCGCTTGCGCGTCGGCCACGAAGTCGTTGCCGTCGAAACGATCGCCGGCGATAGCGACGAATAGGGCGCCCGGTGCTAGCGCGCGGCTGTCGGTAGAGACCGAGCCGAACGGTGCATCGGCGCCGATCAGCGTTCCTTTGACTTCGTGCGCGACCGCGCTCAGCGTTCGCAACATCATGGGACATTCCCCAGCAGCTCCGCTGCAATCTCACGGTCGCTGAACGCGCGCCGCTCTTTGCCGACGAACTGCTCGGACTCGTGACCTTTACCGGCGATCAACACGACGTCGCCGGGCCGAGCCTTGCCAATCGCGCTCGCGAGTGCCGCGCGCCGGTCGTGGACTACGCTGACGCGCGGATGCTCGCCGACCCCTGCGCGAATGTCGTTCACAATCGCGGCCGGATCCTCGCTGCGGGGGTTGTCGTCGGTCAGCACGATGCGATCCGCGAGATCTGCGGCGATGGCACCCATCAAAGGGCGCTTGCCGCGATCGCGATCGCCGCCGCAGCCGAACACGCACCAGAGCTCGCCCACCACGGCCGCCTCGAGCGTACCGAGCACGCGCTGCAGCGCGTCGGGCGTGTGCGCGTAATCGATCACGACCCACGGTTTGAGCGGCAGCCCGCCGAGAACTTCCATTCGTCCCGGCGCCGGCTTCGCAGCTCCGAGCGCCGCGCACGCCAAACGCAACGGGATGCCCTGAGCGAGCAATGCGCCGAGCGCACTCAGCAGATTCTCGGCGTTGAACGTGCCGATCAGCTTCGACTGCAGCCGCCCGACGCCGAACTTGCCGCTGATTTCGATATCGACGCCGGCAAGGTCCGAGCGCCGCACTCGGCCGACGAGCTCGGCGCCCGCACCGCGTGTGCTCGTGCGCAGTAGCTCGCAGCCCCGCGGCAGATCGGCGCCGAGTGACGCACCGAATGGATCGTCGGCGTTCACGACGGCGCACTGGAGCTCCGGGAGCCGAAACAGCCGGCGCTTCGCGTTGCCGTAACTCGTAAAGTCGCCGTGCAAATCGAGATGATCGCGCGTCAAGTTCGTAAACACGGCCGTGTGAAACTTGAGGCCCGCGACCCGATCCTGAGCCAGCGCGTGCGACGAAACTTCCATCGCGACGCGCGCAGCGTGCATCTCCGCGAGCTCGCGATGCAGCGTGAGAGTGTCCGGCGTCGTGTGCCCGTGAGTCGTGAGCTGCGGCGGCACTCCGTAGCCGAGCGTGCCGATGTAGCCGCACGGCCGCTGCGGTTGACCAAGCGTTTGTGCCAAGAGATACGCGACCGTCGTCTTGCCGTTCGTGCCGGTGACACCAACCAGCGTCGGCGCCGGGCTCATGGCGTAAAACGCATGCGCGAGATCGCCGAGCCGCGCCTTCAAGCCCGACACGGCCAGGCTCGGTGCCTCGACCGAGGGAAACCTTGGGTCGGGCTCGTACAGCACGATGGACGCGCCACGGGCGAGTGCCTCGGCTGCGTGAGCGAGCCCGTGCTCACGGCCACCCGCTACCGCGATGAATGCGGCGCCGGCAGTGACCTGCCGGCTGTCGAGCGTGAGGTCGGTGATCGCGAGCCGGCCGTAGCCACCCGCACCTGCACCGAGCAACTCGCCGAGCGTGCGACCGCGTGCTGCGAGCGCGGCCATCATGGTCTCACCTGCGCCTGCGCGAGCACGGTCAAGGCCGGTGCCGGCAGCGCATCGGGCGGCACTGCCATCACGCGCAGCGCGCCGGAAACGATATTCGCGAACACAGGCGCCGCGACGTCGCCACCGTAGTAAGCCTGACTCTGGGGCTCGTCGATCATGACGACGACGACGAGCCGCGGTGCACTGGCGGGCGCAATGCCGGCAAAGATGGCGCCGTGGCGCTCCGCGCTGTAACCACCGACGCCAGATTTCTGCGTGGTGCCGGTTTTGCCTGCGATGTGGAAGTTGCGCACAGCAGCCCGCTTGCCGGTGCCGTTCGGCGCAACGACGGCTTCAAGCATGCCCACGAGCTCCTGCGCGGTGTTCGCGGAGATCACGCGCTCACCGGCCGGCGCCTCGTCCACGGCGAGCATCGACACTGGCCGCAATAAGCCGTTCGCGGCTATCGCTCCATACGCACGCGCGAGCTGCAGCGCCGTCACGGCGACGCCGTAACCGTAGGACAGCGTGGCCTGGCCGATCGTGCGCCAGTGCTGCGGGTCGTTGAGCACACCGGCCGACTCGCCGGGATATGTACTGTCGCTCAAGCGACCGATGCCAAAGCCGGTCAGCGTCTTCCAAATCGTCTGAGGCTCCATGGTGAGCCCGACGCGCGCGGCGCCGACGTTGCTCGACAGCGCGAGCACCGTCGTCAGATCAATGCGACCGAGATTGTGCTCGTCCTCGGTGATCTTTCTGTTATTGATCGAGAGCGAACCCGGCGACGTGTCGATCATCGTGCGCGGGCCGAACGAGCCGCCCTCGAGCGCGGCCGCGAGCACGAGCGGCTTGAAGCTGGAACCGGGCTCGAAGATATCCGTGGCGGCGCGATTGCGATACTGCTCGGCGTGATATTGCGAGCGGTCGTTGGGGTTGTACGACGGCTGGTTCACCATCGCGAGCACTTCGCCGGTATTCGGATCGAGCACGACGACGGAACCGGAACGCGCACGACTGTCCGTCACTGCGCGCTTCAGCTCACGGTACGCCAGGTACTGGATCCGCAGGTCGATGCTGGTGCGCAGATCCTTACCGGGGCGCGCGTGGCTCAGAAGCTCGACGTCGCCGATCACGTGACCGAGCCGATCCTGCAGCACGCGCTTACTGCCGTTCTCGCCCTTGAGCCAATGATCGAACGCGGCCTCGAGCCCTTCCTGGCCGCGATCGTCGACGTTCGTGAATCCGACGATGTGGCCCGTGACCTCGCCCGCGGGATAAAAACGTTGGTATTCGCGAACGGTGCCGACCCCGGGCAGGCCGAGTTGCATGACCTGCTCGGCCTTGGCGGGCCGCAAATGACGCTGCAGAAACACGAACTCGCGATCGAGATTGCTGGTGATGCGCCGTTCGAGCCACTCGGTGTCCTGGTCGAGCACCGCGGCGAGTTCCGGCAGCCGCGCGAGCGCGGGCTTCAGCTCCTGCGGGTTCGCCCACACGGTGTCGACCGGCGTGCTGACCGCGAGCGGCTCTCCGTAGCGATCCGTCAACGTGCCGCGATGGGCAGAGATCTGCACGGTGCGCAGATGACGATCGTTGGCCTGCTCCGTCAGAAACGCCTTGTTGACGAGCTGCAGATACAGGATTCGCCCCTCGAGCGCGACCGCGCCGAGCGCGAAGGCGCCAAGTAGCAACGTCGTGCGCCAACGCGCCCGATCCGCCACTGTCGTTTTCGCCCCCCGCTTCATCCGTTCACCGCTTCGGCTCCACGACCACGACCAGCTGCTCATCGCGCGGCACCGTGAGGTGCATACGCTCGCGCGCGAGGCCCTCGATTCGCGGATGCGTGGCCCACGTGCTCTGCTCGATCTGGAGGCGTCCCCAATCGATCTGGAGCTGGTCCTGCTCGCGATTCAGCTCCTCCACCTGAATGAAGAGCTGCCGCGAGTGGTGCTCGGTCTCCACGATCCAGATGCCCGACGCCGTGACGCACACGGCGAGGAACAACACGCCGGCGAGTTCGATGAGTTGCTTCTTCATGCCGCCTGCTCGGTCGGCTGGCGCTCGGCGATGCGCAACCGCGCACTGCGCGAACGAGGATTGCGTTGCACTTCGTCGTCCGAGGGGCGCACGAGCTTGCCGATCAACTTCAGGCGCGGCCGGGCGTGGGGCGGAATGTCCGGCAACCCCGCGTACACCTCGTCCCCACGCGCCTCGCGGGCCATGAACCGTTTGACGATCCGGTCCTCGAGCGAGTGGAAACTGATCACCGCGAGCCGCCCGCCCGCGGCAAGCAAGTCGACGCACTGGGAGAGCGCGCGCTCGAGCGCGCCGAGCTCGTCGTTGATGGCGATGCGGATGGCCTGAAACGCGCGCGTGGCCGGATGGATCCTGCCTGTCTGTCGCCCCGCATGGGCGGCGATCAAATCCGCAAGCTGACGGGTGGTAGTGAGCGCCGTTTCGTCACGAGAACGCACGATCGCAGCCGCGATTTGCCGCGCGCGCGGCTCCTCGCCGTAGTGAAACAGCGCGTCGGCAAGCTCCCGCTGCGACGCGGTCGCGAGCCATTCCGCCGCCGTCTGGCCGGCCGCCGTGTTCATCCTCATGTCCAAAGGTCCGTCGTGCGCGAAACTGAAGCCACGCTCCGCAACGTCCAGTTGCGGCGAGGAGACCCCAAGATCGAAAAGGACTCCTGCCAACGCGTGCCCGGCGAGCCAAGGCGCGGCGACGGCGGCAAAGTCTTCGAAGCCTGCGTGCTGGATGACGAAACGTGCGTCACCGGCGAACTGCTCGCGGCCGTCAGCCACGGCGTCGCCGTCTTTATCCAAAGCGAGTAACCGTCCCTGCGCACCGAGCCGCGCCAGTATTGCGGCGCTATGCCCGCCGCGTCCGTAGGTCGCATCGACGTACCAACCGTCATCCCGCAATGCCAAACCTTTGACCGCCTCCTGGAGCAGCACCGGCTGATGTCCAGAGGCTCTGGTCACCGGCGCAATGCCCTACAGAGTCAGCGATTCGAGTTCTTGAGGTAGGCCCGCTTCTTCGCCGTCGTCATCTGCCAGCCACTCGTCCCGCCGCGCGTTCCATCGTTCTTCGCTCCAGAGTTCGAACTTGTTGCCTTGACCAATCAACATTGCTTGACGGTCGAGGCCCGCGAACTCTCGCAACTCACGCGTCAGCAGGACTCGGCCGTGGCTATCCATCTCGAGCTCGGTGGCGTGTCCCAACATCAGACGCTGCAAGCGCCGCGATTGCTTATTGAGCGCAGGCAAGCGGGTCAGCTTGCGTTCGATCTCCTCCCAATCGGGCAGTGGGTAGATGAGCAGGCAATAATCCCGGTCGACGGTCGCTACCAGATGCCCTTCAGCACGGGTCATGAGCTGCTCCCGATAACGAACCGGGATAGCCAGACGACCCTTTGCATCGAGGGTGACTTTGGTAGCGCCGCGCAACATAGGGAGACCGCCAGGCCCATTCCCTCCCACTTTTCTCCACTCCTCGACACTATAGGCACGGCTGCACTGCGGGTCAACGCGTTTGCGCGCGAAAACTCGGTGGCCGACAAACAGTTACGTCGCGAGTACGTCGGCGGTTGGCGACGGTGGGATTAGCTCGGTGGCAAGTGAGCGGCGGGCCTTCGATGGGGGCCTCGCGGGACACGGCGGAAATCGCATCCCTGCGCCCCTCGACGAGTCGACCGGAGCGCCGTCGGGACGGAAACGGAGGGTCCGCCGCAAGATTGCGCGGCGTCTTTTAGGTTTGGGGGAGAGAAGTGGGAGTCGGCCGATAAGCCGGGTTCTGTCGAGAGCAGCCATTCATCTGCGCTGCGCGTCACCGCGCAGCTGAAGCGACCTACCCGGGAGCTCGTGTGGGCACACTTAACGCTCCCCTATTCGGTCTTGCTCCGGGTGGGGTTTGCCTTGCCGCAGAGTGTTACCACCTGCGCGGTGCGCTCTTACCGCACCATTTCACCCTTACCTGCCATTGCTGGCGGGCGGTTTATTTTCTGTTGCACTTTCCGTAGGCTCGCGCCTCCCAGGCGTTACCTGGCACCCTGCCCAATGGAGCCCGGACTTTCCTCCAGGTGTTACCCCAGCGGCTGCCTGGCCGACTCCCGGCGCGAAGTCTACGCGCTTTGCACGCTCAGGTGCGCAGCAGACGATAGAGATCGTTGCGCGCAATGCCGGTGATCGCGGCCGTCAGCTTCAAGGCGGTGCCGGGATCGATTTCCGCCGCGAGCAGGGCGTAGACGCGTTGCGCCTCGGCGAGATCCGCGGGCGCTTCACTCGTGTCGCCGGCCACGACGATCACAAACTCGCCGAGAAGTGGAATCTCCCCATCGAGCCGCGCATGCAATTCCGTAAGCGTGCCGACGACGATCTGCTCGTGGATCTTCGTGAGCTCCCGTGCGAGCGCGGCGCGCCGCTCGCCGCCGAAGGCACCGACGAGCGCAGCCAGCGTCGCGGGAATCCGATGCACGGCCTCGTAGAAGACGAGCGTGCGCCGCTCGCGTTTGAGCGCGGCGAGGCGTTCGTCGCGCGGACCCTCGCGACGCGGCAAAAAGCCTTCGAACACGAAGCGGTCGGTTGGCAAACCGGCGGCACAGAGCGCCACGATCGCCGCGCATGCTCCCGGCACGGGCACGACGGCGAAACCGGCGTCCTGCGCCGCACGCACGAGCCGCCACCCGGGATCACTGATCAGCGGCGTGCCCGCGTCGCTGACGAGCGCCACCGAGTCGCCCGCCGCGAGCCGCGCGAGCAACTCCGGTACGCGGTGTTCTTCGTTGTGCTCGTGGTAGGCGATAAGTCGCGATTCTGCGGAGATACTCGATAGCAATCCCCGGGTGTGGCGGGTATCCTCGGCTGCAATGACATCGGTCTTGGCGAGCACCGCACGCGCGCGCGGGCTCACGTCGTCGAGGTTGCCGATCGGTGTCGCAACGACGTAGAGCGTGCCACCCTCGGCCCGCGTGCCCGTCACGACAGCGCTATAGATGTGCCCATGATCGAGATGCAGTTTACAGGCGGGCTGCGGCGCGCAGCCACCACGATTCTCCTGCTTGCGCTCGTCGGCTTTGCCGCGTGCACGAGCGTCACTCCGTCGACGCGGCCGCCGCTCAGCGGCGGCGGAGCGAACCTCGAAGCGCGTGCCAAGAGCGCCGTCGAAGCCCGCAACTACAGCGCTGCGGCGGACCTCTACGCGCAGCTCGCGGCCGGCGCAGCCGGCGCCGCGCGCGTCGACTACTTGCTTGAAGCCGCGCGTTACGCGGTCGAAGCTGGCGATAGACCGGTCGCACGTCGCCGCCTGAACGACGCGCGCGTCAGCGCTACGCCCGCACAGCAACAACGAATCTCCGTGCTACTCGCGCGCCTCGAGCTAGCCGAGCGTCGCCCACAGCCGGCGCTCGATATTCTGAACGCGATACCGCAACCCCTCGGCGATGTCGCCCGCATCGACGCCGCGGCGATACGCGGGCAGGCGTTGTTCCAGCTCGGGCGGCCGATCGAAGCCGTCCGCGTGCTTGCAGAGCGCGAAGTGTGGCTGAACGACGCAGCGTCGATTCTCGCGAATCAACGCATGATCTGGGACGGCTTGCGACAAACTCCGAGCACAACGGCTCTCGCGCCCGTGGGCGACAAGACAGTCGACGGCTGGTTGGCACTGGCACCGCTCGTGGCCACCAGCGGCCAGGAACTGCGACGCGCGCTGTTGACGTGGCGGCAGACCTACACGGATCACCCAGCGGCAGGAGGGTTGCTCGCAGAGCTGCTCGCAGCCCAGCGCGGAGCGGCCTGGCCTGCGCACATCGCGCTGCTGTTGCCGCTGTCGTCGCCGCAGCGCGCTTTCGCTCTCGCGGTGCGCGACGGCTTCATGGCTGCCCATTTGCGTGGCCCTCATGGCGAGGGCACCACCGTCCGCATATACGACACGGCACAGGGCAGCCAACAGGCATATTTAAGAGCCCAGCTCGACGGGGCGGATTTCATCGTTGGCCCCCTACTGAAACCGGAGGTCGACCAGGTCATAGCGCAGGCTGGCTTCGTGCCAACGCTCGCGCTGAACTTCGCAACGAAAGAAGGCACGTTCCTGCGCAGCTTCTACCAGTTCGCGCTCGCTCCCGAAGACGAAGCACGAACGATCGCCGCGACGGCAGCCGCGTCCGGCGCGAAGAACGCGCTCGCGTTCGTGCCGAGCAATGGGCGTGGCTACCAGATTCGCGACGCGTTTCGCGCGGAGTTCGAAGCGCGCGGCGGCCAACTCGTCGATGCGAGCGGCTACGACCCGTCGCTGCAGGATTTCTCGAAGCCGATTGCCTCGTTGCTCAATATCATGCGCAGTGAGCAGCGCTACCGTCGGCTCGCCGCGAATCTCGGCGTGCCCGTGCAGTTCGAGCCACGGCGTCGCCAAGACGTCGACATGATCTTCATCATGGCCGATGCACGCACTGCTCGGCTGCTTGTTCCCCAGTTGCGGTTCTACTCTGCGGGCGATATTCCGACGTACTCGACGGCCGACATCTTCGATCCGGCCAACACGCGGCGCACCACGGATTTGAACGGCCTGATCTTCGCCGATACGCCGGCACTACTTGCGCCCGACGACACGGTGACGAAGATCACCAGCGAGTGGATCTCGTTCTGGCCCCAGCGCGTGGGGCAGCTCCGCCTGTACGGCATGGGCATCGACGCCTACAACCTGATCGGCTCGTTGTATGCCGCCGACGGCCGCGCGTGGCCCGTGCGCGGATTATCCGGAGATCTTTCGCTCGACAACCACGGCCGCATCCATCGAACGCTGCCGCTAGCGCAGTTTCGCAACGGCCAACCGGTCGCAATCGACGGGCCGCCAGCCGTGGGCTCGTCTTCGAGCAATGGGCAGGGATTTGCTCCTGCAATCCCAGAACTTCCGCCATCCCTGGCGGGCGCCGGCCGACGTTGAATGCAGCTCGAGCGCGGCCGCCTGTGGGAGTCGCGCGCCGCTGATTACCTCGAAGCCCAGGGGCTGCGTATCGTTGCGCGTGGGTTTCGCTGCCGTCTCGGCGAACTCGATCTCGTGTGCCAGGA
The DNA here is from genome assembly GCA_003155415.1 of Gammaproteobacteria bacterium. Taxonomy (GTDB): domain Bacteria; phylum Pseudomonadota; class Gammaproteobacteria; order Steroidobacterales; family Rariloculaceae; genus FEN-1219. The sequence continues at coordinate 191 of PMCP01000204.1, read as the reverse complement.
CGGCCGNNTGGCACGCCGCGCCGATTCGTTTCGATGTGGTCGCGTTCGATGGCATCGACGGGCCCACGCCCGCGATCCGCTGGATCCGAAACGCCTTCGACGGCAGTTGAAGCTCCGGGACGTTCGAGGCAGAGTGTCGGCCATTGAGCTTCGGCCAACTGCACACATGGACGAACGAGTACGCCGTCATT
>PMCP01000158.1 GCA_003155415.1 Gammaproteobacteria bacterium | reverse complement strand
GGTACGCGCTGGCTGCGGCGGCGCTCGGCGCGCCGCCGCTCGACAAACTGCTCGGTTCGGCTGCGGCTCAAGCGGCTACACCGTTCACGACCACTTCGCTGCGCGATGGGCTAACGCTTATCGGTGGTGCAGGTGGCAACGTTGCGCTGCTGAGGACGGCGGATGCCGCCGCGCTCGTGGATAGCGGAGCGCCGGAACATGCCGCCGCTCTCTCGGCCCTCGTCCGCTCGCAGCTCGGGGGCGCGCCCTTAGAGACGCTCTTGAACACCCACTGGCACCCGGCCGCCACCGGCGGTAACGACGCGCTCGGCGGCGCGGGGACGAAGATCGTGGCGCACGAGAACACGCGGTTGTGGATGGCCACCGAATATTACGTGGACTGGGAAGACAAGACCTACGAGCCGCGCGCGGCGGCGGCGCTGCCGACCACGACGTTCCACTCGTCGGATCCGCAGCCCCTCACGCTCAAAGTTGGCGATGAGCGCATCGAGTACGGTCATCTTCAGGAAGCGCACACCGACGGCGACATCTACGCGTACTTTCGCGAGCGGAACGTGCTCGTCGCGGGCGGGGCCGTTGCAGCGGGCGCGTACCCGGTGATCGACTACGCGACGGGCGGCTGGATCGGCGGTCTCGTCGATGCCACCCAAAAGCTGCTGAACATCACGAACGCGAACACGCTGATCGTTCCCCACGAAGGGCCCGCGCAACCGCACAGCCATCTCGAAGCGCAGCTCGATATGCTGAAGACCGTGCGTGGCCGCATCGAAAACCTGATGCGCAAGGGCAAGAGCATCGCCGAGATGCTGGCGGCGGACGTGACGGCCGGCTTCGACGCGCAGTGGGGCACGAACCGCGAACGCTTCGTCGCCAACATCTACAACGGTTTGTGGTGGGCAGGGAGGCTCGGTGACTCTTTATAGAGAGCAGCTCCCGCGCTTTGTCTCCGCGGCGTTGGCTACGCTCGCAGGCGGTTGGCTTGCGGGTTGCAGCGCGCCGCCCCCAGCACAAACCGTCGCAGACCACTGGCCGATGTTCGGCCGTTACTGCTCCGAGTGCCACAACGACAACGATCTCGCGGCGAATCTCTCTTTTGAGAAACTGCATTCAACGGACGTCACGAGTAAGCCCGAGATCTTCGAGAAAGTCGTCCGCAAGTTGCGGAGTGGTCTGATGCCGCCGCCGGGCTCGCCAAGGCCCGACGCCAAGGAGCGCGAGCAGCTGATCGTGGGGCTCGAGCGTTATCTCGACGCGAGCGCGGCCGAGCGTGGACCGGAACCGGGCCGCGTGGGCCTGCATCGCCTGAACCGTACCGAGTACGCCACAGCCGTCGAGCAGCTCCTGAGTCTGCGCATCGACGCGCGCGCCATGCTGCCCGCCGACACCGCGAGCGAAGGCTTCGACAACGTGGCCGAAGTGCTGCGCGTGACGCCAACGCACATCGATCAGTACCTCGCCGCCGCGCGCGACATCAGCATCCAGGCCGTGGGTGAGCGCGCACCGGAAGTCGCACGCGCTGACTATCGCGTACGCCGCGGCAACAACACGGAGCACGTCGACGGCCTGCCGCTCGGCACACGCGACGGCTTGCTCGTGGAGCACCAGTTCCCGGCCGACGGCGACTACGAGTTCAACCTCACGGTGTCGTCGATTCCGGGCTCGGAGCTGCGCGGTTATCCGTACGGTTGGCTCGAGTATGCGCACGAGCTCGCGATTGTGATCGACGGCAAGAAGGTGTTCAGCGCACCGATCGGTGGAGACGAAGATTCGCGCGCACTCGACCAGGGGCAGATCACGGCCGTCGAAGCCATCAAAGATCGCTTCCGCCACGTGCGCGTGCCGGTGAAGGCTGGGCGTCGCGCCGTGGGCGCCGCGTTCGTCGCGCGCAGTTTCGCGGAAGGCGACTACCTGCTGCAGTCGCTCGTGCCCGGCGAAGGCGTGCCCGACATCCCGCGGTTGTACGGCATGGAAATCATCGGCCCGTTCGGACCGACCGGCATCGCGGAGCCCACGGAGAGCCGCGCGCGAATCTTCAGCTGCTATCCGAAATCGGCCGACGAAGAGTTGCCGTGCGCCACGCAGATCCTGACGAATCTCGCGCACGGTGCGTTCCGCAGACCGGTCGATCGCCAGGACGTCGAGCCGCTGCTCGCGTTCTACAGCCAAGGTCGCGCGGAACGGGACTTCGACACCGGCATTCAGAAAGGCCTCATGGCGGTTCTCGCGAGCACGAAGTTTCTGTACCGCGCCGAGCCCGGCGCGCCACCGGCCGATCTGAAGCCCGGCTCCGCCTACGCGGTGAACGATCTCGAGCTCGCGTGGCGCCTCTCGTTCTTCCTCTGGAGCCAAGGGCCGGACGAAACGCTGCTCGCGCTCGCGAACAGCGGCAGGCTGCACGAGCCTGCCGTGCTCGAGCGCGAGGTGCGTCGGCTGCTCGGCGACCCGAAGTCGAGCTCGCTCGTCACGAACTTCGCGTTCCAGTGGCTCGGCGTACGCCGGCTCGATACGCTGGATCCCGATCCGCGGCTGTACCCCACGTTCGACGAGGACTTGCGCCGCGCGTTCAAGACCGAGATGGAGCTCTTCGTCGACAGCATCCTGCGCGACAACAAACGCAGTGTGATCGATCTGCTGAACGCAAAGCACACGTTCGTCAACGAACGGCTCGCGCGTCACTACGGCTTGCCCGACGTGCGCGGCGATCAGTTCCGCCGCGTGGAGCTCACCGATTCGCACCGCTTCGGCCTGTTCGGCAAAGGCAGCGTGCTGATGGTCACGTCGTACCCCGACCGCACCTCGCCCGTGCTGCGCGGCGCGTGGGTGCTCGACACGATCCTGGCTTCGCCGCCCACTCCGCCACCGCCGACCGTGTCGACCGATCTCACGCCGCCGCCCGGCGACATTCCGCGCTCCGTGCGCGAGCGGCTCGCGCGCCACCGAACGATGCCTTCGTGCAACCACTGCCACGGCGTGATCGACCCGCTCGGCCAGGCGCTCGAGAACTTCGACCCCGTGGGCGAGTGGCGCACGAAAGAGCGCAACAACGGCATCGCGATCGACTCGACCGGCACGCTGGCCGACGGCCGCCCCGTCAACAACCCCGAGGAGCTGCGCAAGACGCTCACCGACGACCCCACGCTGTTCGTCCGCGGCATGACGGAACGCCTGATGGTGTTCGCGCTCGGCCGAGGCTTGAAGTACTACGACATGCCGGTTGTGCGCCAGATCGTGGCGGACTCGCAGCGCGACCACTATAGTTTCGCTTCACTGGTGCTGGGCGTAGCGAAGAGCGCGCCGTTCCGCATGCGCGCCGCGCCGAGCGACGCGGGAGAGTGACGATGTTCATCACGAAGAAGCACTTGTCGAGACGCACGCTGCTGAAAGCCGGCAGCGCAGCGATCGGGCTCCCGCTGCTCTCCGCAATGGTGCCAGCGGCCACGGCGCTCGCACAGACCGCCGCTTCGCCTAAACCGCGCATGGGCTTCTTCTATCTGCCGCACGGCGCGATCATGGACAACACGCGCTACGGCGCCGAAGTGAACCGCTGGACGCCGGATACGGTGGGCCGCGACTTCGACTTCAAGCCGATACTCGAGCCGTTCAAGCCTTTCGCGAAACACCTGACGGTGGTCAGCGGCCTCGGCAATAAACCGGCGGAGAGCTCTGCCGTCCACGCGATCGTGCCGGGCACGTGGCTCTCGTGCGTGCATCCGCGTCAGAGTCACGCGCCGTACGCCGGCGTCACCATCGATCAGATCGCAGCGCAGCACATCGGCCAGGACACGCCGCTGCCCTCGCTCGAGGTCGCCACAGAAGAAGAAGGTGGCGGCGCCGCGTGCGATGGCACCTACGGCTGCGCGTACGGCCGCACGATCTCGTTCCGCACGCCCACCACACCGCTGCCGATGGAGTTCGACGCGCGTAAAGCGTTCGAGAAGATCTTCGGCCGCGGCAAGAGCGAAACGCAGCGCAAAGCCGTGTCGCGCGACTACCAGAGCCTGCTCGACATGGTGCTGGGCGAAGCCGGTAGCCTGAAGAAGACGCTCGGCCCCGCGGACCGCTCGCTCGTCGACGACTATTTGGACAGCGTGCGCGAAATCGAACGCCGCATCGAGCTCATGAGCCAGCGCGACCTCACGAAGATCGCATTGCCCGACGTGCCGGTTGCGCGGCCGAGCTTCGATCAGCTACTGCGCTTGCAATTCGATCTCATCGCCGCGGCGTTCCAGGCGAACATGACGCGCATCGTGAGCTACATGATGGCGGCTGAGGTCAGCAATCAGTCGTACGCACACATCGGTATCCCCGACGCGTTCCACCCGCTCTCGCATCACGCGGACAACAAGGCCGCCATGGAGAAGCTCGCACGCGTGCAGCGCTATCACACGAGCGTGTTCGCGGACTTCCTGACGAAGCTCGACAAGATGCCGGACGGTGATCGCGGCTCGGTGCTCGACAACTCCGTGTTCCTGTACGGCAGCAACATGTCGAACAGCAACGTGCACAACCAGTTCCCGCTGCCGACGATCGTGCTGGGACGTGCCGGTGGCACGATCAAGGGCGGCCAGCATGTGCGCTACCCAGACCGCACACCGATCGCCAACCTCCTCTTCACGCTGCTGCTCCGCGCCGGAGTGCCGATCGACAAGGTCGGCGACAGCACGACAGAGCTTTCTGAGGTTTGAGGGTGGGGGTGGTGTCGTTCCAGCGAGGCGTGTTTGTGTGTGTCGAGGGCCTCCCGCGGGACACGCCGGAAATCGCATCCNNGTCCCGCGGGAGGCCCTCGACACACACAAACACGCCTCGCTGGAACGACACTTTTGTCGCTGGAGGAATCGTTTTGCCGCAGTGGTTGCCGCCTTCGGGCTCACGGCAGGAATTTGCGCGCAGGCTGCGCCAAACTTAATCGACGCCGCGAAGGCGAACGATACGACCACGGCGCTCGCTGCGATTGCGGACAAGGTAGACGTCAATGCGAAGTCGGCTGATGGAACGACCGCGCTGCATTGGGCGATCTATCGCGACAACGCGCAGCTGGTGCAGCGGCTGATCAAGGCCGGTGCCGACGTCAAGACGAAGAACGAGTT